>NZ_JBHYIO010000025.1:4120-189679 GCF_042740095.1 Nonomuraea sp. NPDC059023 | reverse complement strand
TGCGCCTGCGGCGGGGGGTGGCGTGGGGGCGGCTGGCCGAAACAGATCATCGGCTTGAAGGCGCGGAAAAGCGCCCGCAGTCAGGGGGCGGCGGGCGCTTGAAGGCGCGGAAAGCGCCCGCCGTCACGGGGTGGCGGCGGGCGCTTTTGGAGGTGGGAGATTAGGACTTCGGGCGGCGGAAGATCTTGTTGCCCAGCCAGACCAGCGGGTCGTACTTGCGGTCTACGACGCGTTCCTTCATGGGGATCAGGGCGTTGTCGGTGATCTTGATGTGTTCCGGGCAGACCTCGGTGCAGCACTTGGTGATGTTGCAGTAGCCCAGGCCGTGCTGCTCCTGTGCCGAGTCCTGGCGGTCCGCCACGTCATACGGGTGCATGTCCAGCTCCGCGATCCGCATCAGGAAGCGCGGGCCGGCGAAGGCGGCCTTGTTCTCCTCGTGGTCGCGGATCACGTGGCAGACGTTGTTGCACATGAAGCACTCGATGCACTTGCGGAACTCCTGCGAGCGCTCGACGTCCACCTGCTTCATGCGGTACTCGCCCGGCCGGACGTCGGCGGGCGGGGTGAAGCTGGGGATTTCGCGGGCCTTCTGGTAGTTGAACGAGACGTCCGTCACCAGGTCCTTGATGACGGGGAAGGTCCGCATCGGGGTGACGGTGATCGTCTCGTCCTCCTCGAAGGTGGACATCCGGGTCATGCAGCCCAGGCGCGGCTTGCCGTTGATCTCCATGGAACACGAGCCGCACTTGCCGGCCTTGCAGTTCCAGCGGACGGCGAGATCGGGGGCCTGGGTGGCCTGGAGACGGTGGATGATGTCGAGGACGACCTCGCCCTCGTTCACCTCGACGGTGAAGTCCTCGAGCTTGCCTTCACCGCCCTCACCGCGCCAGACCTTGAACTTCGCCTTGTAACTCATTCTGCGTTCCCCAGCTCTTCTTCGGTGAGGTACTTCTTCAGCTCGCCCAGGTCGAACAGGTCGAACAGGTCCTTGCGCATCGGCGGCTGGACCTTCTCCTCGACGGTGACGGCCGCGCCGTCGGGGGTGGCGCAGACGAGGAGCTTGCGGCGCCATTCGGGGTTCATGCCCGGGAAGTCGTCGCGGGTGTGGCCGCCGCGGCTCTCCTGGCGCAGCAGTGCCGCGCGGGCCACGCACTCCGAGACCAGCAGCATGTTGCGCAGGTCGAGCGCGAGGTGCCAGCCGGGGTTGTAGATGCGCGAGCCGGCGGCGCCGACGAGTCCGACGCGCTCCTTGAGCTTCTCCACGACCTCCAGCGCCTCGGAGACCTCCTCGGCCTTGCGGATGATGCCGACCAGTTCGTTCATCGTCCGCTGGAGCTCGTGGTGGACCTCATAGGGGTTCTCGCCACTGCGCTCCAGCGGGGCGAGGGCCTCGGCCTTGGCGGCGTCGACGGACTCCTGCGCGACCGCGGGGCGGGCCGGGAGCGAGTTGACGTACTCGGCCGCGCCGAGCCCGGCCCTGCGGCCGAAGACCAGCAGGTCGGACAGGGAGTTGCCGCCGAGGCGGTTGGAGCCGTGCATGCCGCCGGAGACCTCGCCGGCCGCGAACAGCCCGGGTACGGCCGCCGCCCCCGTGTCGGCGTCGACCTCGACACCGCCCATGATGTAGTGGCAGGTGGGGCCGACCTGCATGGGTTCGGCGGTGATGTCGACGTCGGCCAGCTCCTTGAACTGGTGGTGCATCGACGGCAGCCGCCGCTTGATCTCCTCGGCGGGCAGGCGGGTGGAGACGTCGAGGAAGACGCCGCCCTGGGGTGAACCGCGGCCCGCCTTCACCTCGGCGTTGATGGCGCGGGCCACCTCGTCACGGGGCAGCAGTTCCGGCGGGCGCCGGTTGTTGGCCTGGTCGGTGTACCAGCGGTCGCCCTCTTCTTCGGTGGTGGCGTACTTGTCCTTGAAGACGTCCGGGATGTAGTCGAACATGAAGCGCTTGCCCTCGGAGTTGCGCAGTACGCCGCCGTCTCCGCGGACCGACTCGGTGACCAGGATGCCGCGCACCGAGGGCGGCCAGACCATGCCGGTCGGGTGGAACTGGATGAACTCCATGTTGATGAGGTTGGCGCCGGCCAGCAGGGCCAGGGCGTGGCCGTCGCCGGTGTACTCCCAGGAGTTGGAGGTGACGACGTAGGACTTGCCGATGCCGCCGGTGGCCAGGACGACCGCGGGCGCGTCGAAGAGGATGAGGTTGCCGGTCTCGCGCCAGTAGCCGAACGCGCCCGAGATGGCGTCGCCGTCCTTGAGCAGGCGGGTGACCGTGCACTCCTGGAAGACCTTGATGTAGGCCTCGTAGTCGCCGTGGGTCTCGTGGTCCTCCTGCTGCAGGGCGACGACGCGCTGCTGCAGCGTGCGGATCAGCTCCAGGCCGGTGCGGTCGCCGACGTGGGCCAGGCGCGGGTACTCGTGGCCGCCGAAGTTGCGCTGGCTGATCTTGCCGTCCTTGGTGCGGTCGAACAGCGCGCCCCAGGCCTCCAGCTCCCAGACGCGGTCGGCGGCCTCCTTGGCGTGGAGCTCCGCCATCCGCCAGTTGTTGAGGAACTTGCCGCCGCGCATGGTGTCGCGGAAGTGCACCATCCAGTTGTCGTCGGAGTTGACGTTGCCCATCGCGGCGGCCGCGCCGCCCTCGGCCATGACCGTGTGGGCCTTGCCGAACAGGGACTTGCAGACGATCGCCGTGCGCTTGCCCTGCTGCCGGGCCTCGATCGCGGCTCGCAGCCCGGCGCCGCCCGCTCCGATGACGACGACGTCGTATTCGTGACGCTCGATTTCCACAGGTTTTCCTTATGCGAACGGGAAGTTGACGATGCCCTTGGCCACGAGCCTGACGTAGAGGTCGGCGCCCATCACCGAGAACATCGAGGCCCACGCGAGTGGCTGGTGCTTGGCGTTGAGCTTCGAGACGAATGTCCAGGCCTTGTAGCGCACCGGGTGCCGGGAGAAGTGGTTCAGGCGGCCGGCGGTGATGTGCCGGCACGAGTGGCAGGACAGCGTGTACAGGTTGATCAGCACCGCGTTGAGGATCAGGATCCAGGTGCCGAGCCCGGTCGGCGTGTGGATGAGCGCGAGGACCGCGTCGTAGGCCAGGATCAGGCCGATGGCGATCGCCGCGTAGAAGAAGTAGCGGTGGATGTTCTGGATGATCAGCGGGAACCGGGTCTCACCCGTGTACTTGCCGTGTGGCTCCTGCACCGAGCACGCCGGCGGCGAAAGCCAGAACGAGCGGTAGTAGGACTTGCGGTAGTAGTAGCAGGTGAGCCGGAAACCGCCGGGCAGGCCCAGGATCAGCAGGCCGGGCGGCAGGGTGTACCAGTCGCCGAAGGGCGCCAGCCCGAGGAAGCGGGCGCCCTCGGGACAGGATGTCGCAAAACACGGCGACGAAAACGGGGCTATGTACTCGCTCGGCGCGTAGTAGTAGCTGCCGTCGAAGATCGCCCACACGCCGTAGACAAGGAATGAGCTGAGCCCGAGAAAGGTCAGCAGCGGGGCCAGCCACCAGTTATCGGTGCGAAGCGTGCGCACTTTGATCTGCGCGCGCTGTCTCCTTACCGGGCTTTCAGGCGTCGTCTGGGTCATCGCGGACCTCTCCACCTCCCGCGGACCCTGCTCGCCTGGGGTCCGGGTTCGAGTCGCTGAGCGCGCGGCGTCTCCGCTCGGGCGCGCATTTGGTGGGGGATACGTTACGACGACGGCATCACGTTTTGTGAGAAGGGTCACTCACTTTTTCGATGGCCCTGTGTGATTCCTGTCACGTCCGCACGTCAGAGGCGGTGTCCTTGGTTCGGCAGCTTCACTACGGTCACGAAAAAATTGTCTATTTGCCGGACAACTCGGATAAATTGGTCAAAATCTACCGGTTTGGTGACATATGCGTTTGCGTGGAGCTGGTAGCTGCGGATGATGTCCTCCTCAGCCTCCGACGTCGTCAGGATCACCACCGGGATCGACCGCAACGCGGCATCCGCCTTCACCTCCTGCAACACCTCCATGCCGTCCATGCGCGGCAGGTTGAGGTCGAGCAGGACCAGGTCCGGGCGGGGCGCGTCGGCGTAGCCCTCCTCGCGGCGCAGGAAGGCGAGCGCCTGCTCGCCGTCGTTGACCACGTGCAGCCGGTTCTTGACCTTGTTCAGCTCGAAGGCCTCCCGGGTGAGCAGGATGTCGCCCTGGTCGTCCTCGACCAGCAGCACTTCGATCGGGATCATGCGTCCTCTTCCGCTTCCGGCAGGGTCCAGCGGAACGTGGCTCCCGGGCCGTCACCGTCGGGGTCGAGCCAGAGCAGCCCGCCGTGGTACTCCACGATCTTCCTGCACAGGGCCAGCCCGATGCCGGTGCCCGGGTAGACGTCGCGCGCGTGCAGGCGCTGGAAGATCAGGAAGATGCGGTCAGCGTACTTGGCCTCGACGCCGATGCCGTTGTCGGAGCAGCTGAACTCCCACATGCCGTTGTCGGTGCGTCGCGCGCCGATGTGGATGCGCGGGGGGACGTCGGCGCGGAACCTGACGGAGTTCTCCACGAGGTTCTGGAACAGGCGGACCAGCTGTGACCTGTTGCCCACCACCTTCGGCATGCGGTCGGAGGTGACCACCGTCTCGGTGTCCTCGATGGCCGCCGACAGGTTCTCCAGCGCCGTGTTCAGGGCCTCGCCGGTGTCGGTGACCACACGTTCGCCGTGGACCCGGCCCACGCGGGAGAAGTCGAGCAGGTCGTTGATGAGGACCTGCATGCGCTTCGCGCCGTCCACGGCGTAGCCGATGTACTGCTTGGCGCGGTCGTCGAGCTGCGGGCCGTACCTCTGCTCCAGCATTTGCGTGAAGCTGGCCACCTTGCGCAGCGGCTCCTGCAGGTCGTGGCTGGCCACGTAGGCGAACTGCTCCAGCTCGCCGTTGGAGCGCCGCAGTTCGTCGGCCTGCTCCTCGGCGCTGCGCCAGCCCTCCAGGATGCGCCCGCGCATCGAGTCGACGTGGGAGGCCAGCTCGGCGAGCTCGGCGGGGCGGTCGACCCGCAGCCTGCGGTTGAAGTCGCCCGCCGCGACCTCGCGGACTTGTCCGGCGAGCTGGGCCATGGGCTTGAGCACGGCATAGCGGATCATGAACGTCAGCGCCACGGCGGCCACGAGGATGACGGTGAAGACCACGATGAGCATGGTGTTCAGCTGGTCCAGCCGGGCCACGACCTCGGGGCGCGGCTGGATCGTACGGATCTGGTCCACCATCGTCAGCGTCACGCCGACTCCGGCGGCGTAGGCCAGCGCCATGACGACGCCGGCGGCGACGAACCAGCGGGCCACGGGCAGCCGGCCGAAGCCGGTGGGCTCCTTGGCCGGCGGCAGCGGATGAAGGTTCACGGCGCTCTCCTCTGGACGAGGACCACGGCCAGGTCGTCGGTGAGGGTTCCGACGTGCCGGATCAGCCGGTCGAGGTCGACGTGGCCGTGCTCGCGCACCAGCTCCACGAGCCCGTCGACGCCAAGCTGGTCCTGCTCCACGGCCGCCTCGATGAGGCCGTCGGTGTAGAGCATGAGTGACCAGTCCTGGCCCAGGGGCACGTCGATGGCGTGCCATTCCGCGTCCCGGAAGATGCCCAGTGGCGGCCCCGACGGGCCCTCGCTGACGGCCTCGACCACGCCGTCGCGGATCAGCACCGGCGGCGGATGGCCGATGATCCGCATCTCCGCGTGGGCGAGATCGGGGGTGAGGGTGGCCGTGCAGAGCGTGGTGTAGATCTCCGGCGCCTTGCGCTCGACCCTGAGCAGCGCGTCCATCGCGTGCAGCATGACGTCGCCGGTCTGCCCGGCCAGCACCAGCGTGCGCCAGGCGATGCGCAGCGCGACGCCGAGCGCGGCCTCGTCGGGGCCGTGCCCGCACACGTCGCCCACCACGATGTGCACCGAGCCGTCGGGTGTCTGGACGGTGTCGTAGAAGTCGCCGGCGAGCAGGGCGCCCTGGCTGCCGGGCAGGTAGCGGGTGGTGTGCTCGATCGTGTCGCCGTTCAGCAGCGGGACGGGCAGCAGGCCGCGTTCGAGCCGGGCGTTCTCCTGGGCGCTCACCTCCGCCTTGACCAGCATCCGCTGGGTGCGCCTGCGCTCCATGGAGTAGCGGATCGAGCGGACCAGCAGCCGGGCGGTGATGTCCTGCTTGACCAGGTAGTCCTGGGCGCCGGCCTGCACCGCGGCCACGCCGACGTGCGCCTCGCTGGTCCCGGTCAGCACCAGGACCGCGGCCTGCGGCGCGGCCGCCAGCACCTGCTCCAGGGCCTCCAGCCCGCTGGCGTCCGGCAGCGACAGGTCGACGAGCACGCACTGCACGTCGGCGGTGAGCTTGGGCAGCCCCTCGGCCAGGCTGCGTACCCAGGTGATGCGCGGGGGTGCCTCCGCCTCCTTGAGCAGCTCCTCGACCAAGAAGGCATCACCGTCGTCGTCCTCGATGAGGACGAGGGTGAGGGTCTCGGATAGTGAAGCCGTCACGCACTGCCCTCTCCACTGCCTCGTAGCGATCGCTGGTTCATTCTGCGATGAGCTCGACCCCTTGTGGAAGCGTCCCTTCGTGGGCGGCCTCGACGAGAAATGTCCGCAGAGTAGCGCGGAACGCCTGGGCCGCGCGGGTCGGTTCGACGTCCTTGCGGTTGGCCAGCGCGATCGTGCGGCTCAGGCCCGGTGGCGCCAGCGGTGTGCCGGTCAGTCCCGGGCGCCCGTCGAGCACCATCGACGGCACCACGGCCACGCCGAGACCCGCCTCCACGAACCGCAGCACCGCGTCCATCTCGCCGCCCTCGACCGCGAAGCGCGGCTCGAAGCCCGCCTGACGGCAGGCCGCGAGCGTGGCCTCGCGCAGGTCGTAGCCGCGCCGGAACATCACCATCGGCCGTCCGCGCAGGTCCTCGATCCGCACGTACGGCCGGCGGATCGCCATGTCGTCACCCACCGGCCCGGCCCGCCGGTGGCTGGGAGAGACGACGACCAGGTTCTCCCGCAGGATCTCCTCGGTCACCAGTGAGGGGTCGTCGTGCTGGAGCGGCGTGATGATCAGCGAGAGGTCGATCTGCCCGCGGGCCAGCGCCCTGACCAGGTCGCGCGAGCCGCCTTCCTCGACGTGGAGCCGGATGCCCGGATAGTCGCGGTGGAAGCGGGCCAGCGCGTCGGCCAGCAGCCCGGCGCACAGGGACGGGGTGGCGCCCAGCCGTACGCGGCCGCGGCGCAGCCCCGCCAGCTCGGCCACCTCCTGCCGGGCGGTGTCGGCGTCGGCGAGCATGCGGCGGGCCAGCGGCAGGAGCGCCTCGCCCGCGGGGGTGAGCGTGACGTTGCCGCGGGCGCGGGAGAACAGCGGCGCGCCGAGTTCGGTCTCCAGGGCCTTGATCTGCTTGCTCAGCGACGGCTGGGCCACGCGCACGCTCTCGGCGGCCTGGGTGAAGTGCCTGGTCTCGGCTACCGCGACGAAATAGGCGAGCTGCTGCAATTGCATGATCTCCATAGCTTACGGCTATCGCCGGGCTGTGATTTTGCTCGCACGCGTGCTTTGTGGAATTTGCGGCAGCCGTACGAAACCAAGGGTCATAGCCCTTGGCTATGGAAACCAGATCCATGATGACTTGGACGGATCATCCCTGGATACCTAGCGTTCCAAGATGTGACTGCCACGATTGAGCGCGGGGCCGCGACGGCGCCCGTGAGTCCCCCCAAGACGGAAGCCGGGAAGACCCCTGCTCCGCCAACGCCCAAGAAGTCCCGCGGGTTCCTGAGCTCGTCGAACGGCAGGAAAGTCATCATGGCCGTCACGGGCGCCGTGATGGTGGGCTTCCTCGCCCTGCACATGCTGGGCAACCTGAAGATCTTCTACGGCCGGGATTCGTTCAACGAGTACGCGCACTGGCTGCGGACGTTGCTGCAGCCGTTCCTGCCGTACCGGGGCGTGGTGACCCTGCTGGAGATCACCCTCTTCGTGGCCGTGGTCCTGCACCTGTGGGCGGCCATCACGCTGACCCGCCGCGCGCGCAAGGCCAGGCCGGTGAAGTACGTGGCCAAGAAGTCGCAGGCCACCGGGTACGCCACGCACATCATGCGCTGGGGCGGCGTCACCATCGCGCTCTACATCGTCTGGCACCTGCTCGACCTGACCTTCGGCGTGGTCAACCCCGCCGGGGTCAACTCCGCGCCCGCCGACCGCATGATCGAGGGCTTCCAGCCCGGCCGCTGGTGGGTCACGGCCATCTACGTGATCGCCATCCTCCTGGTCGGCCTGCACCTGCGCCACGGCATCTGGTCGGCCTTCCAGACGCTGGGCTGGGTCAAGGGAGAGCGCCGCCGGGTGGTGAAGCTGGGCGCGCTCGCGGTCTCGGCCGTGCTCGTGCTCGGGTTCCTCGCGCCGCCGCTGGCCATCATGTTCGGAGTAGTCAAGTGATCGAATACACCGAGGGCGAAGCCCTCCGGGACGCCAAGGCCCCGGAAGGCCCCATCGAGGAGCGGTGGGCCAAGCGGAAGTTCGCCGCCAAGCTCGTCAACCCCGCCAACAAGCGCAAGCTCAACGTCATCGTGGTCGGCACCGGCCTGGCCGGCGGCTCGGCCGCCGCGACCCTCGGCGAGCTGGGCTACAACGTCAAGTCGTTCTGCTACCAGGACTCGCCCCGGCGGGCGCACTCGATCGCCGCCCAGGGCGGCATCAACGCGGCGAAGAACTACCGCGGCGACGGCGACTCGATCTACCGGCTCTTCTACGACACCGTCAAGGGCGGAGACTTCCGCGCCCGGGAGTCGAACGTCTACCGCCTGGCCGAGGTTTCGGTGAACATCATCGACCAGGCCGTGGCCCAGGGCGTGCCGTTCGCCCGCGAGTACGGCGGCCTGCTCGACACCCGCTCCTTCGGCGGCGCGCAGGTCTCGCGGACCTTCTACGCCCGCGGCCAGACGGGCCAGCAGCTCCTGCTGGGCGCCTACCAGGCGCTGGAGCGGCAGGTGAAGGCCGGCACCGTCGAGATGTTCACCCGGCACGAGATGCTGGAGCTGATCGTCTCCGACGGCCGGGCGCGCGGCATCATCGTGCGTGACATGGTCACCGGCGAGATCGAGCGGCACACGGCCGACGCGGTCGTGCTGGCCACCGGCGGCTACGGCAACGTCTTCTTCCTGTCCACCAACGCCAAGGGCTGCAACACCACGGCCATCTGGCGGGCACACGAGCGCGGCGCGTACTTCGCCAACCCGTGCTACACGCAGATCCACCCGACCTGCATCCCGGTCTCCGGCGAGTACCAGTCGAAGCTGACGCTGATGTCGGAGTCCCTGCGCAACGACGGCCGGGTGTGGGTACCGGTGGCCGCCGGCGACCAGCGCGCCGCCGGCGACATCCCGGACGAGGAGCGCGACTACTACCTGGAGCGCATCTACCCGGCCTTCGGCAACCTGGTGCCGCGTGACATCGCCTCGCGCGCGGCCAAGAACGTCTGCGACGAGGGCCGCGGCGTCGGCCCCGGCGGCCTGGGCGTCTACCTCGACTTCCGCGACGCGATCGCCCGCCTCGGCCGCGACGCCGTCGAGAAGAAGTACGGCAACCTCTTCGAGATGTACGAGCGCATCACCGGCGAGGACCCCTACACCCAGCCGATGCGCATCTACCCCGCCGTGCACTACACGATGGGCGGCCTGTGGGTGGACTACGACCTGCAGTCCACGGTCCCGGGCCTGTTCGTGATCGGCGAGGCCAACTTCTCCGACCACGGCGCCAACCGCCTGGGCGCGTCGGCGCTGATGCAGGGCCTGGCCGACGGCTACTTCGTGCTGCCGACCACGCTGGGCGACTACCTGGCCAACGGCCCGTACGGCGAGGTCGACGAGGAGGCCGTCGCCGAGGCCGAGATCAAGGTACGCACCAAGATCGACCGCCTGATGGCCGTCAACGGCACCCGCACGCCGGACTCCTTCCACCGCGAGCTCGGCAAGATCATGTGGGACTACTGCGGCATGGAGCGCACCGACGAGTCGCTGCGCAAGGCCCTGGACCTGATCCCGGCCCTGCGCGCGGAGTTCTGGCGCAACGTCAAGGTCAGCGGCACGCCGGAGGAGCTCAACCAGGTGCTGGAGAAGGCCGGCCGGGTGGCCGACTTCTTCGACCTGGCCGAGCTGATGTGCCTGGACGCGCTGGTACGCACCGAGTCCTGCGGCGGCCACTTCCGCGCCGAGTCGCAGGACGCCGACGGCGAGGCGCTGCGCGACGACGACCACTTCGCGCACGTCTCGGCCTGGGAGCGCACCCCCGACGGCCCGGTGCTGCACAAGGAAGCGCTCGAGTACGACTACGTCAAGATGAGCCAGCGGAGCTACAAGTAAAATGGATCTCACCCTCAAGGTATGGCGGCAGAGCGGCCCGGACGACGCCGGGCGCATGGTCACCTACCTGGCCAAGGACGTCTCCCCGGACATGTCCTTCCTGGAGATGCTCGACGTCGTCAACGAAAAGCTGATCCTGGAGGGCGACGACCCGATCGCCTTCGACCACGACTGCCGCGAGGGCATCTGCGGCATGTGCGGCATGGTCATCAACGGCGTGGCCCACGGCGAGCAGCGCGCCACGACGACGTGCCAGCTCCACATGCGCCACTTCGAGGACGGCGCCGAGATCACCATCGAGCCGTGGCGGGCCGCTCCCTTCCCGGTCATCAAGGACCTGGTCGTGGACCGCAGCGCCTTCGACCGCATCATCCAGGCGGGCGGGTTCGTCTCGGTCCCGGCCGGCTCCGCGCCGGACGCGCACGCGGTCCCGGTCCGCAAGGAGGACGCCGACGACGCCTTCGACGCCGCCACCTGCATCGGCTGCGGCGCCTGCGTGGCGGCCTGCCCGAACGGCTCGGCGTCGCTGTTCACCGCGGCGAAGATCACCCACCTGTCGCTGCTCCCGCAGGGCCAGCCCGAGCGCCTCAGCCGCGCCAAGGCGATGGTGGACCAGATGGACGCCGAGGGCTTCGGCGGCTGCACCAACACCGGCGAGTGCACGGCGGTCTGCCCGAAGGGGATCCCGCTGGACACCATCGCCCAGATGAACACCGAGTACCTGAAGGCCAGCAGGTAGCGGTCCGGGAGAAGGCCGCACGCCGGAGGGGGGTGCGGCCTTTTTCACGCCCCTGTGTGCACGATGTACACTTTGTGACGACAGTGTTCGCTTAGTTGGGGGACGGCATTGAACGTGGTCATCGTGGGCGCCTCGATCGGTGGGCTGACCGTGGCCGAGGTGCTGCGGCGCAGGGGGTTCGACGGCACGATCACGCTCGTGGGGGAGGAGCGCCACCTGCCCTATGATCGTCCGCCGCTGTCCAAACAGGTCCTCACCGAGTCCTGGCCGGCCGAGCGCACCCGGTTGCTCGGCCGGGACGCGTTCGACGGGCTGGACGTGGAGTGGGTGCTCGGGCGGCGGGCCGTACACCTGGATCGGGGTGAACGGGTGGTGGGGCTGGACGACGGGCGGCGGCTGCCGTACGACCGGTTGGTGATCGCGACCGGGCTGAGGCCGCGGCGGCTGCCCGGCCAGCCCGTCCTGGACGGGCTGCACACCTTGCGCACGCTCGACGACGCGCTCGCGCTGCGCGGGGAGCTGAAGGACGCCGGGCGGGTGGCGGTGGTCGGCGCGGGCGTGCTGGGGTGCGAGGTCGCCGCCGCCGCGCGCACGCTCGGCCTGGAGGTGACGCTGGTCGAGCCCGCGTCGGTCCTCATGGCCCGCCACCTGGGCGCCAGGCTCGGCGCGCTCGTCGCGCGCACACACCGCCGGCACGGCGTGGACGTGCGGGTCGGCACCGAGGTCAACGCCTTCACTGGTACGGCCGGCCGCACCGACGGCCTGGAACTGACCGGAGGCGAGAAGATCCCCGCCGACCTGGTGATCGTCACCGCGGGCGCGGTTCCGGCCACCGGCTGGCTCACCGGCAGCGGCCTGGACCTGAGCGACGGCGTCACCTGCGACGCCTACGGTGAGGTGGCCCCCGGCGTCTACGCGGTCGGCGACGTGGCCCGCTTCCCGACGGGCCGCGTGGAGAGCCGGACGAACGCCACGGAACAGGCCCTGGCCGTCGCGGGCAACATCCTCGGCGACGAGCGGCCGTTCTCCTCGATCCCCTACTTCTGGACCGACCAGTACGACGTGAAGCTCCAGATCCACGGCCGGATCGGCCAAGACGACCGGATCCGGTGGATCGAGGGCGAACCCGGCGCCGACCGCTGGGTCGCTCTGGCGGAGAACGGCGACGAGGTGACCGCGGCCATCGGCTGGAAGCACGCCAGGGGCGTCCGCCTGGCTCGGGAGAAGATCTCCGCGCTCAGCCGGTGAAGGCGGCCGTCGCCGCGACCCGCTCCCGCCAGAGCTCCTCGCCCTCCGGCCCCCATTCGGCGGCGAAGGCCAGCAGCGCGCGGCAGCGCTCCAGCATCGCCGCGTGCCGCTCCGGCCACTCGGGCACCGGCCCGCCGTAGGCCTCGAAGAAGTACGGCAGCGCCTGCTCGTGCTCGGGATGGTGGGTCCTGATGATCCACTCACACCACGCCAGGTCCTCGACCGGTTCGCCGCGGTGGGCCCACTCCCAGTCGAGCACCGCCGCGGTCTCGTGCGTCATCGGATCGATGATCAGGTTGTTGGGGCCGTAGTCGCCGTGGACCAGGACGCGGCCCCGGGCCGCGGGCATGGCGTGGATGGCGGCCAGCGTCCGCCCGCAGGCGGTCATGACCTCCTTGGCCAGCCCTTCGTCGAGGAGATCCTGACCATGGATGCCCGCGACGAACCGGGTGGTCAGGCTGGTGTCGCTGACCGCCTGCACGGCGGGCACGGGCACCCGGCCGCGCAGGCGGCGCAACATCTTCCGCTCGGTTTCCAGCCGTTCCGCGGCGCCCGGACCCAGATAACACTTCACGACCAGAGCGCCGTCGCCGAAGGTGCTGTTGGTGTAGCCATGCCTCACAGGGATTGATTCTGGCGTAGTCGGCTCCGGTAGACGATGTATGGGCGGAACAAGTACCCGACGGGTGCCGACAGCGCGTGCACGAGACGGGTGAACGGGAACAGCCCGATCATCACCATCCCGGCGATGACGTGCAGCTTGAAGAAGATGGTCGCCTCGGCCATCGCCTCGGCGTCCGGACGGAACACGAAGACGCTGCGGAACCACGGCGAGACCGAGTCGCGGTACTCCGCCCCGGTCAGCGTGGCCACCAGCCCGGCCACCACGGCCAGCGCGAGCGCGACGTACATGACCTTGTCGTTGACGGTAGTGGCGCGGAAGACCGGGCCGTTGCGCCGCCTGCGGTAGATGAGCAGGGCCAGCCCGGTGAGCACGGCCAGGCCGGCGAGGCCGCCGAAGACGCGGGCCAGCAGGTGGTAGGCGTGGTCGGACAGGCCGATCGCCTCCGTCCACGAGGCCGGGACGAACAGGCCGATCACATGCCCGGCGATCACGAACACCAGCCCGTAGTGGAACAGCGGCGAGGCGATCCGCAGCAGGCGCGACTCGTAGAGCTGCGACGAGCGGGTCGTCCAGCCGAACTTGTCGTAGCGGTAGCGCCAGAGCAGCCCGCCGATCAGGACCACCAGCGTCACGTAGGGCGCGATCACCCAGAAGAACGTCTCGCCGTAGTTCACCGGTACACCCCCACGGACTCGGCGGGCGGGCCGTCCTGCGCCAGCCGGGCCGCCGCCGCCCGCTGTTCCGCGGTCGGCTCCGGCAGGGCGCCGCGCACGCCGTCCAGCACGATCGTGTACGGCGAGCCGTACCCGTCCAGCGCCGAACGCAGCAGCTCGATCCCCACCCGGTGCTCGGCCAGCAGCGCGGCCCCGGCGGCGTCCAGGGCGGCGAACTCCAGCATCACCGGCAGGAAGTCCGGCAGCTCGTCGTCCATCAGCTCCCACCCGGCGGCCCGGTAGCGCCCCTTGAGCGCGGCCAGCGACTCGCCGCGCCGCCGTGTGTCGCCGTCGGCGTAATAGGTGAGATAGAGGCAGCAGCGCCGTTTGAGGTCGAACATGTCGACGTAGTGCGCGGCCAGCTCGCCCGGCCCCATGGCGTGAATGGCGGCGGCGAACCCGGGGAAGTACGGCGCGGCGGCCCGCTCGATCAGCGGCAGCCGTCCCCAGAACCGCTCGTCGGGGTAGGCCAGCAGGTGTGCGGCGGCCTGCCAGGTCACAGCCTTGTTCATGATGCCTCGCCCCTCTTCGGCGGGAACAGGCCGGCGGGTTTGCCCCTGCCGTCCCAGTTGAGGAGGTTGACCCGCTCGCGAGTGGTCTCCTCGCCGGTCTGGCGCTGCTTCAGCCCGTGGAAGCTCTCGATCGACACCGGCACCGGCCGGCCCGAGCCCTCCCCGAACGGCCCCGCCATCCCGGGCCCGCCGTCGTAGTCGAGGCTGCAGCCGATCTCCTCCACGGCCCCGGGCGTCTTGGAGTAGGCGGACGGGATGACGTAGCGCTCGTCGTAGCGGGCCAGGGCCAGTAGCCGGTACATGTCGTGGATGTCCTCGGCCGACAGCCCCGAGTGCGGCAGCTCGGGCTCCTCGCCCAGGTTGACGGCGCGCATGTACGAGCGCATGGCCGCCAGCCGCCGCAGCGCCGCCGTCACCGGCACCGGGTCGCCGGCGGTGAACAGCTCGGCCAGGTACTCCACCGGGATGCGCAGCGCCTCGACGGCGGCGAACAGGTTGCCGGCGTCCTCGCCGTCGTGCCCGGAGCCGGCCAGCGCGTCCACGACGGGCGAAAGCGGCGGCACGTACCAGACCATCGGCAGCGTGCGGTACTCCGGGTGCAGCGGCAGCGCGACCCGGTATCGCATGATCAGGTCGTGCACGGGCGAGCGGCGGGCCGCCTCGATCCAGTCGTCGGGCAGCCCGGAGGCGGCAACGGCCGGGTCGTCAGGGTCGACGAAGAGCGACAGCTGCGCCTCGTACAGCTCCTTGTCGTCGGTGATGCTCGCCACCTCGCCCACCCGGTCGGCGTCGTAGAGCATGACGCCCAGGTAGCGCAGGCGGCCGACGCACGTCTCCGAGCACACGGTCGGCAGCCCGACCTCCACCCTGGGGTAGCAGAACGTGCACTTCTCGGCCTTGCCGGTGCGGTGGTTGAAGTAGATCTTCTTGTACGGGCAGCCGGTCACGCACATCCGCCAGCCCCTGCAGCGGTCCTGGTCCACCAGGACGATGCCGTCCTCCTCGCGCTTGTAGAGGGCGCCGGAGGGGCAGGAGGCGACGCAGGACGGGTTCAGGCAGTGCTCGCAGATGCGCGGCAGGTAGAACATGAACGCCTGCTCGAACTCCAGCTTCACCTGGTCGCCGACCCTGCGCAGGATCGGGTCTTCCGACGGGTCGCCGCCGAGATTGTCGTCCCAGTTGGCGCTCCAGCGGATCGCCATGGGTTCGCCGCTGATCAGCGAGCGCGGCGGCGCGACCGGGATGTCGTCGCCGAGCGGGGCGCGGGTGAGGTTCTCGTAGTCGTAGGTCCAGGGTTCGTAGTAGTCCTGGATGTTCGGCATGAGCGGGTTGGCGAAGATGCCGAGGAGCTTGCGTAGCCGGCCGCCCGCCCGCAGCCGCAGCCGGCCCTTGTTGTCCACCTCCCAGCCGCCGCGCCACCGGTCCTGGTCCTCATAGCCGCGCGGATAGCCCTGGCCGGGGCGGGTCTCGACGTTGTTGAACCAGGCGTACTCGACCCCCGCCCGGTTGGTCCACGTCTGCTTGCAGGTGACCGAGCAGGTGTGGCAGCCGATGCACTTGTCGAGGTTCATCACCATCGCGAGCTGAGCCATAACGCGCGGGCTCATTGGTCGCTCACCTCTCCTCCCTCTCTCCGCGGAGCTCCTCGTACCTCGGACCTCCACTCCGTTCGGTGCGTCGGGTTCGCTCCATCAGTACGTCACCTCCTGTGAGCGCCTCCTGATCACGGTGATCTCGTCGCGCTGGTTGCCGGTCGGGCCGAGGTAGTTGAAGGCGTACGAGAGCTGGGCGTACCCGCCGATCATGTGGGTGGGTTTGATCAGCACGCGGGTGAGCGCGTTGTGGATGCCGCCGCGCCGTCCGGTCGCCTCCGACTTCGGCACGTCGATCACCCGGTCCTGGGCGTGGTGCATGTAGACCGTGCCCTCGGGCATCCGGTGGGAGACGATCGCCCTGGCCACGACCACGCCGTTGCGGTTGGTGGCCTCGATCCAGTCGTTGTCGGCGGCGCCGATCTTCGCGGCGTCCTGGACCGACATCCAGATCACCGGACCGCCGCGTGAGAGCGACAGCATGAGCAGGTTGTCCTGGTACTCGGAGTGGATGGACCACTTCGAGTGCGGCGTCAGATACCGCACCACCAGCATGTCCGCGCTCCCCTCGCCGAACAGGGCGGTCATGTCCAGCGGCGGCCGGTAGACCGGCAGGGCCTCGCCGTACTCGTGCATCCAGTCGTGGTCGAGGAAGAAGTGCATCCGGCCGGTCAGCGTGTGCCACGGCTTGTGGTGCTCGACGTTGATGGTGAAGGGGGAGTAGCGGCGGTCGTGCGACTCCTTGCCCGACCACTCCGGGCTGGAGGCCACGTGCGTGGGCCTGGCCTGGGTGTCGGCGAAGACGATGCGGTGGTCGCGGTGGACGAGCTCGCCGAAGTCGGTGCCGGTCCGCTCGGCGAGCTGCCCGAAGCCCTGGGCGGCCAGCCGCCCGTTGCTGACCCCCGACAGCGCCAGGATCGCCTCGCACGCCTTGGCCTCGGTGTCGAGCATCGGCCGTCCCTTGGCGACGCCACGCGGCACCAGCCCGCACCGCTCGCCGAGCCAGACCACCTCCTCGTCGGGCATGAACACCACGCCCTTCACCGGCAGCCCCTTGCGCTCGGCCAGCGGGCCGAGCGCCGCCATCTTCTCGGCGACCGCGCCGTAGTCGCGCTCGACCACCACCAGGTTGGGCGTGACGCGGGCGGGCGCGCGCCCGCCCGGCTGGGCGATCTCGCCGGGCGTGTCGTGCTGGTACGGCAGCGCCACGACGTCCTTCCTGACCCCGAGCCGGTCCTTGGCCATGGCGCTGAAGGCCCTGGCGATCGCGTGGAAGGCGTGGAAGTCGCTCTTGGTCTCCCACGGCGGCGTGATGGCCGGGTTGAACGCGTGCACGAACGGGTGCATGTCCGTCGAGGACAGGTCGTGCTTCTCGTACCAGGTCGCCGCGGGCAGCACGATGTCGGAGAACAACGTCGAGGACGTC
This sequence comes from Nonomuraea sp. NPDC059023, assembly GCF_042740095.1. NCBI lineage: Bacteria > Bacillati > Actinomycetota > Actinomycetes > Streptosporangiales > Streptosporangiaceae > Nonomuraea > Nonomuraea sp. NPDC059023. Next base: position 172,498 of record NZ_JBHYIO010000025.1, on the reverse strand, counting down.
ATCCTGAAGTCCAGCGTCAGCAGCAGGTCCAGCTTGCCCCGCGGCGCCTGCTCGTCGGGCCCCGGCAGGTTCGAGCGCGCGCCGAGCAGATGGTGCAGGAAGTACTCGTTGCCCTTGGCGCTCGACCCCAGCAGGTTGGAGCGCCAGAGCGTCAGCACCCGCGGCCAGTTGCGCGGGTCGTCCGGGTCCTCGGCGGCGTAGCGCAGGGTGCCGTTGGCGAGCTCCTCCTGGGCGTTCGCGACCGGGTCCGCCGCGTCGCCCAGCTCCAGCGGGTTGCGGTCGAAGGCGGGCGCCATCGGCATCCAGCCGTTCCTGACCGCCTCGGCCACCAGGTCGGCGGTGTGCCTGCCGCGGAAGGCCCCGGGGCCGATCGGGGAGCTCAGATCGCCGGCGTCGAAGCGGTCGTAGCGCCACTGGTCGGTGTGCAGGTACCAGAACGGCGTGCCCGGCGTCTGCCGGGGCGGGCGCGACCAGTCCAGGCCGCCGGCCAGCTGCGCCCATCCGGTCTGCGGGCGGCACTTCTCCTGGCCCACGTAGTGCGCCCAGCCGCCGCCGTTGCGTCCCTGGCAGCCGGTCAGCATCAGCAGCGCCAGGAAGGCCCGGTAGATCGTGTCGCCGTGAAACCACTGGGTGGTCCCCGCGCCCAGGATGATCATGCAGCGGCCGCGGGTCTGCTCGGCCGTCGTGGCGAACTCCCTCACGATCTTGATCGCGCGGGCCGCCGGGACCTTCGTGATGGGCTCCTGCCAGGCCGGTGTGTACGGCTCCGACGCGTCGCCGTACCCGTGGGGCCAGCGGCCCGGCAGCCCGCGCCGGTGCACGCCGTACTGGGCCAGCATGAGGTCGAAGACGGTCGTGACCAGGTGCCCGCCGATCCGCCTGGCCGGGACGCCGCGGGTCAGCGGGCCGCCGCCGTCGAAGCGGGGCAGAGTAATCTCAACCGGCTCCGCGCCGTACAGCGTGAGCAGGGGCTCGGTGTCGAGCTTGAGGTTCCAGCGGCCCTTTCCGCGCTCGCCCCACCGGAAGCCGACCGAGCCGTTGGGCACGACCGGCTCGCCGTCCGCGCCCAGGAAGACGGTCTTCCACTCCGCCGACTCCTCCTGCGAGCCCAGGTCGGCGGCGGTCAGAAACTTGTCCGGCACGTGGCGGCCGTCGCGTTCGGTCAGCGTGACGAGGAAGGGCAGGTCGGTGAACCGGCTGACGTACTCGGTGAAGTACGGCACCTGCCGTTCGACGAAGCACTCCCTCAGCAGCACGTGGCCCATCGCCATGGCCAGCGCGCCGTCCGTGCCCGGGTTCACCGCCAGGAACTCGTCGGCGAACTTGGCCGCGTCGTTGTAGTCGGGGGCGACCACCACCACCTTCTGGCCCCGGTAGCGGGCCTCGGCCATCCAGTGGGCGTCGGGCGTGCGGGTGACCGGGACGTTGGCGCCCCACAGCATCAGGTACGCCGCGTCCCACCAGTCGGCCGACTCGGGTACGTCGGTCTGGTCGCCGAAGACCTGGGGGGAGGCGACCGGCAGGTCGGCGTACCAGTCGTAGAAGCTGAGCATGGTCCCGCCGATCAGCGAGACGAACCGGGCGCCGATCGCGTGACTGACCATGGACATGGCGGGGATGGGGGAGAAGCCGGCCACACGGTCGGGGCCGTAGGTCGCGATGGTGTGGACGTGGGCGGCGGCGATCATCTCGGTGGCGAGGTCCCAGGTGATCCTGACGAGGCCGCCTTGGCCGCGGGCGCGTTGGTAGGTCTCCCGCTTTTCCGGATTTGTCGTGATTTCGGCCCAGGCGGCTACCGGGTCGAGGCCGCTGCCGCGGGCTTCGCCGTACATCCTGACCAGGACGCCCCGCGCGTACGGGTAGCGGATCCGCGTCGGCGAGTAGGTGTACCAGGAGAAGGCGGCGCCGCGCGGGCAGCCGCGCGGCTCGTACTCGGGGCGGTCGGGGCCGACGCTCGGGTAGTCGGTCTGCTGGGTCTCCCAGGTGATGATGCCGTCCTTGACGTAGACCTTCCACGAGCACGAGCCCGTGCAGTTCACGCCGTGCGTCGAGCGGACCACCTTGTCGTGGCTCCACCGGTCGCGGTAGAAGGCGTCGCCCTCCCGGCCGCCGGACAGGTAGACGGTCCGCAGGTCCTGGCCCGTGACCGATCTGCGGAAGAACCGGCCGGTCTTCAGGAGGATGTCCTCCGCCTCACTCATACCCCCACTTCATCACACTCTGTAGTGACCTGTTACACAGGGTGCATGCGTGTGCGAAATCTTGTGCTGGCGACGGCGGCCTTCACCATCACCTTCTGGGCGTGGAACCTCATCGGCCCGCTGTCCGGCAGCTACAGCAAGGCACTGCACCTGTCGCCGACCGAGACGTCGATGCTGGTCGCGATCCCCGTGCTGGTCGGGTCGCTGGGGCGGATCCCGGTCGGGATGCTGGCCGACAAGTTCGGCGGGCGGCTGATGTTCGCGATCATCTGCTTCGTCTCGATCGTGCCGGTCCTGTTCGTGGGCTGGTCGAACTCCTACGGCTCGCTGCTGTTGTGGGGGTTTCTGCTGGGCATCCCGGGCACCTCGTTCGCGGTCGGCATCCCGTTCGTCAACTCCTGGTACGAGCCGGCGCGGCGCGGGTTCGCCACCGGCGTGTTCGGGGCCGGGATGGGCGGCACCGCCTTGTCCGCATTTTTCACGCCACGGCTGGTCGAATCGCTGGGCCGTTCCACGACACACCTGATCATGGGCGCCGCGCTCGCCGTCATGGGCGTGATCATGCTGCTCGCCAGCCGCAACTCGCCCGCCTGGCAGCCCAGCACCGAGCCCGCGCTGCCCCGCATGAAGGACGCGATGAAGATCAAGGCCACGTGGCAGTGCGCCTTCCTGTACGCGGTCGCGTTCGGCGGTTTCGTCGCGTTCTCCACCTACCTGCCCACGCTGCTGCAGAACGTCTACGAGTTCGCCCAGACCGAGGCGGGCCTGCGTACCGCCGGGTTCTCCATCGCCGCCGTGATCGCCCGCCCCCTCGGCGGCATCTCCTCCGACCGGATCGGCCCGATCAGGGTGCTGACGATCTCCTTCGCCGGCGCCGTCGCCATGGCCGTCGTCCTCGCCTTCAACCCGCCGCTGGAGATCCCCGCCGGGGTCAGCTTCGTGCTCATGGCCTTCTTTCTCGGCCTCGGCGCCGGCGGCGTCTTCGCGCTCGTCGCCAAGCTGGTCGAGGCCTCACGGGTCGGCACCGTCACCGGCCTCGTGGGCGCCGCCGGAGGGCTCGGCGGATACTTCCCGCCGCTGGTCATGGGCGCTGTCTACACCGCGACCGGCGCGTACACGATCGGCTACCTGCTCCTCGCGCTGACCGCGCTGACGGCCCTGCTCTACACCCTCCGGGGGTTCGGAAAATGATTTGCCTGGTCAGGGCGGCTTTGACAGCCTAGTCAGGCTATGCGCTCCCTGCCTGAAGCCGATCCCGGCACCCCTGACATACGCACGCCCTTCCGCTACCTGCTGTGGAACGCGCTGCGGCAGAAGACCGCGCTCGCGATCGGCATCGGCTTCGCCACCCTCTGGTGGCTGGGACAGGCGCTCGTCCCCGCCGTCCTCGGCAAGGGCGTCGACGCCGTCACCGCCAAGGACACCCGAGCGCTGCTGATCTGGTCGGCGGTGATGCTCGCGCTGGGCCTGCTGCAGGCCTTCGCCGGCATCATGCGCCACCGCTTCGCCGTCTACAACTGGCTGGCCGCCGCGTACCGCACCGTCCAGCTCACCACCCGCCACGCCACCCGCCTCGGCGCCACGCTCCCCAAGCGGCTGTCGACCGGCGAGGTCATCAGCGTCGGCAACTCCGACATCGCGCACATCGGCAGCTCGATGGACATCCTGCTGCGCGGCACCGGCTCGGTCGTGGCGATCGTCACCGTCACGATCTACCTCATCTCCACCTCCCTGCCGCTCGGCCTGCTCGTGCTCTTCGGCGTCCCGCTCATGGCCATCGCCGTCGGCCCGCTGCTCAAGCCGCTGCACAAACGCCAGAAGGCCCACCGCGACCTGCAGGGCGAACTGTCCACGCGCTCGGCCGACATCGTCTCCGGCCTGCGCGTCCTGCGCGGCATCGGCGGCGAGCAGGTCTTCTCCGGGCGCTACCAGGAAGAGTCGCAGCGCGTACGCCACGCCGGCGTCCGCGTGGCCGGCATCGAGTCGCTGCTCGAAGGCGCCCAGATCCTCCTGCCCGGCGTGCTCATCGCCGTCGTCACCGGCATCGGCGCCTCCTTCGCGCTCGGCGGCCAGATCACCGCAGGACAGCTCGTCGCCTTCTACGGCTACGCCGTCTTCCTCATCGGCCCCATGCGCACCCTCACCGAGGCCGCCGACAAGCTGACCAAGGGGCACGTGGCCGCGCGCCGCGTGGTCCGGATCCTGTCGATGGAACCCGAGGTCGACGGCGGCACCGGTACCTCCGAGGGCGGCGTCCTGCGCGACTCCTACAGCGGTGTCACCCTCCAGCCCGGCACCATGACCGCGCTGGCCGCCCCCACGCCCGAACAGGCCATCGAGGTCGCCGACCGCCTCGGCCGCTACGCCCACGGCGACGTCACCTTCGGCGGCGTCGACCTGGCCGAGCTGCCGATCCCCGAGGTCCGCGAGCGCATCCTGGTCGCCGACAACGCCGCCCGCCTGTTCTCCGGCCGCCTGCGCGACGAGCTCGACGTGCGCGGCAACGCCTCCATCGACGAGGTACGCCACGCGCTGCGGGCCGCCTGCGCCGAGGACATCGTGGACGCGCTGCCCGAAGGCCTCGACACCGTGGTCGCCGAGAGCGGCCGCGAGTTCTCCGGCGGCCAGCAGCAGCGGCTGCGCCTGGCCCGCGCCCTGGTGGCCGACCCCGAGGTGCTCATCCTCGTCGAACCCACCAGCGCCGTCGACGCCCACAGCGAGGCCCGCATCGCCGAACGGCTCGCCAAGGCACGCGCCGGCAAGACCACGCTGATCTGCACCACCAGCCCGCTCGTGCTCGACCGCACCGAGCACGTCGTCTACCTGGAGGACGGCCGCGTCCACGCCGAAGGCCCGCACCGCGAACTGCTCGCCACGTCCAGCGCCTACTCGGCGACCGTCACGAGAGGAGAGGACTGAACATGGCTGCGGAGCGAACCCGACGCAGCGAACGGAGTGGAGGGCCGAGGTACGAGGCACTCCGCGGAGTGAGTGAGGAGTGGTGAGCGACCTATGAGCAGTGAGCGAACCCGACGCAGCGAGCGGAGTGGAGGGCCGAGGTACGAGGCACTCCGCGGAGTGAGTGAGGAGTGGTGAACGACAAATGAGCAGGGAAATCCTGCCGGTTGCCGATCAGAAGCAGGTTCGTGCCTACGCTCGCCGGCTGACGCTCAAATACCCGCGTCAGCTCTCTGTCGCGCTCGCGCTGCACGGGCTGGCCGCCGTGTCGGGTCTGGCCGTGCCGTGGCAGCTCGGCAACCTGGTCCAGGATGTACAGGACGGCGCCCGGGTCAACGTGTGGTTCGTCGGCCTGGCCATCGGCGGCTTCCTGCTCATGCAGGCGTTGCTGGTACGTTTCGCCGTGCTCGCCTCCTCCCGGCTGGGCGAGCGGGTGCTGGCGGAACTGCGCGAGGAGTTCGTCGACCGGGTGCTCGGGCTGCCGCTGTCCACCGTCGAGCGGGCGGGCTCCGGTGACCTGATCACCCGTACGTCGCGGGACGTCGACTCGCTGTCCAGGACGGTGCGGCACGCCGTACCGGAGACACTGATCGCGGTCGTCACCTTCACCATCACCGTCGGCGCGCTGCTGCTGGTCAGCCCGCTGCTCACGCTGCCCATGCTGATCGCCGCGCCCATCCTGTGGATCGCCACCCGCTGGTACCTGCGGCGGGCGCGTGACGGTTACCTGCGCGAGAACGCGGCCTACGCCGACATGACCGAGGGCCTGGCCGAGACCGTGGAAGGCGCCCGTGCCGTGGAGGCTCTGGGCCTGCAGCGCCGGCGCGCCGACCGTACCGACCGGGACATCACCGCCTCCTACGCCGCCGAGCGCTACACCCTCGGGCTGCGCACGGTCTGGTTCCCCGCCGTGGAGCTCGGCTACGTGCTGCCCGTCGTCATCAGCCTGCTGATCGGCGGCCTCTTCTACATCAACGACTGGGTCACGCTCGCCCAGGTAACCGCCGCCACCCTCTACGCGCAGCAGCTCATCGACCCGCTCGACCGCTTCCTCATGTGGATCGACGAGCTCCAGGTCGGCGGCGCCGCCATGTCCCGCCTGCTGGGCGTGGCGAACGTGCCCGACGACCGCACCGCCACCGGCGCCCGCCCCTCCGGCGAACACCTGAAGGCCGACGACGTCCGCTACGCCTACCGGGCCGGTCGGGACGTCCTCCACGGCGTCTCGCTGACCGTCGCGCCCGGCGAACGCCTGGCCATGGTCGGCCCGTCCGGCGCCGGCAAGTCGACGCTCGGCAGATTGCTGGCCGGGATCCACGGCCCGCGCACCGGCGCCGTGACCGTCGGCGACGTCCCGCTGGTCGACCTCCCCCTGGACGACCTGCGCGGCCACGTCGCCCTCGTCACCCAGGAACACCACGTCTTCAAGGGCACGCTCCGCGACAACCTGCTCATCGCCCGTCCCGACGCCACCGACGATCGGGTACGGCAGGCGCTGGCGGCCGTCGACGCCCTCGACTGGGCGCTGGCCCTGGACGACGGCCTCGACACGGAAGTCGGCTCCGGCGGCCTCGCCGTCTCCCCCGCCCAGGCGCAACAGCTCGCACTGGCCCGCCTCGTGCTGGCCGACCCGCACACGCTGGTACTCGACGAGGCGACCTCCCTCATCGACCCGCGAGCGGCCAGAAACCTGGAACGCTCGCTGGCCGCCGTCCTGGAGGGACGGACCGTCATCGCCATCGCCCACCGCCTGTACACGGCCCACGACGCCGACCGGGTCGCGGTGGTGGAGGACGGGACGATCAGTGAGCTGGGCAGCCATGACGAACTGGTGGCACAGGGCGGCTCTTACGCGGCCTTGTGGTCCAGCTGGCACGGCACCCCCGCCCCCCGCTAACCCCCACCCCCACCCCCACCCCCACCCCAACCCCCACCCCAACCCCAACCCCCACCCCAACCCCCCAGCCCCCAGCCCAGCCCCCCAGCCCCCAGCCCAGCCCAGCCCCCAGCCCCGGCCCGTGGGGCCCGTCTCGTCGGGTTTCCGAGCCTCAGGCCACCCGCCCCACCGCTCGGGCTCCCGGCCCTCCGGCCCCCGGCCCCCGCCCCACCGCTCGGGCTCCCGGCCCTCCGGCCCTCCGGCCCCCGGCCCAGGGCTCCCCGGGTCTCCGGCTACCCGGTGTCGGTCTTCCGGGTTGGGGGTTTCGGGCATCCGGGTTCGGGTCTCGGGTCCTGGTTGTCCGGCCTCTGGGTGGTTGGGGGCTCTCCGGCTTATCCCGTCGCCCCGCGAGCGGGTGGTGGCTGATACGGGTGAGCCCCGCTCCGGGTTCCGGAGCGGGGCTTGGGTGGTGGGGTGCGAACGCTGTGCCGTACACGCTGATGGGTCAGGGGCGGTTGCGCAGGCGGTAGGCGACCGTGGAGACCCAGGCCAGTGCGAGCGACACCCCGATCGCCAGGGTGAGCGAGCCCATGCGGCCGCCGCTCATCGTCCAGCCGTTGCCCAGGATGACGGCCACGCCGGCTGCGCGGGAGATGATCGCGGAGGTACGGTCGCCGGTGCGGGTGAAGTGGCGGCCCAGGACGAAACCGGCGGCGGCCAGTGCGAGGAAGGTGATCGATCCGGCAGCCATGTGGGCGATCGCGTGCCAGCTCATCCCGGCCGGAGGGCCCGCCGGGGTGCCGACGGGGAAGCCGTCGGCGGCGTCCATGGTGAAGGCTCCGGCGGCGATCATCCCGACGCCTACGATGCGGATCAGGCGGGGCGTCCAGATGCCGCCCGGCTGGCCGTGCAGCGCGCGTCGCAGGCCGGTCGCGCCGGCGATGAACAGCACGCCGACCGTGACGAAGGTGGCGATCTGGATCCAGCCGAGTTCGCCGGTGGCCAGTTGGCTGAGAGGGTGGCGGGTGAGGTCGAAGCCCGCGCGGGTGAACGCCTGGGCCAGGGAGACCACCACCCAGACCGGCGCGGCGAGCGCGGCGGCGGCCAGCAGCGTACGGGTGGTGACGGGGCCGGTGACGGTGGTGGTGGTCATGTCTCTGGTCCTTTCGGTGTCTTCTGCCTACGCGTCGCCCGGGGCATGTGACAGGGAACGCTAAGGTGTGCGGCATGAGGTTTTTGCTGACGACCGTGGGCCAGCCGAGGGCTGATGAGACGCTTCAGATGGAGATGGGCAAGTTCATCCAGGAGCTGACGGAGGCGGGCGCTCTGATCGCCACCGGCGGCATGGAGCTGGGCGGCACCCTGATCAAGTCGGTCGGCGGCGAGATCACCGTCATGGACGGTCCGTTCGCCGAGGCCAAGGAGATGGCGGGCGGGTTCGCGCTGATCGAGGTCGGCTCCCGGGAGGAGGCGCTGGAGCTCTCCCGGCGTTTCTTCGCGATCATCGGGGATGGTGAGGGCAGGATGCAGCTGATCTACGGGTGACGGCCGCAGCCGCGGTCAGCGACGTCTGGAAGGCCGAGTCCGCACGGATCATCGCCGGCCTGACGCGGATGGTCCGGGACGTGGGCCTGGCCGAGGAACTCGCCCAAGACGCACTGGTCGCCGCCTTGGAGCAGTGGCCGGACCAGGGCGTACCCGACAATCCTGGGGCTTGGCTCATGACGGCCGCCAAGCGGCGTGCCGTCGACCACCTGCGGCGTGGCGAACGGCAGGAGCGCAAACACGCCGAGATCGCCCGCACGCTGGAGCAGGAGGCCGGCCGGGACGCGGACGAAGACCGAGACGCCGGCGCCGGTCGCGATGCGGAGCTGTCCGGGGCGTCGGGGCTGGATGATGATGTTCTGCGCCTGATGTTCATTTCGAGCCATCCGGTCCTGCCCACCGAGGAACGGGCGGCGCTGACCTTGCGCCTGCTCGGCGGCCTGACCTCCCAGGAGATCGCGCGCGCCTTCCTCGTCCCCGAGCAGACCGTCGCCCAGCGCATCGCCAAGGCCAAGCGCACGCTGGCCGACGAGCAGATCCCCTTCGAACTCCCGCCCGGCCCCGAACTCGCCACCCGCCTGGCCTCCGTCCTGGAGGTCCTCTACCTGATCTTCAACGAGGGCTACTCCGCCACGGCCGGCGACGACCTGACCCGCCCCGCCCTCGCCCTGGAAGCCCTCCGCCTGGGACGCCTGCTGGCCGGCCTGGCCCCCGGTGAGGCCGAGGTGCACGGTCTCGTCGCGCTGATGGAGATCCAGCAGTCGCGTTCCGCCGCCCGCACCGGCCCGTCCGGCGAACCCGTCCAGCTCCACGAGCAGGACCGTAGCCTCTGGGACCGGGACCTGATCAATCGCGGCTTCGCCTCGATGCTGCGTGCCCGCCAGTCCGGCGGCCCCCTGGGTCCCTACGTCCTGCAGGCCGCCATCGCAGTCTCCCACGCCCAGGCCGAGAGCGCCGCCGAGACCAACTGGCCCCAGATCGCCGCACTGTATGGGGCTTTGGCCCGCTTGATGCCTTCCCCGGTCGTCCAGCTCAACCGCGCCGTGGCGGTGGGCATGGCCGAGGGGCCGGAGGCGGGACTGGCCCTGATCGACGAGCTGACCAGGGACCCGGCCCTGAAGGACTACCACCCGCTGTCGGTGGTGCACGGCGACTTGCTGGCCCGGTTGGGGCGTCACGAGGAGGCCGGCACCCAGTTCGAACGCGCCGCCGCCCTGACCCGCAACGCCGCAGAACGCACCTTCCTCCTCAAACGCGCCACCACCCCACACCCACCCACCACCCCACACGCGCCAACCACCCCACACCCACCCACCACCCCACACGCGCCAACCACCCCACAGCCCGACACTGCCGGGCCGCACTCAGCCCTCGCCCCCGCGACCGCGACCACCGCCAAGACCGCGACCACGGCTACGCCCAAGACCACGGCTACGCCCAAGACCACGGCCGCGCCCGGCGGCACGACCAGGTCGCACGGTGTCACTGCGCCCGACACCGCCGCGCCTCAAGCCCTGCCCCGACCCGACAGCACCACCGCGCCCCACGCCCCGTCCGGGGTTGTTGGAGGTGAGGCAAGGTTGTTGGGGGAGGCGGTGGAGGGGTTTCTGGCGCGGGCGGATCTGGGGGCCGAGACGTTGCGGTCCTATGGGCAGACGTTGCGCAGGCTCCGGCTGGACCTGGGGCCGCGTACGCCGCTGGGTGCGGTGGACGGCGCGAAGGTGGCCAGGGTGTTCGCGCTCGCCTGGGGTACGGCCGCGCCCAAGACCTGGAACCGGCACCGCGCCGCCGTACGCTCATTCTCGGCATGGGCTGCCATCCCCGACCTCTCCACCGACCTGGAGCGCAGAACGGAGAGCCGCGAACGGCGCCCAGCCATGGACGGCCCCGCCCTGCAGGCCCTCTGGCGCCACCCGTCCCTACGCGAGCGGACCCTGTGGCATCTCATCTACGAGTCCGGCGCCGGCGCGAAGACCGTGCTGTCGCTCAACGTCGAGGACCTGGACCTGGAAGCGCGCCGCGCCCACGTGGGTCCGACGTGGATCACCTGGGGCTACGGCACCGCCGAACTCCTGCCCGATCTCCTGGCAGGCCGGTCGAGAGGCCCGGTCTTCCTGGCCGACCGCAGACCCGCGCCGGCCCGCAGGCCGAAGCCCGCCGACCTGTGCCCGGAGACGGGCCGGGGCCGCCTGTCGTACGAGCGTTCTGAGTACCTCTTCAAGCAGGCCTCCGGCGGCTACACTCTTCATCAGCTGAAAGTATGGAATAGAGCATTCCGTTCTGATATAGTGGAGTCATCGAACGACAGCGAAAGGCGCCTCCCATGACCGAGTGGAACATCCTCGCCCAGGCCCACACCGCCCTCCGCCAGGCCGTCGCCGGCGTCCCCGACAACGGCTGGCAGCTCCCCACCCCCTGCGCGGACTGGAACGTCACCCAAGTCCTCCAGCACGCCTCCGGCGACCAGCTCGGTTACGCCAGCTTCCTGACCGGCGGCCCCCGCCCCGAGGAGGACCCCTTCGCCCCCTCCGGCAACCTGTCGGCCTCGGTGGCGGACACCCTGGAGCCCGCCCTGGAAGCCGCCGAGCAGGCGTGGTCCGGGGTGGCCGAGGACGCTGTGGACGTCCCCGTCCCGCTCCCGCCCTTCAAGCTCCCCGCCCCGGTGGCCGTGGGCGCCTGCGCCCTGGACGCCGCCGTGCACGCCTGGGACATCGCCATGGCCACCGGCCGCCCCTCCCCGCTGACCGCCGACCTGGCCCGCGACCTCCTCCCCGTGGCCCACCAGATCGTCGAAGGCCCCCGCGCCTACGGCATGTACGCCGACGCCCTGGACGCCGAGGCCAACGACGACGCCGTGGCCACCCTCCTTCGCTACCTCGGCCGCAACCCCACCTGGACCCCCACCCCCTGACCCGACCGGAGGAACCGTGCGGCGGGGAGCTGCGGGGTGGCGCAGGAAGGGGAGCCGGAGGTCGGGAGGCCACTGGGGTCGGCGAAAGCCGCGGGCCAGGGCTTCGGCGTGGCAGCCCTCTGCGGGTCAACCCCTTGGGCATCTGCCCTCGGGGGTCAACCCTTGCGTGTCAGCGCCCCTGCGGGGTCAGCCCTCTGCGGGGTCAGGCCCTTGTGGGTTCGGGGTTTGGTGGGTGAAGCCCTCCGGCGGCCAGAGCCAAGAGGTAAGGGCTTAGCACCTGGTGTCTGGCTGGGTGGGGAGTTTGGCTTCGGTGAGGTAGCGGTCGATGTGGTCGCGGGCGCAGGCGTTGGACATGTACAGCGTGTGCCCCGGACCCTCGTGGCGCACCACCGCGCTCCCCGGCACCTGGTCCACCACCCGCTTCACCGCGTCCGACTCGCCCCAAGCCCCGCTCCCCAGCAACGGAGGCAGCCCCTTGGGCAGCGGCCTGGGGGGATTGGTGACGCCGGTCGGCCAGCCCACGCAGCCCAGTGTCCCGCTGGCCAGGGTGCCCGCGGCGCCGAGGTTGGGCGCCACCTTGCGCAACCGGCGCAGGCTCGCCTCCATCTCGGTCCGGTTGGCGAAGCGGGGCCAGTCCGTGCACTCGGTGACGCCGGTGGACTGGTCGGGGTAGCGCAGGCCGCGCTCGGGGACGAAGCCGGAGGCGTCGCCCGCCACCGCGGATTTGATGGCGGCCGATACGGCGGGGAAGGTGCTGGGGCCGCCACGGCGGACCAGACCCAGCAGCAGATCCTGCAGGTCGGTGCCGTTGTAGGCGACTCCGGGCGCCTTCTTGGCCGGGATCGGCTTGCGGTTGGCCGCCGCCACCAAGGCGCGCCATTCGCGGGCGGAGTCCGCGCCCTTCCAGGTGAAGTAGCGGCCCGCGAAGGTCTCGTTGGTTCTGGCCATCGCGTCCGTTTCGGCGGGCCAGTCGGCGGTGCTGTGGTTCCAGGTGCCGTCCAGGGCGATGGTCCTGACCTTGCCGGGGAACAGCCTGGCGTAGTCCTGGCCGTAGAAGCCGGCGTAGGAGGCGCCGTAGTAGTTGAGGCGGCTCTCGCCCAGGGCCTTTCTGATGGCCTCCATGTCGCGGGCCTGGTCGGCGGAGCTCATGTTGGCGAACAGCTCGGGGTCCTTGCTCCGGCACGGCTCGGCGTAGCCCCGGTTGGTGTCGTGCAGGCGGCCGAACTCCGCGTCGTCCTCGGGGAAGGCGGCGATCGGGATTCTGGTCCACGTGCAGGGCAGGCCGGTGCTGAGGCCGCGGAACTGCTCGCCGTAGCCGCGGGTGTCCCAGGTGACGACGTGCATGCGCTTGCGCAGGTTCGCCCAGGTGGCGGCGGTCTGCTGGGTCAGGGCGATGCCGGGGCCGCCCGGCCCGCCGTACGCGATCAGGGCGGAGCCCTCGGCCCGGCCGGTCGACTTGAGGCGGCCCAGCTTCAGGGTGATGGTGCGCCCGGCGGGTTTGCTCCAGTCGACGGGCACCTTGAGGTCGGCGCACTCCATGCCGACCTTGTCGCCGGGGCAGGGGCTCCAGGTGAGGTCGTCGGCGGGCGTGGGGGTGACCGTCAGCGCCAGTGTGAGGGCGAGGGATGTCCACATGGCGTAAAGGATCGTGGGGGAGGGGCGGGTGCCGCGTCGGACCACGGTCTGGTGTTGGCAGGCCGTGGTCCTACCCAGGTATGTCAGCCCACGGTACGGCGCAGCGCCTCTCCGGTCAGCGAACCGGCGAAGCCGAGCAGCTCGGCCGGGGTGCCCTCGAAGACGATCTCGCCGCCGTCCTTGCCCCCGTCGGGCCCCAGGTCGATGATCCAGTCGGCATGCATGATCACGTCGAGGTTGTGCTCGATGACCACGACCGTGTTGCCCTGGTCGACCAGCCGGTTCATCAGCGCCAGCAGCGTACCGACGTCGGACATGTGCAGGCCGGTGGTCGGCTCGTCGAGCACGTACACGCCGCCGGTGCGCTGGAGCTGCGTGGCCAGCTTGATGCGCTGCCGTTCGCCACCGGACAGGCTGCTCAGCGACTGGCCGAGCGACAGATAGTTCAGGCCGACGTCGATCAGCCCCTGCAGCTTGGGCCGCACCGCCTTCTCGGTGAAGAACTCCACCGCCTCCTCGGCCGCCATCTCCAGCACGTCCGCGATGGATTTGCCCCGCAGCTCGTGCGCCAGCACCGACTCCTTGAACCGGCGGCCGTCGCAGGTGTCGCAGTGGGTCGTGACCGGGTCCATGTAGGCGACCTCGGTGATGATGACGCCCTTGCCCTGGCAGCCCTCGCAGGCGCCGTCGGAGTTGAAGCTGAACAGGCCCGGCGCCACGCCGTTGGCCTTGGCGAACAGCGAGCGGATCGTGTCCATGACGCCGATGTAGGTGGACGGGGTGGAGCGGGTGGAGGCGCCGATCGCCGACTGGTCGACGAAGACCGACTCGGGGTAGGTGGTCATGAACACGTCGGCGATCAGGCTCGACTTGCCCGAGCCCGCCACGCCGGTGACCGCGGTGAGCACCCCGGTCGGCACGCTGACCGAGACGTTCTTGAGGTTGTGCAGGTCGGCGCCCTCGATCGGCAGCTTGCCGTCGGGAGTCCTGACCTCCGTCTTGAGCGTGCCCGTGGCGCGCAGCCCCGCGCCGGTGCGGGTGTCGGCCCGGCGCAGCTCCTCGACCGTGCCCTCGAAGACGATCGTGCCGCCGTGGGCGCCGGCGCCGGGACCGACGTCGACCACATGGTCGGCCACCGCGATCACGTCGGGGTCGTGCTCGACCACCAGCACGGTGTTGCCCTGGTCGCGCAGCGCGGCGAGCAGCGTGTTGAGCCGGCCCACGTCGCGCGGGTGCAGTCCGGTGCTCGGCTCGTCGAAGATGTAGGTGACGCCGATCAGCGTGCTGCCGAGGTGCTTGACCAGCTTGAGCCGCTGGCCCTCGCCGCCCGACAGCGTGGCCGTGGCCCGGTCGAGGCTGAGGTAGCCGAGCCCGATGCCGGCCACCCGCTCCAGCGCGACCCGCGCCCCGTCGGCCAGCGGCGTGCCCAGCCCGGCCAGCTCCTCGATCAGGTCGGTGATCTGCATGGCGGCGTAGTCGGCGATGTTTCTGCCGTTGACGCGCGGGGCCAGCGCCTCGGGGCTGAGCCTGGCGCCGTGGCAGAGCGTGCAGACGCCCTCGGTGATGAACGGCTTGATCTGCTCGCGCGTCTTCTCGCTGGTCTCACGCTTGAGCTTGGTACGCACGAAGTTGTCGAGCAACCCCTCGTAGGTCATGTTGAACATGCCGCCGACCGAGACCTTGCCGGACCCGTGCAGAAAAGCGTGCTCCTCCTCCGGCGAGTAGTCCTTGACCGGCTTGTCCGGGTCGAGCGGCTCGTGCTTGGCGTAGACCTGCCAGGCGGCGCTGCCGACCTTGTAACCCGGCAGCAGGATCGCGCCCTCGTTGAGCGACTTCTCGCGGTCGACCATCATCTCCAGGATCGGCTGCACCGACCGGCCGATGCCATCGCACTCCGGGCACATGCCCTTGGGGTCGTTGAAGGAGAAGAGGTTGACCGGCAGCCCGCTCTCGCGTGAGAACAGGCCGCGGATCATCGGCATGATGTCGGTCATGGTGCCGACGGTGGAGCGGGCGTTGCCGCTGACCGGCTTCTGGTCGACGATGACGGGCGTGGTCAGCCCGCTGATGGCGTCGGCGTGCGGCCGCTCGTACTTGGGCAGCTGGTTGCGGATGAACCAGCTGAAGGTCCCGTAGAGCTGGCGTTGCGCCTCGACCGCGACGGTGTCGAAGACGATCGACGACTTTCCGGAGCCTGAGACGCCGGTGAACACGGTGATCTTGTTCTTGGGGATCTCCAGGGAGACATCCTTGAGGTTGTGCTCCCTGGCCCCGACAATCGTGATGAATTCGCGCACCGGCGCAGCTTAGCCACCGGCACCGACAAGTTCAGACCTCCAGCGCCCGCTTCAGGAAGTCGACCTGGAGCAGCAGCAGGTTCTCCGCCACGACCTCCTGCGGGGTCATGTGCGTGACGCCCGACAGCGGCAGCACGCTGTGCTGGCGGCCGGCGGCCAGCAGGGCGGACGACAGCCGGAGCGTGTGCGCCGCCACGACGTTGTCGTCGGCCAGGCCGTGGATCAGCAGCAGCGGGCGCTCCAGCTTGGCGGCGTCGCCGAACAGCGAGGACTGGTCGTAGACCTGCGGACGCTCGTCCGGGTGGCCGAGGTAGCGCTCGGTGTAGCAGGTGTCGTACAGCCGCCAGTCGGTCACCGGGGCCCCGGCGATCGCCGCGTGGAAGACGTCGGGACGGCGCAGTACGGCCAGCGCCGCCAGGTACCCGCCGAACGACCAGCCCCTGATCGCCACCTTCGTCAGGTCGAGGTCGCCCGAGTACTGCTCGGCCACGCCCTGCAGGGCGTCGATCTGGTCCTCCAGCACCGGCCCGGCCAGGTCGTCGAGCACGGCCCGCTCGAAGGCGGGGCCGCGGCCGGGCGTGCCGCGGCCGTCGGCCACGACGACGGCGAAGCCCTGCTCGGCGAACCACTGGCTGCCCAGGTAGGCGTTGTGGCTCGACAGCACCCGCTGCGCGTGCGGCCCGCCGTACGGATCCATGAGGACGGGCAGTTTGCCGGAACCGGACTCGTACCACGAGGGCAGCACCACCGCGGTGGACAGCTCGCGCCGGCCGGAGCGGCCGAGTGAGACGCGCAGGTCGAGGCCGGGGCGCTCGGCCAGCGACGCGATCGGGATCGCCATGCCGTCGCGCCTGACGACGGTGGTGGAGACGCCCTCGCCGTCGAGGGTCTGCTCGCTCAGCACGCCCACGCCGCCGGACATGCGGCCGGAGAAGACGCCGGAGCGGGTGGAGACGGGCAGCAGGGAGGCGCCGTCCCAGGTCCAGAGCTGGATCTCGCTGGGGTCGCCGCCGCTGGCGCGGAACAGGACGCTGTCGTGGTCGACGTCGAGGACCTCGCGCACCTGCAGGGTGGGCGGGGTGACGGCCCGGTCGCCGACGAACAGGCGGTTGCCGCCGTCCCGCGCGGCGACCCAGACCAGCGAGCCGTCGTCGAGGTGGGCGGGGACGCCGCCGAAGACGTCCACCCACGCCGGGTCGGTGTCCTCGCGCACGAGCGTCGACGCGCCGGTCAGCGGGTCGGCGGAGAACAGCCGCAGCGCCTTCTGGTCGCGCGGCATGGTCACGATCGACAGCGCGTGGGAGTCCCAGGACGCGGTGGCCAGGTACTCGTCCTCGAACGGCACCGCCACGCGCGAGCCGTCCAGGCCCAGGACGAACAGCTCGACCCGGGCGTTCGGCGTGCCTGCGGCGGGATAACGCTGAGGTACGGCCGGCCGTTCGGGATTGGCCGGATCGGCGATGTACCACTCCTGGACCGGCGCCTCGTCGGCCCGCTCCACCAGCAGCTTGTCACCGGTGGGAGCCCACCAGTAGCCGCGCATCCGATCCATCTCCTCGGCGGCGATGAACTCGGCCAGCCCGTAGGTGACGGTCTGCGACTCCGGCGCGGCCAGCACGCGGTCGCGGCCGGAGGCCAGGTCGTGCACGTGGAGCGCGCCGCCGGTGACGTAGGCGACGCTGCGTCCGTCAGGGGCCAGACGGGGGTCGATGACGCCGCCCGCGGTCTCGATCACGCGGGTGCGGCCGGTGGCCACGTCGGTC
Organism: Nonomuraea sp. NPDC059023; assembly: GCF_042740095.1. NCBI lineage: Bacteria > Bacillati > Actinomycetota > Actinomycetes > Streptosporangiales > Streptosporangiaceae > Nonomuraea > Nonomuraea sp. NPDC059023. The sequence continues at coordinate 155,312 of NZ_JBHYIO010000025.1, read as the reverse complement.
AGGTACAGGCCGCCGGACAGCGCGAACGCGACCAGCGCGGCCTCGGCGTCGGCGGAGTAGGCGACCACGCCGCCCGCCTGCTCCCGGCTGCGCTCGCGGCGCGCCTTCTCCTCCGGAGGGAGGTTCTCCTCGCCGGCGAGGAGAGCGTCGGCGAGCTTGCGCGGGTCGACGACCAGGCGCTCGACGTGGGTCTCGGTGTCGAGCTCCCACAGGCACGTGACCGGGTCGACACCCGACTGGGTACGCAGGAAGAGCACCCGCCCACCGTCGGGAGAGATCGTGAAGCCCCTCGGCACTCCAAGGGTGAATCGTCGGGTCCGTGCGGACATGCGCGGGTAACTCTCACTCATGGCCTCAATCCTGCCAGCAAGGTGCCTTTGGTTAGGCTCGGGGACATGACTGATCGGCGGCTGCTGCTCGTGCACGCGCACCCGGACGACGAGACGATCAACACCGGGGCCACGATGGCGCGTTACGTGGCGGAGGGCGCGCACGTCACGCTGGTGACCTGCACGCTGGGCGAGGAGGGCGAGGTGATCCCGCCGGAGCTGGCCCACCTGGAGGGCGACCCCGAGCTGGGCGAGTACCGCGCGAAGGAGCTGGTCCAGGCGCTCAGGGCGCTGGGCGTGGACGACCACCGCTACCTCGGCTACCGCGACTCGGGCATGATGGGCGCCGCCTCCAACGACGACGCGTCCGCCTTCTGGGGCGCCGACGTGGACGAGGCGGCGGCCAGGTTGGTCACGGTGATCCGCGAGGTACGCCCGCAGGTCCTGGTCACCTACGACGCCAACGGCTACTACGGCCACCCCGACCACATCCAGGCGCACCGCGTCTCGGCGCGGGCGTTCGACCTGGCCGCCGACCCGGCCTTCCGCCCCGGGGACGGCGAGCCGTGGCAGGTGGCCAAGTTCTACTTCACCGCCACCGCCAGGTCGGTGATGCGCAGGGACGCCGAGGCGCTGGCCGACTCCGGCACCGGCTTCCTCGTCGAGGACCCCGGCGACCTGCCGTTCGGCAGCGCCGACGACGAGATCACCACCGAGGTCGACGCCCGGCCCTGGCTGGTAAACAAACTGGACGCCATGCGCGCCCACGCCACCCAGATCACCGTGAAGGCGCCGTTCTTCGCGCTGTCCAACAACATCGGCCAGCGCGCGGCCGGGGTGGAGCACTTCATCCTGTACCGCGGCGCCATGGGCAAGGCGATCCCGGGGGCTCCGGTCGAGGCGGGCGGGATCGGCGAGCCGTACACCCGCGAGAACGACCTGTTCTCCGGCATCCACTAACCTCGTTCGCCATGGAGCAGTCGGCGCTGGGTGGCGCGGCCTACGGCATGTTGCTGGTGCTGGGCCTCGCGATGGGCCTGGTCGGCGGGTTCACCCATGCCTGGTATCTCGGGCAGATCCCGATCGCGGCGGTCGTGTGGGTTCTGCTGTTGTTCGGCATCTGCTGGGGCGCGGGCCGTCTGATGCGCTCCAAGCTCGGCGCGGGACTGGTCGCCGTCGGCTGGCTGCTGGTGTCGATGGCGTTCTCGCTGAAGTGGGCGGCGGGCGACCTCGTGATCGCCGGCGACCTCGCGGGCTATCTCTACCTGTACGGCGGAGCCGTCGCCGTGGTCGCGGCCTTCCTGCTGGCGCCCTCCTCACCCGCCTCGGGATCGTGGCTCCTCTACGGTCAGCAACCCAAGAACCCGACGACCTGAGAACGTGAAACGAGGGGGCAGCCGGTCTGCGGGCGGCTGCCCCCTCGAGATCCTCGCTGCTTCTACTGGGTGGGGGTGGTCGGCTCGGGGGTGTCCTCCGGCGGCTCGGTCTCCTCGGGAGGAGCGGTGTCCGTCGGGGTGGGCTCGGCCGGCGCGGGGCAGGTCGGTACGCCGGTGTCGGTCGGTGTCGGGGTTCCGGGGTCCGTGGCCGTGGGCGTGCCCGTGCCGGTGGGCGTGGGCGTGCCGGGGTCGGTCACGGTCGGCGTCACGGTGGGGGTGGGCGTCGGGGTCGGAGTGCCGGCGGCCAGGGGCGTAGGCGTGTCAGTGGCCGTGGGCGTGCCCGTCGGCGTCGGGGTGCCCGGGTCGGTCGCCGTGGGCGTGACCGTGGGCGTGACCGTGGGCTCGGGCGGCGCGGGCTGGCAGGTGAACGTCACCGTCACCGTCTCGGCGGGCGGCGCGGGGGCCTGCTCGGTGACCGTCACGGTCTCCGTCGCCGTCTGGGTCACGGTGACCGTCTCGGCGGGGGCCGTCGCGGTGACCGTCGTGGTGGCGCCGCCGGTCGGCGTCGCGGTGACGGTCTTCGTCGGCCACGGCAGCGTCTTCAGGCTGACCGTGGGCTTGCCCTTCTTCTTGAAGGAGCCCTTGCCGAGCTTCTTGGTGGTCTTGCCCGCCCCGGTCGTCACGGGGAGCTGGGCGGTCGCCGTCCTGCACTTCTTGGCTTTGCACACGCGCTGCTTGACGGTGAACCTCGCGGCTCCGTCGTAGCGGACGGCGACGTCCAGATAGGAGACGCCCTTCTTCTTGACGACCTTCGTCTTGGCGGTGTACTCCCCAGCTGTGGAGGTGGGAGTGGGGCTCGTGGTCGGTGTCGCTAAGGCGACCTGGGCGCCGACGGGGTGGCTCGCGTCTCGTAGGGGGTCCGATGCTGACGTCTGGGTGACCGCGACGCCGCCTACCGTGGCGAGTGCCATCGTTCCGACAACCGCGGTCAAGATGGTGAATCGCATGATCCTGCTCTTGTGGGAGATTTCAGGACGTGGATCATTATTCCGACTTGTCAAGATTGGTCAAGGGTGAGTCGACCGAAACCCCTCTACCGAATCCGCCGGGTGGTAAACCTCGTGAACCTGGCGACGCCCCTCGGCCTGCTCATCTCCGTCGTGGGCGGCGCCGTGCGGCAACCAGGGCCCGACGGGCTGATCCTGGCATTCGGATACCGCTACCGCTTCCCCGTCGCCGGCGCCTTCACCGTGGGAAACGTCGTCCTGACCAGGCACCACAGCCTCGACGAACGCCTCATCCGGCACGAGGGCCGCCACGCGACCCAGTGGGCCTGCTGCGCCGGGCTCCCCATGCTCCCGCTCTACCTGCTCGCCATGTTCACCTCCCTGCTCATCTGCGGACACCAGGCCTCCTACAACGTGTTCGAACGGCTGGCCAACCTGGATGACGGCGGCTACCCCAGGAAAGCCCCCTGGTGGAGAAGACGCCCACATGGGGATCATTCAGAGTGATCGCTCAGTTACTCAGGGCAGGGGACCGTTCATGACGCAGACCGTTCACGCGCCGCAGTGGCCTGAGGACTTCCGTGACCGTCTCACCGCCCCCCTCCCTGATTTCCGCGAACTGCTGAGCGCCGCCTGGCACGGCGGCTTCCGTCCCGACATCGGGGACGCCGACCAGATCCCCGTGCTGCGCGGCGGCGGCCTGCCACGGGTCGAGACCGGCCAGACGGCCGTGACGTGGGTCGGCCACTCCACGTTCGTGGTGCGGGTCGGCGGCCTCACGGTGCTGACCGATCCCGTGTGGTCGCGCCGCATCCCGGGAACCCGGCAGCGGCTCACGCCCCCCGGTGTGGCCTGGAGCGACCTGCCCAGGATCGACGCCGTGGTGATCAGCCACAACCACTACGACCACCTCGACGCGCCCACCATCCGCCGGCTTCCCCGCCACACGCCCATGCTCGTGCCCGCCCGGCTCGGGCCGTGGTTCACCCGGCGGGGGTTCCGGCAGGTCCACGAGCTGGACTGGTGGGACTCCACGAAGATCGGTGACGTGCGCTTCGACTTCGTGCCCGCCCACCACTGGAGCCGCCGGACCATTTGGGACACCTGCAAGACGTTGTGGGGCGGGTGGGTGATCGGCGAGTCGGTGTACTTCGCCGGTGACACCGCCTACGGGGAACGGCTGACGCAGATCGGCGAGCGCTACCCCGGGCTGGACCTGGCGCTCATGCCGGTCGGCGCCTACGAGCCCAACTGGTTCCTGAAGACCTCCCACGTCAACCCGGCCGAGGCCGTCCAGGGGTTTCTGGACGTCGGGGCGCGCCGGATGGCGACCATGCACTGGGGGACGTTCCTCCTGTCGGGGGAGGAACTGCTGGCCCCGATCATCAGCACACGGGCCGCGTGGAGCGCGCTGGGTCTGCCGCGCGAGAGCCTCTGGGACCTGGCCGTGGGAGAGTCACGGACGTTCGCGCCCTGACCTTCGCCGGCAGCCAGGCGTTCTGAGGGTCGCCGCTCATTGCTCCTAGGGGTGTAGGCGCAGCGTGTGGACGCGGGCGCCGAGCATCGGCAGCAGCCTGCCCTGGGCCCACAGCTCCGTCTGGTCCCAGTAGTTGGCGTGGTAGGCGTGGCCGGAGGCGCCGGTCAGGTTGATCCACTGCGACTTGGCCAGGTCGCTCAGGTCGATGATCATGCGCATCGAGGGGACGGCGTTGATCTCGTAGCCGCTCTGGGCGTTCCAGCCGGTGGCGTTGACCGCGTCCTTGCTGCCCGCGACGCTGATCGGGCCGCGGTTGAACAGCATCTCGATCGGGGCGATGCCCGAGGTGCCGAACGTGGCGTTGGTGAGCCGCAGCGTGTGCATGTCGCCCCAGCGCCACTGCTTCACCTCGGCGCCGAACCGGTCGGACAGCTCCTGGTAGGCGTCGGCCATCGCCTGGCGCAGCACGTCGTCGCGGGTCTCGGTGCGGTCCTTGGTGGTGGTCACGTCCCAGAACGGGTCCTCCGGCGCCTGGAGAAGGTCGCCCACGACCTCGAACCACCGGTCGCCGCCCGCCGGGCGGGCCTGCTGGGGCAGGTCGTCGTCGAACAGGCCCTTCAGCAGGTGGCGCCAGACGGCGTTGAAGTAGGCGGCCGGGGCCGAGTCGAGGGTCTGGGAGCCGTCCCAGTCCTTCAGGAGCTGCCGCGCCTCGGTGCCGGGACCGGCCAGGCTCACCCGCATGAGCGCGGGGACCAGCGTCGCGGCGAAGCCGTTGCGGGTGTCCTGCTGGATCCTGGACATGGCCGCGGCGTCCAGTTTGCCCTTCGCGATCTCGGCCTTCAGCAGGTCGACGATGCGCTGGGAGCGGTAGCCGTACGCCCAGTCCTTGGTGAGGAGCGGTTTGTAGCGGGCGGGGTCGATGACGGCGTTGTTGGCCGTGACGATGTAGCCCTCGGTGGGGTCGGCGACGCTCGGGAGCTGGTCGTAGGGGATGGGGGCGGTCTTCCAGTCGTACTCGCCGGTCCAGCCGGGCACGGGCCAGGTCCCGTCGCCCTTCTTCCTGACCGGGATGCGCCCGGGGGCCTGGTAGCCGATCCGGCCGTCCGTGTCGGCGTACACGAGGTTCTGGGCGGGCACCTCGAACAGCGCCGCGGCCGCGCGGAACTCGTGCCAGTCGGCGGCCTGGTTGAGGTCGAAGATCGCGTCGGCGGTACGGCCCGGCATCAACGCCGTCCACTGCAGGGCCACGGCGGTGGCCTCGCCGGAGGGTTTCACGCTGCCCATGACCTCGTTGACCAGCGGCCCGTGCCGGGTCGACCGGACCGTGATCGTCACCGGTGCGCCCCCGGCCACCTTGATCTGCTCCTGGCGGGTCTCCAGCTTGGCCCAGTCGCCCTTGTAGAGGTAGGTGCCGTCCTTGACCTGCTCCAGGAAGAGGTCGGCGACGTCGGGCCCCAGATTGGTGAAGCCCCAGGCGATCTTGTCCGTCTGCCCGATGATGACGCCGGGTACGCCGGAGAAGGTGAAGCCGGTGACGTCAAACATGCATTTTTCGGATTTCTGCCGACAATGCAGCCCGGCCTGGTACCAGACGGACGGCATCGCGGGGGAGAGGTGCGGGTCGTTGGCCAGCAGCGGTTTGCCCGATTTCGTGTGCTCGCCCGAGACCACCCAGGAGTTCGACCCGATGCCCTCGCGCTCGGCCGTGCCCATCGAGCTCGGGACGGCGTCGAAGGCCTGGGCGGCCCGGCCCAGCGCCTCGGCGCCGTCCTCGCGCGGCTGCGCGGTCTCGTCGAAGCGGTCCTCGGAGATCGCGCCCTGGGTGATGATCGGCTGGTGCTCGCCGTACGGGTAGCCGGGGTAGAGCTGTTCGACCCGCTCGCGCGGCAGCTTGGTGGCGGCCAGCGCCCGGTCGATCTCGTCCTCCATGTTGGAACGCAGGTCCCAGGCCATGGCCTTGAGCCAGGCGACCGAGTCGAGTGCCGACCAGGGCTCGGGCTTGTAGCCGGAGTTCTGGAGCTTCAGGACGGAGTACTCCAGGCTGCGCCGCGAGGCGTCCGGGTTGGCGGCCAGCCAGGCGTTGACGCCCTTGGCGTAGGAGTCGAGGTAGCGGCGGGTGCGCTCGCTGAGCATCGGCAGCTCTTGCTCGGCGACCCTGCGCCAGCCCATCGTCCTGATGGCCTTGTCGTTGTCGAGGGTGGCGGCGCCGAACATCTCCGACAGGCGTCCGGCGGTGAGGTGCCGGCGGAAGTCCATCTCCCAGAAGCGGTCCTGGGCGTGGACGTACCCCTGGGCCATGAACAGGTCCTCGGCCGTGTCGGCGTAGATCTGCGGGATCCCGTAGGCGTCGCGCCGCACCTCGACGTTCCCGGCCAGGCCGGTGACCTTGATCTCCCCCTCCACCTGGGGGAACGACTGCCGCACGATCACGGTGACGACTCCCGCCAGGACCAGGCCCAGCGCCAGGAGGACGGTCACGATCCGCGCCAGCCAGCGCAACGGCCACGGCAGCCCGGCATAGGGCCTAACCCTCACGAATACCTCCATCTCACCAGCCCGCACCCAGTGTGACACCAGCGAACCAGTGCGACGGTCCTCGCTCAGCTCAGGCCCGCTCTCCCAGAAACGCCTCCCACGTACGCCCACCCGTCGTGCCTCCGGTCAGCGTGAGGTTCTCCCCGGCCCGGTAGGCCCGTCCCGCCTTGCCCGGCATCCGGACCGGCAGCATGAGCCGCCGCTTCCCGGCCGTGGCCAGGTAGGCGCGGACCAGGTCGCCCATCCCGTAGACGGCGGGCCCCGCCAGGTCGGCGACCAGCCCGGCGGGCTCGGCCTGGACGAGCTCCACCAGCCGCTCGGCCACGTCCCGCGCGTCGACGGGCTGGAAGCGCAGCCCGCCGGGGACCGGCACGACCGGCATCCTCGCCATCGCCGTGGCCACCTTGAGCGCGAGGTCGTGGAACTGGGCGGCGCGCAGGATGGTCCACGGGATTCCCGACTCGATCACCGCCCGCTCGGCCGCGAGCTTGTTCCTGAACCACCCGAGCGGCACCCGGTCGGCCCCGATGGCCGAGATGAACACGATGTGGCCCGCACCGGCGGCGCGCGCGGCCCCGGTGAGGTTGCGGGTGGCCACGTCGTCGCCCTTGGCCCCGCCCGCCAGGTGCAGGACGAGGTCCGCCCCGTCCACGGCGGCGGCCACGCCCTCACCGGTGAGGAGGTCGCCCTTGACGTAGGTGACGCCGTCCTCCGGCGGGCGCGGGTTGCGGGTCAGCACCCGCACCTCGGCCCCGGTACGGCGCAGCGGCGGCAGCACGAGGCGCCCGAGGGTTCCGGTGCCACCGGTCAGCAGGATGGTCATGATGTTCTCCTCCGTCATGCGGTTCTGCCTCGTTGACGGACCGCGGCGGAGAAGTGTGACTAGAGACGCGCGTCGTGCCGTTCCTGGGCGGCCATGACCTCGGGCGTGTGCTCGGCGATCCAGCCGAGCAGCGACCCCAGCGGCCCGGTCAGGCCGGTGCCGAGGCTCGTCAGCGAGTACGTGACCTTGGGCGGCACGGACGGCTCGACCTCGCGATGGACGAGCCCGTCGCGGACCAGGCCGCGCAGGCTCTGGGAGAGCATCTTCTCGCTGATGCCGCCGATGCGGTCGCGCAGCAGGTAGAAGCGCAGGGGGCCGTCGCGCAGCGCCACCATGATCAGCATTCCCCAGCGGCTGGTTACGTGGGTGAAGACCTCGCGGCCCGGACAGTCGCTGTTGAACGCGTCACTCAGCGGATCGGGCAGTTCGCGCGTCTCCAGGTTTCCGACCTCCATGGCCTGACCTTACCTTGAGGTACGTCCTTACGAAAAGTTAGCCCAGTTCCTATCGTGGGCGGCATGACTGACATCACCGTCGACATCTGGTCCGACCTGGTCTGCCCCTGGTGCTACATCGGCCACCGGCGCTTCGAGCACGCGCTGGCCGGCTTCGAGCACCGCGACGCCGTACAGGTGCGCCATCGCAGTTTCGAGCTCGACCCGCACGGCTCCACCGAGCCGACGCTCACGCTGCCCGAGCGGATGCGGCGTGACCTCGGCCTGCCCACGCCGCAGGCCAGGCAGGGCATGGCCCGCGTGGCCGCCCTGGCCGCCGAGGTGGGCCTGGAGTACCGGCTGGACCTGGCCCATCCGGTCAACAGCTTCGACGCCCACCGGATCCAGCACGCCGCGGCCGATCGGGGCGTCGGGGACGCGGTGCGGGAACGGCTGATGCGGGCGTACACCGGCGAAGGGGCCAACGTGGCCGACCACGCGAGCCTGGTCCGCCTGGCGGGGGAGGCGGGGCTCGACCCGGAGTTCGCCGCGGCGGTGCTGAAGGGCGACGACTACGGCGACGCCGTACGGGCGGACGAGGCCGAAGCGCTGCGCCACGGTGTGAGCGGGGTGCCCGGCTTCGTGTTCGACGGCCGCCGTGTGGTCTCCGGGGCGCAGCCGTCCGAGGTGTTCGCCGAGGAGCTCCGCACCGCCTGGCGTCGATGACCTGGCAAAAGCCCGGTGCCGCTACCCGTTCGCGTAGGCCCAGCCCGTCCAGCGTTCCACCTCCACCACGAGGTACGGCCCGCCCGGCGGCACCCGCCGATACTGCTCGTACCTGTCCCGCAACCCCCGGATCGGGTACTCCGTCACGACCCGCGCGAGCCCGTCGGCCCGCACCCACCACAGCCGGGTCCAGTCGTCGTCGTAGTGGTCGGCCAGGAGCGCCACGCGGGGGTTCTCCCTGACGTTGCGCAGGCGGCGCAGCTCGCGCGTCCGCTTCGGCTTGTGGTCGACGGCGATCACCACCCGGTCGCCGTCCAGCGCGAACGTCACCGGAACCAGGTGCGGCGCTCCGTCCGCGCCGGTCGTGGCGAGGCGTGCCACCCGCGCCCCGCCGAACAGCTCCCGTGCTCGTTCTGTGTCGATACTCCCCAGTATCGGCAACGTACGTGCAACCCCGCCATCCCTACGCTGCCCGAGGCGCCGCCCCCCGCATGCGGACAGGTGCGCCACCGGGCGGACGGTCCCTGCCATGCCGTCCGCCCACCCCATCATCCGAGCTCGCGCCCGGCCACCTCGGCGAGGGGTGAGGAGTGGCCGCGGGCGTAGGAGGCGGCGAAGCCGTCGTCCCGCGCCGCTGCGGCCGAGATCCGGTCCACGTCGGCGCGCTCGCCCGCGGGCAGGGGCGCTCCGGCGGACTCACGGGCGGCGGCAGCGGCGCCGAGCAGCTCCGCCGCGCGGCGGAGGTCGCCGCCGAGGACGTGTACTCCCGCCAGGCCCTCGAAGGCCAGGGCGATCGCGCGGGCCTCGCCGGTGCCCATGGCGACGGCCAGGCCTTCGAGGTGCAGGTCGCGGGCGGCCGGCAGGTTCCCGCGCTGCTCGGCGGCGAACCCCCGCTCGGCCAGGACGAACGCGAGCCCGTCGGTGCCGCCCAGCCGCCGCCACCACTCGGCCCACGGTCGCAGCAACTCCTCCGCCAGGTCGTAGTGGCCCTGCCGCCGTGCCACCAGGCCCAGCCCCACCTGGGCGAACTCCATCGCCGGCAGGTTGGCCTGCTCCTCGGCCAGCCGGCCGGCCCGCTCGTGCAGGCGCTCCGACTCCGCGAAGTCGCCCTTCAGCATGGCGATCCTGCCCAGGGCCGAGAGCCGCAAGGACAGCTCCGTCCACAGCCCCAGCTCCTCGGCCGCGCCCAGCGCGTCGCGGTGGAGGCGGGCGGCCAGGTCGTAGTCGCCCGCCACCTCCGCCAGCGTGCCGAGGATCTCGGTGGACTTGACCTGTCCCCACCGGTCGCCGGCCGCGCGGAAGAGCGCGTGCGCGCGTTCGGCGTCGCGCCGCCGGGCCGCCAGGTCACCCGAGAATCCCGAGCGCGCCAGGCACATCAGCGCCGCCGCCTCGCCCCACGCGTCGCCCGCCTCGCGGAAGGCCGCCAGCGCCCTGCCCAGCCGCCGCTCGACCACGTCCTGGTCGCCGAATCCCCACTGCGCGAACGCCAGCAGCCACTCGCCGTCCGCCGACACCGCCTCCGGCTGTGCCTCCACGGCCGAACCGGCGAACAGCTCCAGCGCCGCCCGCCACACCGCCACCATCCCCTCCCGCGCGGGGGCGAGCGAAAGGACGGCCGACACCGCCCGGCGCGCCTCACCGAGGCGTCCGCGCAGGTACCAGTACCAGGCCACGGCATCCACCAGCCGATGGGCCAGATCGGCCTCGCCAAGGCCGGTCAACGTCTCCAGGGCGGCACGGATGTCGGCCGACTCGGCGTCCAGGATCGTCAGCCACCTGCGCTGGTCGTGCCCGAAAAGCCGGGGCGCCGCGCGTTCGGCCAGCTCGACGAAATGGCGGGCGTGGCGCAGCCGTACCTCGCCGGACTCGCCCGCCTCGGCCAGCCGCTCGGCGCAGTAGGCCGCGACGGACTCCAGCAGCCGGTACCGCCCGCCGGACAGCACCACCAGCGAACGCCCGACCAGCCGCCCGAGCAGATCGGGGACGTCCTCCGCCCGCACCTCCCCGCCCGCGCACACCCGCTCGGCCGTCTCCCGCACACACCCGTCAGCATGTACGGCCAGCCGCCGCAACACCGCCTGCTCCGCCGCCCCCAGCAGGTGCCAGCTCCAGTCGATCGTGGCCCGGAGCGTCTGCTGCCTGGCCGGCCCGCCGCGCCGGCCTGCGCCGAGCAGCCGGAACCGGTCGTCGAGACGGGCGGCCAGCTCGTGCACGGGCATGGTGCGGGCCCGGGTGGCGGCCAGTTCGAGTGCGAGGGGGATGCCGTCGAGGCGGGCGCAGACGGCCAGGACGGGTTCGGTCTCGGCCGGGGTCGGGCGCAGTCCCGCGCGGGTGGTGAACAGCTCCACCGCGTCGGGCCCGTCCAGCGGCGGGACGGTCACGACCGTCTCGCCGGCCAGGCCGAGCGGTTCCCGGGTGGTGGTGAGGATCGTGAGCTGGGGCGCGCGGCTCAGCAGCAGTTCCGCCAGCTCGGCGGCGGCCTCGACGACGTGCTCGCAGTTGTCCAGGACGAGCAGCGCGCGGCGGCCGCGCAAGGAGTCCGCCACCCGGTCGGCCGCGGTTCCCGCCGAGGCGTCGTCGCGGACGCCCAGCGTGGCGGCGACCAGCTCGGCCACCTCCTGCGTCGACGCGCCGGGCGCCGCCCCGGTCAGCTCGATCATCCACACCTCGCCGGGTGCGGCGGGTGCGGGCGCGCAGACGGCCAGGGCCAGGCGGGTCTTGCCGACTCCGCCCACCCCGTGCAGCGTGACGAGCCGGGACGTGCCCAGCAGTTCCCGGGTGCCGGCCACCAACTGGTCGCGGCCCACCAGCCCGGTCACCGGGGCGGGCAGGTTGGTGCGCGTGCGCGCCGCCGTCGCCGCGTGCAGCGACGGGTCCTGGCTGAGCATTGCCGCGTGCAGTTCCACCAGCGGCGGGCCGGGGTCCACGCCGAGTTCGGCCGCGAACAGGTCGCGCATCCGCCGGTAGTGCTCCAGCGCGTCGCCCTGCCGTCCGCTCCGGTACAACGCCAGCAGGTAGGCCGCCCACAGCCGCTCCCTGAGCGGGTGCCGGTCGAGAAGTGCCGCGAGCTCGGTGGTCAGCGCGGCGTGGTCGCCCAGCGTCAGCCGTACCTCCGCCTGGTCTTCGAGGGCGGCCAGCCGGGCCGATTCCAGGCGGGCGATCGCGGGCTGGGCGAAGGGCGCGTCGGCGAAGTCGGCGAGGGCGGGGCCGCGCCACAGGGCGAGCGCGTCCAACAGCAGTTCTGCACGGGCGCGCGGGGCGGGCGTGGCGCGGGCGCGGGCGGTGAGGTCGAGGAAGCGGCGGGAGTCCACGGACGTGGCGCGCAGGAGGTAGCCGGGCGGCTGGTAGGCGACGAGAGCTCGGCCGCCGGGCTCGGCCGCCGACAGGGCGCGGCGGAGCTGGGAGACCCTGACCTGGAGGGAGGCGGCGGGATCGGCGGGCAGCCGGTCGGGCCACAGGTCGTCGGCGAGCTTGTCGGCGGGGACCGGGCCGTCGTCGTGGATGAGGAGCTCGGCCAGCAGCGTGCGTACCTTGAGCTCGGGGACCCGGACCGGACGGCCGTCGTCCGTCCAGACGGAGAGAACCCCGAGCACCCCGAAACGCATGAGTCTCACCCTAAGCGGACCCTAAGCGCCTTTCCGCACAGTGGGCGGCATGACAAACATGAAGGCAGTGGTGATCGGCGGAACCCATGGCATCGGCCTGGCGATCGCCGAGTCGATGACCAAGAGAGGCGCCGAGGTCCTGGTCACGGGGCGGAACGAGCGCAACCTGGAGAAGGCGGCGCCGCTGGTCGCCCACGCGCTGCGCTCCGACCTGGCCGACATGGCCGACGTGCGCGCGCTCGGCCCGGTGGTGAAGGAGTTGCTCGGCGAGGTGGACCACGTGTTCGTCAACGCCGGGATCGCCGAGGGCGGGCCGATCGAGTCGGTCACCGAGGAGTCCTACGACCGGCAGTTCGCCGTCAACACCAAGGGCGTCCTGTTCAGTACGCAGCAGCTCATCCCGCTGATCCGCAGGGGCGGCTCGATCGTCTTCACCACCTCGGTCGCCGACAGCGGCGGCACGGCCGGGATGGCCGTGTACGCCGCATCGAAGGCGGCGGTGTGGTCGCTGGCCCAGGTGCTCGCGGCCGAGCTGCTGTCCAGAGGCGTCAGGGTGAACGCGGTCCAGCCCGGCTTCATCGACACGCCCACGGCCGGGGTCGTGGGGTTCACGCCGGAGGAGCGGGCGGCGTTCAAGGCGGCGGGCGACCTGGCGACCCCGATGCGCCGCCACGGAACCTCGGAGGAGGTGGCCGCGGCGGCGGTCTTCCTGGCGCTGGAGGCCACCTACACCACCGGCGTCAAGCTGCCCGTGGACGGCGGCATCGGCCAGGGGCTCAGCGTCCTCCCCGACGGCTCATGACCAGGTCTGGCCGTCCGGGGTGTCGGCCACCTTCACGCCCTTCTCGGCGAGCTCGTCCCTGAGCTGGTCGGCGGCGTCCCAGTCGCGGGCCGCGCGGGCGCGGGCACGCTGGTCGAGCAGCTCGGCGGCGCCCGGCGGAAGGACCGGCGCCCTGCCGATCTCGCTGGACAGGTCCAGGGCGAGCACGTTGTCCAGGTGGAGGAACGTCTCGAACTTGGCGCCGGGCGCCACCCCGTCGTCCCGCTCCAGCTCGCGCAGGACGCGCAGCGCCGTGGGGGTGTCGAGGTCGTCCTCGAAGGCCTCCTGGGCGCGTTCCGAGTAGGCGGTGGCGATGGGGGCGCTGGGGTACTCGGCCCACTCGGCCACCCGCGCGCGCCACCGTCTCAGGGTGCGGTCGGCGGCGCGCAGGGTGTCCCAGCTCAGGTTGAGCTGCTGGCGGTAGCGGTGCTCCATGAACGCCAGCCGCAGCGCCAGCGGATCGAGACCCTGGCCGGCCACGTCCCGGAGCAGCACCACGTTGCCCGTGGACTTGGCCATCTTGCGGCCGTCGAACAGCAGGTGCTCGCCGTGGACCCAGCGCTGGACGACCTCGCGCCCGGCGGCGGAGTTCGACTGGGCGCGCTCGTCCTCGTGGTGGGGGAAGCGCAGGTCGATGCCGCCGGTGTGGATGTCGATGTGGTCGCCGAGGTAGCGCAGCGACATGGCCGAGCACTCGATGTGCCAGCCGGGGAAGCCGGTGCCGCCCCATGGGGTTTCCCAGGTCAGCTCGCGGTCCGCGTGCTTCCACAGCGCCCAGTCGGCGTGGAAGCGCTTGCGCGGGTCGACGCCCTCGACGCGGTGTCCGGGCTTGAGCGCGTCCAGCCGGTTGCCGGAAATCTCGCCATAAGTGGGGAAGGTCTCGGCGGCGAAGAAGACCGATCCGTCCGGCACCGCGTAGGCGTGGCCCTTCTCCATCAGCTTCACGATCAGCTCGATCATCAGGTCGATGGTCTCGGTGGCGCGGGGGGTGATGTCGGCCGGCCGGATGTTGAGGTCCGAGCAGTCGCGGCGGTAGGCGTCCTCGTAGAAGCGCGCGATGTCCAGCGTGGACTTTCCCTCGGCGCGCGCCTGCGCGAGGACCTTGTCCTCGCCGATCTCCGCGTCGTCCACGAGATGGCCCACGTCGGTGATGTTCTGGCAGGCGCGCACGCGTACGCGCCGCGCCCCGAGCACCCGGCGGATCAGATCCGACATCAGATACGTGCGTAGGTTGCCGACATGCGCGAACCGGTACACGGTGGGCCCGCAGGAATACATCCGGACGACGCCGGCCGCCGGGGTGACGGGTTCTACCTTCCTGGTCCTGGTGTCATAGATCCGCAACATGCCCCGAGCTTAGGCTCACACTCCCAGGAAACCCAGGATGTCGCGGTCGCCCCGCTCGCGCAGCCGGCCGATCACCTCGTCCCGCGTCGAGGCCTCCGGCAGCCCGATCCGCGCCCCGATCAGCTGCAGTCCCTCCAGCTCCGAGTTCACCGGCGCGGTGTAGCCGATCAGGTGCAGCGCGCGGCCGAGCGGCGTCAGCGCCACGTTGGCCGCGGGCAGGAACCGGGTGAGCAGCTCGCCCCCGTCGGAGACGGTCAGGAACACGTGGTCGCCCTCACCGGCCTTGAAGTCGGCCAGCACGTTGCGGATCGAGCCCATCGTCGGCTGGTTGTGCCAGCTGATCACCACGTCGCCCGAGGGCGTCGCCGCGGTCAGCTGGCCGCCCGGCGCCATGCCCAGATAGGCCGCGAAGCCCGTCGGCAGCGGCGAACCGGAGCCGCGCAGGTGCTCGGCGTTCACGTCCACCCGGTGCCACCAGCGCCCGTCCCTGCTGCGGAAGCTGCGCCGCGTCTCCGAGACGTCCTTGCGCGGCTGGTACGGCTCCGCCACCTCGCCGGGCGGCGCCGTACCCGCGACCCTGATCCACCCGCGCTGGGTGCGCTCGAACCCGGGCCCGCCCGAGTAGGCGCGCACCGAGCTCTCGCTCACGTCGTACTTGGCGGTGAGGTTCGTGACGATCGTGCTCACCGAGGCCTCGCCGCCGGCCCGCTCGATCTCCCTGGCGATCATCTCCCTGATCCCCAGGTACTCGTCGCCGCCCCAGCGCGTCAGCCCGTACTTGTTCCTGTCCACGCGCAGGAAGCGCTCGTCGGCGGTGAGCTGGTTGCGGATGCCGACGAGGCTGTAGTCCTCGCCGATGCGTTCCTGGATCTCCTCCGGCGACAGCGGCCGGCCGGCGACCGACAGGACCGCCTCGGCCTTCTCGTTGATGCTGCGCGGCCACGGCACCACGTGCCCGTCGAGTATCCGCAGCTGGGGCACGGCCAGGATCCACCGCTCCGCCACGTCCTCGCGGACACCGAGCTGGGTGACCATGGAGACCGCCTCGCCCATGGGCCGCGGCCCGTCGGCGAACAACTGCCTGGTCTTCTCCCGCAGCTCGTCGCCGCCGCCCGCCACCAGCCAGTCGTCGGACTGCTCATAGCCGGTCAGCAGCGTCCGGACGAAGCGCCAGGTCGGGATGTTCAAGGTCGTGAGCTCGCCCCGGTGCCACGGCACCGCCGCCGTCAGATCGTCGGCCGGTACGGCGGAGCCGAGCCGCCCCCGCAGCCACGTCACGTGCGCGACCAGCGGCGCCGCCTCGGCGCTGCCCAGCCAGGCCTCCACGTGGTCGCGCAGGTCGCGCTCGATCTGCCGGATCCGCTCGCGGGTCACGGAGAAACGCTGGGCCAGCTCGTCGAGCGTGGCGCGCTGCGCCGCGTACAGCCGGTCGCGGGCGATGGCCCGCTGCCGGTCGTCGAGCGCGGCGAACAGCGCGTCGATGAGCTCGGGCACCGGCCGGTCGGCCCGCGCCTCGGGCACGCGCTCGGCGACCGGCTCGAGCAGCCGCTCGAAGACGCGCACGAACATCTTCAGCACCGCGTCACGGCCCAGGGACTCCGGCGTGCGCTCGGCCTCCACGGGGTCGGAGAAACGCAGGAGGGGCAGGATGTCGCCGAGGGGGAGGTGTCCCCAGAAGGCCACGGCGAGGTCGGCGAGGTTGCCCGCGACTGTCTGCGTGCCCGCCAGCGCGCAGGCACGGTCGATCGGGATCGCGTGCCACCATGCCTCGGGCAGCTGTGGCTCTTCCGCGATCGGCGCGATCTGGCTGGGAGAGGTCCAGCGCAGGGGTGGCGCGAGGTCGCTCAGGCTGAGATTCATTGGGGTCCAACCGGCAAAGGGAAGTATCCGCAGTTCAGACTATGTGATCAGAGGGAGAGAAATGGGCTTCCTCTCCCTGAATGGGATATATAGAGCATTGATCTGGCCCGGGTACAGGCCACATAGAGCACGCTTCGCTCGCGTTGCAAGGCCCGCGCGCGCTCCGCAGGGTCCTGCGGCGGAGTTTCCGGTACGACACCCTCCGTCACCCCGATCAGCGCCACACGTTCGAACTCCAAGCCTTTGAGATGGTGGAACATCGCGACCGGGACGTCCAGCCCGCCCAGCGCCTTCTTGGCCGCCCGCACGAGCTTCATCGTCCGCGCCGCCACCGCGATCGCGCGGGCCGACACACCCTCCTCCAGCCACGAGCGCACCGTGGCCGCCAGCCCCGCCAGCTCCGCCTCGGGCGTGTCGTAGGCCCGGACCATCGGGCGCTCGCCGTGCCCGGTGCCGCGCAGCCCGTACATGCCGGCCAGGCCCTTGACCAGCCCGTCCGTCGGGCCGCCGCCGCGCAGCCGTACCCCGAAGGAGAGCAGTTCGTGCGGCAGCCGGTAGGAG
The DNA here is from genome assembly GCF_042740095.1 of Nonomuraea sp. NPDC059023. NCBI lineage: Bacteria > Bacillati > Actinomycetota > Actinomycetes > Streptosporangiales > Streptosporangiaceae > Nonomuraea > Nonomuraea sp. NPDC059023. Next base: position 138,412 of record NZ_JBHYIO010000025.1, on the reverse strand, counting down.
ACCCGTAGCGAGTGCTGCACGGCGGGAATCCCCACCGAGCTCAGCGTCACCCGCGTGTCGGTGATCCGCTGGTGCGGGTCGCCGACGACGAAGAGATCGTCGTGCGCGCGCGGCACGACCGCGCGCAGCAGCCGCCACTGCGCCGGGCTGACGTCCTGCGCTTCGTCCACAATCATGTGACGGTACGGCTTGCGTCCCGGATCCACGTCGTCGAGCAGATCTCCCGTGGCCCGCCCGAGCAGCAACAGCGCCTGCTCCGTGAGCTCGGCCAGCGACCTGGCCCCCGCCCCCGCCAGCACGGGCCGGCGGCCCTCGGCGTCGGCCACGATCCGCACCGCCAGCCGCTCCGGGTTGTCCACCTCGATCCGCTTGCGGATCACCTCGTCCTTGACCAGCACGTCCAGCCGCCCCGACAGGTCCTCGCACAACCCCTGCGAGAACGTCACCAGCAGCACCCGCCCGCCCCCGTGCCTGGCCAGATGGGCGGCGCGGTGCAGCGCCAGGAGAGTCTTGCCGGTTCCGGCGCCGCCGATGACCAGCACCGGGTGGTCGTAGCGGCCGGTCCTGGCCAATCGGTGCTGCGGCGGATGCAGGAACGTGCACCAGTGGGGCGCCGCGAGCACGTGGTCGAGCTCCTCGGCGTCGGCCGCGAACACCGCGCGGTCCGGGCTGCGTTCCAGGGCCGCGTGCAGGTCGTCCTGGTCGACCCAGCCGGTCTCTCCGTCGACGGCGCGGCAGCCGTCCAGCTCGCGCCATGCCTCCGACATCGAGCCGCCCCGGCCCAGTACGGCCAGCGGCAGGTGCTGCGTGGGCGGCAGCAGCGGTTCGAGCGCCGCCACGTCCGCCTCGGTCGTGATGAGCCTGACCAGCGGCAGCACCCGCGGATCCAGCCCCAGCGCCAGCAGGTCGCCGTCGCAGATCGGGTCGAACAGCCTCGACGCCCCCGCCGAGCGGCGCAGCGCCGGCTCGACCCTTTCCAGGGCCGCCGCGTCCCACTCCTCCAGGACGCCGATCACCGGGTTCACGCCGTAGCGGTGGCGCTGGGCGAACGACCAGGCGTCCGGGTCGGGCAGCAGGGCGCGCAGCCAGTACACCTCGCGCTGGCGCACCACGACGCCGCGCTGCCCCTCGGCCAGGCGCAGAGTGGCCACTCGCGCGTCTCTGGCGCCCCTGACCCGCTCGGGGTGGGGCGCGCCGTTCTCGGTCAGCAGGAAGCGGCGCAGCGCGCTCACGGCGCTCTCACGCGCCGGCGGTGCCAGTGCGCTGAGCCCCCGAGGGAAGTCGGGGCCGATCGCGAGCCGCGGCACGGGGCTCAGTCCAAGAGATCGAGCAGGTCGCGGTCGCCGCGTTCGCGGAGCCTGGCGAGCACGTCGGGAAGGGCCACGGGGCCGGTCATCCCGATCCTGGTCGCGATCACCCGCGCGGCCACCTCCAGTCCCGCGTCCGGCGCGGTGTAGCAGACCAGCCGGAGCGCCCTGGTGATCTTGTCGGCGCTGGGCGCGGCCACCGGCAGGTGCCTGGCGCGCAGCACGCCCTCGTCCGACAGCGTCAGGAACACGTGCCCGCCCTCCTTCGCCCCGACATCCAGCAGCAGGCGGGAAACCGACTCCAGCACCGGCCGCCCGTGCCAGCTCATGGTCAGCTCACCCGCGGCGCTCCTGACCATCCGGCTTTCGCCCGGCGACAGCCCCAGATAGGCGGCGAACCCGGTCGGCAACAGGCACTCCGACCCGCCGAGGTGCTCGCCCGTGACGTCCACCCTCAGGTACCAGCGGCCGTCCGGCTGGCGGAAGCAGCGCCGGGTTTGGGAGACGTCCTTGAGCGGTTGGTACGGCTTGGCGGCGTGCTCGCCGTTCTGGTCATCCGATTCGTGCGGCGTGAACGCCCCGAACCTGACCTGCTCCTCAGCCGCCCCCGACCCGGCCGCCTCGAACGGCGACGCCACAGGCGGCGCCTCTGTCGAGCCGCCCGCCGAGCCCGGCGCGGGTGCGGCCTGGACGGCCTGAGCGGTCGCGGCGCCCGCCAGCGTCGCCTTCACGAACTGCCATGCGGGGACCTCCAGCGCGCGGATCTCCCTGGCATGCCAGTCCGCGGCACCGATCAGCTGGTCGCGGGGGGCGGCCTCACCGATCGTGCCACGCAGCTCGTCCAGATGTGCCCGGTACGGCGCCGCCTCGTCGCTGGCCAGCCACCGCTCCAGCCGGGAACGCAGGGCGATCTCCGTGGCGTTGATCTCGGCCGGGGAGACGGCGAACAACTTGGCCAACTGCTCCACGGCCGACGGCTGGTCGGTGAAGACCCGGTTCTGCGCGACGGCCCAGCTCTTGTCGTCCAGATCGGCGAAGGCGGACTCGATCAACGCCGGCAACCTGGGCCCAGAGCCCTCCTTCACCGGCCCACCATCAGCACCCTCCGCCTCGTCGGGCTCCTCCGCCTCGTCGGCCTCCGCAGGCTCTTCCGCCTCCGCTTCTGCGGGCTCCTCGGCTGCCTCCTGCTCAACCTCGGCCACCGGCTCCTCGGAGTCGGCCGCCTCGGGCTCGCCGGCCTCGGCCTCTTCCTCCACAGCCACAGCAACAGGCTCCTGAGCCTCAGGCTCCCCAGGCTCGGGCTCGGGCTCCTCGGCCTGGTCGACGGCCACCGGCTCGTCTCCTGCGGCCTCTTCCCGATGTTCCGCGGCCTCCTGCGGCTCCTCGGCCTCCTGCGCCGCTTCGGCGCCCTCTGTGGCGTCCTGCGGCTCGTCGGCGTCCTGGGGCCCTTCGGTGTCCCGGGGACCTTCGGCACCCTGGGCACCCTCGGCGCTCTGGGGCCCTTCGGTGTCCTGCGGCTCCTTGGCCACCGGCTCTGCGACGGCCACCACGACGGCGACGGGCTCGGCGGTGGGTTCTGCCACCGGCTCTGCCACTGGCTCGACCACCGGGCGGGGGGTGCGGCGGGGGGCCGGGGCGGGTCTGGGGGAGGGCGCGAGCCGTACCAGAACAGCGGAGAACAGCATGTTGAGCACCGGACGCGCCTGAATGAACGGCTGGTCCATCAGCTCACGGCTGGTCAGCGCGAGCAGTCCCGTCCACGACCCCGCCCGGTCGAGCGCGATCGCCACCTGCGGCTCGTCGGCGTCGTCCGGGTCGAGCACGTGGAGGGCGGGCAGCACGTCGCCGATGGCCGCGGCCGGCCAGTGTTCGAGCGCGATCTCCGTCAGCAGTTCGCCCAGGGATTCGGGGCCGATCGCGGCCAGCACGTGCGGCATCGGCAGACTGCGCCACCATGCCTCCGGCAGGTCCGGCTGCCCGTGAAGAAGTGTGATCGCCGACGCGTCGCTCCACCTCAACGGTGGTACGAGGTCGCTCAGGCAGAAATTCATCCTGTTACGTTCACCCGTCCCTCACGCCGCCGTAGCGATCCAGCCATACGTTCGCAGCCCACGGAACAGACCATAGTCCGGCAAAACGCCCCTACGCATCATGGACTACGCATCAGCGCTTCACGGCAGCGAAGCGTAGACGCACGTAGTCGGCCATCCAGCCCGTTTCCCTGCGAAGGGCGGGAGCGGCCAGTTCGTTGACCCGGCGGAGCAGCGGGTCGACGATCTCCGGCGGCACCCCGTCCAACACCGATCCGGCGAACATCCGCACCCAGTCCGCGGCGCCCCCCGGGCACTCGTCGAGCGGGGTGGGGCGGTCGAAGTGCTCCAGCACGCGGACCACGAAGCCCTCCTGCTCCAGCCGTGAGGCGTAGGCGGCGGGCGTCGGGAAATACCACGGCAGGTCCGGTTCCGGCAGGCCGTACTCGCGCCAGGCGGTGTGCATGGCGGCGGTGAGTTCCGCGCAGTTGCCCGCGCCGCCCATTTCGGCGACGAAGCGCCCGCCGGGCGCGAGCGCCTCGCGGACGCTGGAGATCACCGCGCCCGGGTCGCGGCTCATCCAGTGGAGCGCGGCGTTGGAGAAGACGGCGTCGTAGGCCTGGGCGACGTTGAAGTCGTGGCCGTCGCCGACGATGAAGTCGATTCCGGGGTACTGCGCGAGCGCTTTCTCGATCATTGCGGGGGAGCCGTCGATGCCCAGCACATGGGCTCCCCGTAAGGCGATCTCGGCGGTCAGCACGCCGGTGCCGCAGCCCAGGTCGAGAACGCGCTCGCCCGGCTGCGGATCCAGCAGGTCGACCAGCGGCGCGCCCCTGGCGGAAACGTATCCGAAGCTGCTGTCCAGGGTGCGACTGGTCCACCGCTCCAAACTCGGTGCGTCGTAGCGCAAGACGATCAGCTCACAATCATCAGACATCGGGCCCCCGCGGCCGTGCTGTCGCTAACTGTAGATGCTGACCGTCTCTCACGACATATCCCGTCACAGGGGTCTCATCGCATACTGTGCGCCCATTCCCGCTTGAGGTACGACTTTGCGGCATCTGCCTGCGGAATCGTGAGAAGGAGCGGCGGGCCGGGTGCGACGGGAAGTTTCGCCGCCTGCTCGGTGTCGAGCGTGCCGCGCATGAGCATGGCCTCGCCGCGGGCCGGACGGGCGTACCCCTTCTGGAGGAGGTTCTGGCCCTCGTCGGAGAAGAGGAACTCCTGCCACAGCCGGGCGGCGGCCGGATGCGTCGCGTCCTTGTTGATCGCCTGCACGTAGTAGCCGCCGAGCGGGGCGTCGCGCGGGATCGTGACCTTCCACGCCTCGGGGTCCTCGGCGGCGCGGGCGGCGTTGAGGTGGTCCCAGTCGACGACCACGTTCGCCTGGACCGGATCGGTGAGCCTGCCGCCCTGCTTGAGCTTGGCGAACAGGTCCACTCCGCGGGCCGGCTGCGGCGTGCCGGCCAGCATCGAGGCGGCGATCACGCCGTTGAACGCGGACGCGGCCTTCAGCGGGTCGCCGGCCAGCGCCACCTTGTAGCCCGGCTTGGCCAGATCGGCGAAGGAGGCGGGCGCGGCCACCTCGCGCGGGTCGTAGCCGATGGACATGTAGCCGCCGTAGGCCGCGTACCAGGCGCCCTTGGCGTCCTTGACGTGGTCGGGCAGGTCCTGCCAGCCCTGGACCTTGTACGGCGCGAACCTGGCCGCGTTGGCCACCGCCACGTCGAGGGTCAGGTCGAACACGTCGGGCTTCAACTGGGCGGCGGACTGGAGCTCGCGGGCGCTGCTGGCGCGCGGTTCGAGCTCGTTGACCTTGATGCCGTACTTCTCGGAGAACGTGTCGATGATCTCGCCGTAGTTCACCCAGTCGCGGGAGAGGGCGACCACGGTGAGCGCGCCCTCCTGCTTGGCGACCTCGGCCAGGCGGTCCATGGTCGTGAAGCCGTCCTTCAGCGAGGCGGCTTTCGCGTTCACCGGAGGCAGCGGCTTTTGCTCGGTCGTCGGGGACGCGCCGCACCCGGCGCTGACGAGGATGGCGGCTACGGCGGCGCAGGTACGTACTGTCACACAACGAATACTTGCCGCTACATCCGCCCAGGTCGAGGAGGCGCGGCCGGGACCACCTTGGCCGCGACCAGGGATTCCTCGGCGATCTCCACGATCGTGCCATCCCGTTTACGAACCATGAGGACGCCGTCGTCCCACGATTCGAGAATGCCGACCGCATCGCGGAACCCGCCGGGCACCCGCCTACGCGTGGTGATCCGTACCCCTATATCCGCAGATGTGACCATGATTGTCAGGCGAGCGGCCACGAGTTTGGCACCCTCCGTTCCAGCCACTTGGCTAGCACGGCAATACTAGGGCTTAGCAAACCGCGGTTGGAGTCGCGCCATGGTGCGGAGAAGAAGGAGCTCGAGGTGACCTACGTCATCGCGCAGCCTTGCGTGGACGTCCTTGACAAGGCGTGCATCGAGGAGTGCCCCGTCGATTGCATCTACGAGGGCGAGCGCATGCTTTATATCCACCCCGACGAGTGCGTGGACTGCGGCGCGTGCGAGCCTGTGTGCCCCGTGGAAGCGATCTTCTACGAGGACGACCTTCCCGAGCAGTGGAAGGAGTACTACAAGGCGAACGTGGACTTCTTCGAGGACCTGGGCTCGCCCGGCGGCGCCTCGAAGGTCGGCAAGATCGACAAGGACCACCCGGTCATCGCCGTCCTCCCCCCGCAGGCCGAGGACCACTAGTCTCAGTCTCTGAGACGCTGTATCCGTTCCGGCAGGCCACCCCCTGTTGAGACGCTGTATCTGTTACGGCAGGCCACCCCCACGCCACCCGCCGCACCTGGCGGGCGCCGATCGTGGGGGTCGCTTCTCACGTCGGACGTGGTTCGCGCCGTCACGGCGTTCCGCCGACCCTCTGGACAGGCAACCCCAGCGTGCCCCCGATCAGAACCCGGCACCCAGCCGTACCCCCGATCGGAACCCCGGCACTCAGTCGTAAGCCCGATCGAACCCCGGCACCGCCGCCGGGCGCCCGATCGGCACGGCGGCCGGTGCCGCCCCTCTGAACGGGAAACCCCGGTGACCCGGGGCCACTAGTGTGGGTTGCTGTGAACAACCTGCCTGACTTCCCCTGGGACCGGCTCGTGCCGTACAAGGAGCGGGCCGCCGCTCATCCCGACGGGATCGTGGACCTGTCGGTGGGCACGCCGGTGGACTCGGTGCCGCCGCTCGTGCGGGCCGCGCTGATCGAGGCGGCCGACAGCCCCGGCTACCCCCTCACCCACGGCACCAAGGCGCTGCGCGAGGCCGCCTCCGGCTGGCTGGCCCGCCGCCACGGCGTGCGCGTGGACCAGCGGGACGTGCTGCCGCTGATCGGGTCCAAGGAGTTCGTGGCCTGGCTGCCCACGTACCTGGGCGCCAAGCGGGTCGTCTTCCCCGAGCTGGCCTACCCGACCTACGACGTCGGCGCCCGGCTGGCCGGAGCCCACGGCACGGCCGCCGACGGGCTGCTTGCGCTCGGGCCCGAGCCCGTCGACCTGGTCTGGGTCAACTCTCCCGGCAACCCCACGGGCAAGGTGCTGCCCGCCGAGCACCTGCGCAAGGTCGTCGCCTGGGCGCGTGAGCGCGGCGCCGTGGTCGCCTCCGACGAGTGCTACATCGAGCTCGGCTGGGAGGAGAAGCCGGTCTCCATCCTTCATCCGGACGTGTGCGAGGGCTCGCACGAGGGGCTGCTGGCCGTTCACTCGCTCTCCAAGCGCTCGAACCTGGCCGGCTACCGCGCGGGCTTCGTCACCGGCGACCCGGCCCTGATCGGCCGGCTGCTGGAGATGCGCAAGCACGCGGGCATGCTGATGCCGCAGCCCGTCCAGGCCGCGATGGCCGCCGCGTTCGCCGACGACGATCACGCCGACGCCCAGCGCGAGCGGTACGCGGCCCGCCGGGCGGTGCTCCGTCCGGCGCTGGAGAAGGCGGGCTGGCGGGTGGACCACTCGACCGCCGGGCTGTACCTGTGGGCCACGAACGGCGAGCCCGCGTGGGAGCAGGTTGGGCGGCTATCCGAAAATGGCATTTTGGTCGCGCCGGGTGAATTTTATGGATCCGCAGGTGAACGGCACGTTCGCATCGCCATAACGGCAACCGACGAACGCATCGATGCGGCCGTGCGCCGCCTCCAGTAGGATCGCGCGTCGTACGTAGACATAAGTAGATACAGGGCGTTTGCCGAGGCAGACCGCGAGTGGAGCGAGCTGGACGATGAGCATGACCTCCTGGGTCGTTCTCGGGCTGAGCATCGCCACCGTCCTGTTGTTGCTTGGGGCTTTCGTCGCCACCATGCGCCAGGACAGGAGGGGCCGTTCGGCCACGCCTCCGTCCGAGGACGTGGTCGTCCAGAGCCCGATGCCCGCGCCGGTGAGCATGCAGGCGCACGCCGGCGGCTACGACGATCCGCGCGAGATCCGGGTGGGTGACCGGATCGAGGTGCACGGGGCGCGCTCGGAGGTGCTCGGCGCCCTGCACGTGGCGCTCCAGGGGCAGCAGTGGACCGAGTACCTGCTGGACGACGGCTCCCGGCGGGCCCGCTGGCTGACGGTCGAGATCCGGCAGGGGCTGGTCTCCGGTGACCCGCCCCACCTGGAGGTTCTCGTCTGGACCGAGGTGCCCACGCAGGGCATGATCCCGGCGAAGAGCATGATCATCATGGAGGGCGTGGAGTTCTTCCCCGTGGACCGGGGGACGGCCGCCTTCCGTTCCGAGGGGGACACCGGTCACCCGGACCGCGGCCTGCTGGACTTCGCCGACTACCGGGCCGCCGACGGGCGCCTGCTCTCCTTCGAGCGGGTGCAGGGCTCCCCGTGGACCGCCAGCTATGCCCAGCCCCTGCCTCCGGGCTCCATCTCCATCATCAGCCACGCTTCCTGACGTTTCTGGTCTTCCGGACTGTCCGCTTGGCCTGCCGTGGAATCAACCGGCCCGGCCGTCCCGCCTCGCCCTGGTGCGCCGCGTGCCGCGCGAGTGGCCTGTGCTCAGGCTGGGATCAGGGATGGACCGGAAGAGGTCCGGGCCACGCGTTTGCGGGCAACCCCACGGACTTGGGGGATATTGCGGGCAATTTCCAGATCGTTCAATGTTTGCCGGCAATACCGGCTCCCCTTCCGGGGATGGTCAGGTTCAGGACAGGACGACCTCGGTCGTCGAGGACTTGCCGCCGGGCTTCCACCCGTCGTCGCTGACCTCCTCGGCCCGCCATGACACCCCGCTGTAGTCGACGCGGCGCAGGCCGTACTCCTGAGCATGGGCGACCGACCACGCGGCGACCAGCCATCCGCGGCGCTCCGTGGTGATGGCGGTGCTGCCCAGCGCGCGGGCGAGCTTGCGGCGCGCCTCGTCGGTGCGGGGGCGCGCGCTCGTCGTGGGGGTGGCGGTCGGCTCGGGGTAGGTGCAGTGCAGGGCCTTGGGTACGCGCCCCGTGAACGCCGCCGCGAGGATCTTGGCGTCGCCCTCGTGCGGCGCGTACGCGTAGCCGGCGGCCGAGCGCTGCACCTCCTGGGCCGCCTCCGCCAGCGGGATCTTGCGGTAGTTCTTCACCTTGACCAGCGCGGCGAAGAACTTGTTGGTGGAGTAGACCGGGTCCATGATCTGCTTCGGCTTGCCCCAGCCCTGCGAGGGACGCTGCTGGAAGACGCCGAGCGAGTCGCGGTCGCCGTGGTTGACGTTGAAGAGCTTCGACTCCTGCAGCGCCGTCGCGTAGGCGATCACGACCGCTCGCTCGGGCAGCCTGCGGCGCGCGGCCACGGCCGCGATGGTCGCCGAGATCTGCGCCTGCTCGACGTCCAGGCTCAGCTCCCCCGACGGCGTGCGGACCACGCAGCCCGCCTCGGCCTGCCGGAACGGCTTGGCCTGCTTGAGCAGGTTGTACAGGCCCACGGTGATGGCCACCGCGAGCACGACGACGATGGCCGCGATGGTCAGGACCCCGCGGGAGAAGCGCACGCGCACCCTGAAAAACCTACCCGGCCAGATAGGCTCCGGGGCCATGAGCCACCAGAGCATGTCCTCGCCGCTGCCGGCCGCGGTCGATGGGTTGTGGGAGCGCAGGACGGAGCTGTCGCCGGCCGACACCGAGGCGCGCACGGTGATCGTCTCCGCCATCGACCTCCTGGACACCGGCAAGGCCCGGGTGGCCCGGGTGGAGGATGGCGACGTTCTGGTGGACGAGCGGGCCAAACGGGCGATTCTGCTCAGCTTCAAGGTGCTCGGCATGGCCAGGTCGCAGGTGGGTGACTTCCAGCACCACGACAGGCAGCCGCTGAAGACCACGTTCGACGGCGTACGCGTGGTTCCGGGGGCGATCGCCCGCTGGGGCGCCTACCTGGCGCCCGGAGTGGTGCTGATGCCGTCTTTCACCAACATCGGCGCGTACGTCGGCGAGGGCACGATGGTCGACACCTGGGCGACGGTCGGCTCCTGCGCCCAGATCGGCAAGAACGTGCACCTCTCCGGCGGCGTCGGCATCGGCGGCGTGCTGGAGCCGCCGAACGCGGTACCGGTGGTGATCGAGGACGACGCGCTGGTCGGCAGCCGGGCGATGATCGTGGAGGGCGCCCGGGTGGGGCGCGGCGCGGTCGTCGGGGCGGGCACGATCCTGTCGGCCTCGATCCCGGTCATCGACGTGAACACCGGCGAGGAACTGGGGCGCGGGCGCATCCCCGACTGGTGCGTGGCCGTGGGTGGAACGCGCCAGAAGGAGTTCCCCGGCGGCACGTTCGGGCTGCCGTGCGTGCTGGTGCTGAAGAAGCTGGAGCCGGGGGAGCGCCACGACAAGGCCGCGCTCAGCGACGTGCTGCGCGAGCACGGCGTCAACGCCTGAAGGGAATGTGCTGATGCTGGATCTGAGCCAGGACGCCGGTGCGCTGACCGCCGCGATCGTGGACGTGGAGTCGGTGAGCGGGGACGAGAAGGCCCTTGCCGATCTGGTCGAGGAGGCTCTGCGGGCGCTGCCGTACCTGAGCGTGGACAGGTCGGGCGAGACGGTCGTGGCGCGCACGTCGCTCGGCCGCGCGGAGAGGGTGCTGATCGCCGGGCACCTCGACACGGTGCCGGTCGCCGAGAACCTGCCGAGCAGGGTGGAGGGCGGGCGGCTCTACGGCTGCGGGACCACCGACATGAAGGCGGGCGTGGCCGTCGCGCTCAAGCTGGCCGCGGCGCTGCCGGCGCCCAACCGCGACGTCACCTACGTCTTCTACGACTGCGAGGAGGTCGAGGCCGAGCGCAACGGGCTCAACCGGGTCGCCCGCGAGCATCCTGAGTGGCTGGCGGCCGACTTCGCGGTGCTGATGGAGCCGACCGACGGGGTGATCGAGGGCGGCTGCCAGGGGACGTTGCGGGCGGAGGTGCACGTGGCGGGCAAGCGCGCCCACAGCGCCAGGTCGTGGTTCGGGGTGAACGCCATCCACGGGATCGAACCGGTGCTGGCCAGGCTCAACGCCTACCAGGCGCGGCTGCCGGTGGTCGACGGCCTGGAGTACCACGAAGGGCTCAACGCGGTCGGCGTGCGCGGCGGGGTGGCGGGCAACGTCATCCCGGACTCGTGCGTGGTGACCGTCAACTACCGCTTCGCGCCGGACCTCACGATCGAGCAGGCGCGGGAGCACGTGCGCGAGGTCTTCGACGGCTTCGAGGTGAACTTCACCGACGCCGCCCCCGGCGCGCGGCCGGGGCTGACCGATCCGGTGGCCGCGGCGTTCACGGCGGCGGTCGGCGGTGAGCCGAGGGCCAAGCTGGGATGGACGGACGTGGCGCGGTTCTCGGCGCTGGGCGTGCCCGCGGTGAACTACGGTCCGGGGGATCCGAATCTGGCCCATCAGCAAGGGGAGTACGTGTCGCTGGAGAAGATCGCCGACAGCGAGCGTGCGATGCTGAACTGGCTGGCATAAGGGGCCACAACGTGAAAGTGACCCTCCTCGCCGGCCATTTGGCGGGGAGAGCCACTTTCAGTCCCGAGCAGCACCCTCGCCGATTAGACGCAGGGTTCGCGAATTTCGGTTCCTCCTTCTTCAAAGATTTTTCTGACGGGTTTCACCGTTGCGCTGACCTGCGGTTTTCCCCTTCGAGGAGGTTGGGCGGATTGCCTTCGCCGTGCCGTAAGCGGGGATTCGCCCGTATGGCACGGCCAGAGGGATAGCGTGACCAGCATGAAGCAGTCACGTCCCGAGCGCCGCCAAGGGCAGGCGGTAGTACGAGGCAACCTCGTCCCCGAGTCCACTCACGACCAGCGCCTGCTCGACCGGCAGGGGTCCACCGACTGGCTGCACATGGATCCGTGGCGGGTGCTGCGCATCCAGGCGGAGTTCGTGGAGGGCTTCGGGCAACTGGCGGAGCTGCCGCCGGCGGTCACGGTGTTCGGGTCGGCGCGGACGCCTGACGACTCGCCCGAGTACGAGATGGGCGTGGAGCTCGGACGCGCGCTGGCCGAGTCGGGCTACGCGGTGATCACGGGCGGCGGTCCCGGCGTCATGGAGGCGGCCAACCGGGGCGCCACCGAGGTGGACGGCGCGGTCTCCGTGGGGCTCGGGATCGAGCTGCCGTTCGAGCAGAAGATGAACGACTACGTGGACCTCGGGATCGAGTTCCGGTACTTCTTCGTGCGCAAGACGATGTTCGTCAAGTACTCGTGCGGGTTCATCGCGCTGCCGGGCGGGTTCGGCACGCTGGACGAGCTGTTCGAGGCGCTGACGCTGGTGCAGACGCGCAAGGTGACGTCGTTCCCGGTGGTGCTGATGGGCACGTCGTTCTGGGGCGGGATGGTCGACTGGATCAAGAACACGCTCCTGGGCACTGGCAAGATCGCCGCCCAGGACCTCGACCTGATCCACCTCACCGACGACGTCAACGAGGCGGTCCGCATCATCGCGGAGGGCGACTCTCTTCGCTCTCAGCCTGCTGCCGAGCCCCAATAGCACGTCTCTCTGTTACGGCAAGCCCGGCCGACGCCCCCCGCCGCCGTGGGCGGGCGCCGATCGTAGGGTCGCTTCTCACGTCGGACGTGGTTCCCGCCGCTACGGCGATGCGTCAGCCGCGACCATTGGTCGTGGCCCGGCCGCATAGGGTGGCATTTCGTGAATGTCTGTGTCTTCTGCGCCTCAAGCCTGAAAATCGACCGCGAGTACCTCGACCTGGCCGCCGACGTGGGCACCGAGCTGGCCAAGCGCGGCCACACGCTCGTCAGCGGCGGCGCCACCGTGTCCTGCATGGGGGCCGTCGGCGCCGCCGCCCGTGCCGCCGGCGGGCACACCGTGGGCGTCATCCCGCAGGTGCTGGTCGACATCGAGGTCGCCGACCACGACTCCGACGAGCTCATCGTCACCGCCGGCATGCGCGAGCGCAAAGGCGTCATGGACGCCCGCTCCGACGCCTTCCTGGTGCTGCCCGGCGGCATCGGGACGCTGGAGGAGCTCTTCGAGATCTGGACCGCCCGCGTCATCGGCATCCACGACCGCCCGCTGGTCATCCTCGACCCCTGGGGCCTGTACGACCCGCTGCGCCGCCTCATCGAGGACATGTACGACGCCGGTTTCACCCGCGCCAACGTCTTCGACGCGATCGCCTGGACCACCACCGTGGACGACGCCATGGCCCACGTCGAAGCCACGCCCAAGCCGGTCCGCCCCTCCGTCGCCGAACTCGGCGAAGCCACTCCCTGAAGCGGCCCGTTTCAGGCCAGGCCGCGGCGAGTCAGGGCCGGGGGGCGGCGGCCGGCCAGGGAGTCGGTCATGTCGATGGCCTGCCGTACCTCGTCGTGGTGGTGGGTGATGAAGATCTGGGTTCCGTGCCAGCGGTAGACGGCGGCGGCGGCCAGGGCGGGGTTGAGGTCGGCGGGGAGTTCGACCACGACGACGGCGCCCGTCGCCACCAGGCGGGCGGCCTCCGCGGGGGAGCCGGCGAGGGTCCAGGAAGGGTCGACTCGCGTGCCCGGGGCGACAAGTGTGGGCTGCATGTCTCGATCGTATGAGTACGATGCCAATGTGCTGGTCGTACTCGCCATCGCCGCGCTCGCCATTCTCGCCTGTGTGGTGCTGGTCTCCCTCGGTAGGGGCGGTGAGCTGACCGAGTTCCCGCCTGACGTCCCGCCGCTCGATCTGCCCGAGTCCGGGCAACTGACGGCGGTTGACTTCATGGCGCTGCATCTGCCGGTCAACCTGGTCGGATATCACACGCAGAGCGTGGATGAGACGCTGCGGCGCGCCGCCGGCGCCATCAGCGCGCGCGACACCAGGATCGCCGTGCTGGAGCAGCGGGTCTCGGAACTGCTGTCCAGCAGGCTGCAGGCCCGGCAGGAGGTGTACGCCGCGCCGGGCGCCGGGCTCCGCACCGAGCACGAGCCGCCGGTCGTCGAGCGTGAGCTGGCCGAGGAGGGCGACGATCCCGAGGTGCCGGACGAGCCCGCCGTACCCGCGCCCGCGTCTGAGGATGCGGCGGAGAAGCAGCCCACGGCCACCGACGTGCTCGTCCACAAGGCGAAGGAGCCGGAGGGCGGGGCCGCGTGAGCGAGGTGATCCGCTGCTGGTGGACCGGCATGGCGGACCCGGTGTACATCGCCTACCACGACGAGGAGTGGGGCCGCCCGGTCCACGGCGACGACAAGGTGTTCGAACGGGTGTCGCTGGAGGCGTTCCAGTCGGGGCTGTCGTGGCTGACGATCCTGCGCAAGCGCGAGAACTTCCGCGCCGCCTTCGACGGGTTCGCGATCGAGAAGGTGGCCGCCTACACCGAGCGTGACGTGGAGCGGCTGCTCGGCGACGCGGGCATCGTGCGCAACCGGGCGAAGGTCGAGGCGGTCATCGCCAATGCCCGGGCCGCGCTCGACCTGCCGGACGGGCTGTCGGAGCTGGTCTGGCGGCACGCCGACCCCGGCTCCCCGGTGCCCAAGGCGATGGGCGACGTCCCGGCCATCACCCCGGGCTCCAAGGCGCTGGCCAAGGAGCTGAAGAAGCACGGTTTCCGCTTCGTCGGCCCGACCACCGCCTACGCGCTGATGCAGGCCATCGGCCTGGTCAACGACCACCTCGCCGACTGCGTCGTCAGGACCGGGCGACGCTGACCGTGTCGCCGTCGGGGAAGGTGATCTCGACGGCGTCCGCGCTCACCTCGACGCCGATGGCGTCTCGAAGGGCACTCGGGTGTACGGCGTCGCCCGACAGCACCACCAGCGTCACGTGTGTACCCGGGCTGCCGGCCTCCAGCCGGGGCGTGGCCGAGTGGGGGCCGAAGGCGTTGGCCTCGACGTCGCGGACGACGGTGGCGTGCTGCCAGCCGTACAGGCCGATGAGCGCTGAGGTGAGCCCGTCCGCCCGGCGGGCGAGCGCCCATCCGGCCCCGGTCACCACCGCGGGCGGCGAGGCGTCGGCGACCGCGTAGCCGCCTTCGCGGACCGTGGAGCCGTCCGGCGCGGTGACGGCGTGGACGCGGATCTCCCACGGGCCGCGCACGACCGACGTGGTGGTGACGCGGTCGCCGCCGGGGGTCTCGTAGTAGGAGGAGGCGGTCCGGCCCTCGCAGGTCAGCGGGTGGATGGCGCCTCTGGGGGAGGCGGGCGAGACGGTGATGTGGTTGTCGGCGGCCCTGCCGTGGTCGGGGCCGGTGCGGGTGGAGTAGGCGAGCCGGGCGTAGTGGGGGTCGTCGGGCGGGGCGCCGTGATCGCTGCCGTGGTTGACCAGCCGGACCAGGCCGTCGTGCCGGGTGCCGTGCAGGAGCAGGCCGGTCGCGGGGACGGCGGCCACGACGTCGTGCTCGTCCAGCGGCAACGCCTGCTCGCGCTCGGTCCACACCGGGTGCTCAGGAGGCAGGAGCAGCCCCAGGAAGCCCTTCGACGCCCAGTAGGGGGAGGCGGGTCCCGAGTACGACTGCGTGGCCGGCAGGAACGTGTCGTACCAGCCGAGCGACAGCAGACCGCGCGAGTCCGGCACCCCGCGCTCGGCGAAGTGCCGGACCACGGACGAGGCCAGCTTCCGCGTCTGCCCGCCGGACAAAGGGCTGGCGCCGGCCAAAGCGCCCATCCAGACGGGCGCGAGGGCGGCGAAGCGGTAGGTCAGCGACCGGCCGTGATGCATGGGCGCCCCATCCGACCCGAAGAAGTGCTGATACGTCGTCAGAAAGGTGTGGAGGCGGTCCCGGTACACCTCGCCCGACGCCCCCGACATCCGCGTCCACATCAGCGGATACAGGTGCAGCGCCCACCCGCAGTAATAGTCGAAGTTGCGGGTGCCGCCGTCGGTGTACCAGCCGTCGCCGACATACCACTCCTCGATCCGCTCCAGCCCCCGGTCGATCTCCTCCTGCCGGTACGGCCCGCCCACCGACTTGAGAAACTCCTCCGACACCGTCTGGAACAACATCCAGTTGTTGTCCCAGGTCCGCTTGCCCACGAACCCGCCCAGCCACTCGGCCACCCGCTCCCGTACCGAGGAGTCGAGCCGGTCCCAGAGCCAGGCCCGCGTCTCGTGCAGTCCGATCGCGATCGAGGCGGCCTCGACCATCTGCTGCGAACAGTCGGTCAGCACCGGCCAGGAGTCGGGGGCCGAGGGGTCGGTCCCGGCGGCCAGGCCGTCGGCGTAGCGCTCGATCAGGCCGGGCGGCGCCTCGCCCTTGGCTCCCGCGATCCGGAAGGCGGCCAGCAGGAAGGTGCGGGCGAAGCCTTCCAGCCCGTCCGAGCGCACCCCGGACCAACTGGGCCGCCCGGGGAGGTCGTAGCGGGCCATACCCGGCGAGGCGTACGGCACGACCGCGTCGAGCAACTGATCGGCCACCGCCTCCCAATGGGCGCGGGTCCAGCCGGTGCGCGGGGAGAGGATGCGGTCGGTGGGCGGGAGGTGTAGGGAGGTCATGTCCTGCCGATCGCCAGTTCTGCGGTGTGCGTCCGGCCACCGGAGCCGGACAGGTTGACGGTGAGGGCCACGTTCCTTCCCAGGGTGACATCGACCGAATCGTCGGCCCGGATCAGGCGGTGGGCGGGGAGGCCCAGCGTGAGCCGTACCGTGGGGACCGTGCGGCCGGGGTCTGCGACGGCCACCCGGATGCGGCCCGCGGCCTGGCGCACCAGGACCGTGCAGGGCGCGTCGGCGCTCACTCCGCCCGCGGCGCCCGCGCTCCAGAACGTGCCGGCGAACAGCCGGCCGCCGCCCACCGAGCGGCCCGACGCGGTGACCGCCTGCGCCGACGCGGTGTTGGCCAGCACCTTCACCCGGTCGAACGCCATGGTCTGCGCGGCCCCGGCGCCGGGCAGGACGACGTAAGCGTAGTTCGCGCCCGCGGGGTCGCTGCCGTGGTCCAGCCAGAGCGTCACGTATTCCCGCGCGACCGGGTCCGAGGTGCCGCCGGTGCCGGGACCGTCGTCGATGGCCCGCCAGGCGTCGGTCCTGCGCTCGCGCAGCGTGCGCAGCTCGCCGGGGGACAGCAGGACGTAGCCCGCGACGCCGTGCAGGTGCGCCCGGCCGCCGCGCCGGGTGAGCCGGGCGGTGGTGCCGCGGTTCTCCACGATCGTCTCTATGGCCCGGTGGTCGGTGCTGGTGATCCCGGCGCCCAGGCAGACGACGGCGTCGTCCAGGCAGACCCAGCTCTTCCTGGCCGTCAGCGTGGTTCCGGCGGCCATCAGGTCGAGGCCGGCGACGCCGTAGCCGTCGATCGTGGCGCCGCCCGCCCAGGTGTTGGCCGGGCGGAAGGTCCCGGTGCCGCTGACCGAGACGGCCGGGTCGCGGTGCCGGGTGTCCACGGTAGTGCCGGCGAGGCGGTAGGAGTTCACGGTGGGCCAGTAGTCGGCGGTGTAGTGGTCCCTGCCGTCGACGCCGTCGGTGTAGAGGTAGGTGGCGCCGTCGCCCTGGTACCAGGCGCGGTAGTTCTCGCCGTTGCCGCACTCGTACATGGCGATCCGCCTGGACGACAGGCTGATCGCGAACGACCATCCGGGCCGCCGGTGCACGATCCGGTCCATCGCGGCGAACACGTGGTGGCCGGACGGTCGGGGCGCTGCGGCCACGGACCGGTCCGCCAGCAGCGCCTTGGCCCGCGCGGTCGCCGGTACGTCAGCCAGTTCCAGGAACCTGCCCCGGCGCACCCACCCCTTGGCCAGCTCGCGGAAGCGCGCGGCGTAGGGGGCGGGCGCCCCGGCGGCCAGTTGCAGCACGGCGTCCACGGTGTCTCTCCCGGCATGCTGGTCGCGCCCGAACTGCCTGGCCACCGCCCGCCCGCGCACGCTGTCCATCATCAGGCCGTCGTGGATCCAGGGCGCGTAGGTGCGCTCGACCGCGTCGAGGATCACCGACACCTTCGGGTCGCGCACCTCCCACGCCGAACCGCCGAGCAGCCCGATCACCGCGCTCACCGACTGCAGCAGCACGACCCCATAGGAGCCGGTATAGGCCACCACGTCGTGCTGGACGAACGAGCCGTCGGTGTAAAAGCCGTCGCCGGCGCTCACGTAGGCGAACAGCGAGCGCCGCCCGCCGTCGCGCACATCGGACAGGCCATCGCGGGCCAGCGCCAGCTTGGCGGCGTCCTCGCCGGCGATGCCGCGCAGCGCGACGATCAGCGCCTTGTCGGCGCGGTTGGCACCGGTCTCGGCGAAGTCCGTGAGGTTGGTACGCCGATCCGGGTTGGGGCAGAACCGGTCCACCGCCCGGATCCACGCGGCCCGCTGATCCGGGCTGACGAGGTCGTGCAGCAGCAGGCAGGTGTCCATGAGCGCGCGGGGGGCGCCGATCTCCCAGTGCCACCAGTTGCCGGTCTCGCGTTTGGTCTCGTTGTAGGCGCGGGCGTACAGGAGGTCGAGGCCGGCGAGGACGTCGCCGGCAAGGGTGGCGTCGCCGTACTGGGTGGTGCCCTTGGTCGCCCAGGCGAGGGCGAGCGTGCGCAGCCGCTGGTAGCTGGCCGCGATGTCGGCGCTCGCCCCGGTCAGCGGAAGGTCCGCCCAAAGGAAGGTACGGCCGGCCGCCCGCTCCATCGCCGTGCCGAACCCCGAGGCGGCGGCGTCAAGGCGCCCGAGCGGGGCCGCGAAGGCCGGATCCGCCGGATCGAACGACCCTCCGGCCAGCATGGCGACCCCCTTGGCCCGCAATGCCGCGAACTCGCCGACGCCGACTGCCGAGCCGGCGTCTGCGGCCGAGCCGGCGAAGGCAGCCGAGTCCGCAGCGGCGGCCGATCCCGTGGCGGAGGCTCCCGTGGTGGTAGGTCGCTTCGGAGTGAATCCCTGCGCGGCGGGTCCCATTGCGGCGGCCGGGTCGGCGCCCATCAGGACCGGTGCCGCGACCGCGCCCGCCAGCAGCGCCCGGCGGGTGATCATTCGCTCAGCCCGGACGGGTCGGCGGCGGGCAGGCCGAGCGCCGCCACCCTGTCCAGCCACTCCAGCGTCAGCGGCGCGCCCCACCGCGTCCAGAACCCGCTCAGGTCCCGCCCGGCGATCCGCGAGGTGTAGACGGCCAGGTATCCCCACCGCTTCGCGGTCTCGGTCCAGTCCGACGGCGGGTTCTCGGCCCGCACGAGCCGGTGCAGCCGGGGCCAGAACTCCTCGGTGAAGGCCAGCTCCAACTGCCGGAAAGGCACGAGCTTCTCGAAGGCCCCGAGCTTCGTGAAGTCCGCCACCGGCAGCTTCGGCTGCGCGCTCTGGTACGGCGTCAGCCCCGTCTTGGCGTCCGGCTTGGTGAGGTTGGACTGCTGCCCCAGCGCCCGCTGCGCGGCCAGCGCGTAGATGTTGACCGTCACCTCGGTCAGGTCGCCCGGCTTGTAGGCCATCTGCTGGTGCTGGTGGCCGAGCTCGTGGTAGACGCCCCAGCCGCGCGTGCGCAGCCCTTCCACGGTGAGCAGCCGGTCGAGGTACGTGCGCGGGTAGGCGGTCCAGCCGTGGGTGGCGTAGGCGCCGGCGCCCGTGGGCATCCGCGGCGCCTCCACCAGGTGGAACGGCAGCGGGGCGCGCTCGCTCGCCCGCAGCCCCGAAATGGCGGCGTGCGCGTCGATGATCGACTCGAGCAGGCGTAGGTGCGCGGCGTGATCCTGCTCGCGCCACTGCAGGATGCCCTCGCGGGTGACGGTGACGATGGCGCGTCCGGAGACCAGTTCGGCCTGCGGCACGCCGGCGAGCCGGTCGAGCTGGGCCTGGAAGTCCGCCTCCGTGGTCCGGCCGAGCCTGAAGACCGGCGCGTCCAGCCCGCCGCTCACGAACCTGACCCTGGCCTGCTCGCCCGCGCCGATCATGGACAGGTAGACCATGCCGCCTCCGGCGTCCTCGACGGTGTTGACGCCGGAGGTGAGCGGGTAGGCGCGCGGGTTCTTGTAGGCGATGTCGGGGTGGGTGTCGGGCGCGCCGACGTGCAGGGTGGGCGCGAGCCCGTCCTTGGTAGTGACCTCGACGATCAGCTTGGCGGCCGCGGGCAGGTAGACGCCGGTGTGGTGGAAGTCCGTGGTGCGCAGCGCCTGTTGCAGCCTCAGCCGCTCGCTTTCGGCCGCGACCCGCCCGCGGACGACCACGGTACGGCGAGCGGTACCCGCGGCCTGAGCGGGATCGGCCTGTGCGAGGTCGGCCTGAGCGGGATCGGCCGACAGAGCATCGGCCGCCGCGGGGGCGGCCCGCAGGCGGGCAGCCGACGCGGGAGAGGTCAGCAAGGGGGAGGCCAGGAGCGGGGAGGCCGCGAGGGCGCCGGTGAGGGTGAGGAAGCCACGTCTGGGGAGGTTTCGCATCGAGGTTCTCCTTGGCAGGGCCGTATGCCGCCCGAGCTTGAAAGCGCTTACTAGGCTCCGTCAAGGTTTTCCGGAACTTTCTACCGGTTTCTATCGGCGACCTGCTGCTTTTCTGCTCTGTGGGGAGGCAAGCGGTTTCGGCGCGCCCACGGATTCCCTGACCACGATGCTGGTCCCGACCCGGGTGCTGGTCTGCACGGGGGACAGGTAGTCGCTGCCGTCGGAGATGCCGAGGGCCAGCCGTACGGCCTGGCGGCCCATCTCCTCCAGCGGGATGCGCACGGTCGTCAGCCGGGGACGGAGCTCCTGGGCGAGCGGGACGTCGTCGTAGCCCACGACGGACATGTCGCCCGGCACCGTGAGCCCGGCCGCCTCCAGCGCCTGCATCGCCCCGGCCGCGACGATGTCGTTGGCCGCGAAGATCGCGGTGAAGTCGGCGCCCTCGGCCAGCAGTTCCCTGACGCGCTCGTAGCCGAAGCGGCGGCTGAGCGGGCCGGGCTGGACGAGGTCGTCCGTGTAGGGCAGCCCGCGCAGCTCCAGCGCGCGCCGGTGCCCGGCCAGGCGGGCGACGGTGGTGGAGAAGAGCGCGGGGCCGCCCAGGAACAGGATGCGCCGGTGCCCCTGGGTGATCAGGTGGTCGGTGATGGCGAAGGAGCCGCCCTCGTTGTCGTACTCGACGACCTTGGTCGGCACGTCGCCGCCCACCGACGGCCGTCCGCACAGCACGAGCGTGGAGCCGCTGGCGTGCAGGGCGCGGGCCCGGCGGCCGACCTGGGTGGCGTAGGCGCGGTCCTCGTAGGCGCCGCCGACCAGGATGACCGCGTCGGCCCGCTGCTCGTGCAGCAGGTCGATGAGCGCCAGTTCCTGCTCGTGGCTGCCCTGGGTGCAGCAGATGATGCAGAGCCTGCCCTGCGCGGTGGCCTCGCGCTCCACGCCGCGGGCGATGAAGGCGTAGAACGGGTCGATCACGTCGTTGATGATGATCCCGACGGTCCTGTTCGTCGCCCCGGCCAGGGCGCGGGCGTGCGCGTTGGCCACGTAGCCCAGCTCGCTGATGGCCGCCTCCACCCTGGCGCGCGTCGACTCGGCCACCGGGTAGTTGCGGTTGATCACCCGAGAGACGGTCGCGCTGGACACGCCGGCGAGTCTGGCCACGTCGGCGATGGTCGCCTCGGTCACGGGCCCTCCCTTGTCACTCACGCTATTCTGCCCAGTTCGTCGATGTGGATCTCGTGCCTCAGCGGCCGGCCCGAGCAGTAGCGCGCCACCTCGTCCAGCGCCGAGTCGGCCAGCCTGGCCAGTTCGCCGCCCTGGGCTCCGGCCAGGTGCGGCGTGACGAAGACGTTGGGCAGCGCGAAGAACGGGTGGCCGGGCGGCAGCGGCTCGGGATCGCTGACGTCGAGTATCGCGTCGAGCCTGCCGCTCGTCACCTCCTCGGTCAGGGCGAGCGTGTCCACGAGCGCGCCGCGGGCGGTGTTGACGAGCACGGCGCCGTCGCGCATGAGCGCCAGCCGGTCGCGGCCGATCATCTGATGCGTCTCCGGGGTGTCCGGCGCGTGCAGGGTGACCACGTGCGAGCGGCGTACCAGTGTGTCGAGGTCGGTCAGCCGTCCGCCCAGCGCCGCGGCCTCGCCCGGATCGGCGTAGGGGTCGTAGACCAGCACCTCGGCGTCGAGGTTGCGCAGCAGCGCGAGCACCCGCCTGCCGATGCGTGACATGCCGACGACGCCGATCGTGATCCGGTGGGTGCCCAGCCACGGCATGCCGGAGAAGTCCCGCCTGCTGCCCTGGGTGCGGTAGCGATGGGCCATCGTGAACGCCCGCTTCGCCCCGAACACGATCGCCGCGAAGGTGAACTCGGCCACCGGGATCGCGTTCGCGTCGGCCGCGCTGGAGACGCGTACGCTGCGCAGTACCACCGGATCCAGGAACGTCTTCACGGTGCCCGCGGCGTGTGCGATCAGCCGCAGCCCCGGCGCGGCCCGGAGCAGCCGCTCGTCGAACGGCGGGCAGTTCCAGCCGGTCACGAGCACCTCCGTCTCCGCCAGGATCTTCTCGTCCACCTCGTGCATGACCTCGTCGTGGAGGTCGACCAGGCGGGCCAGCCGGTCGAGGGCGCCCCCGCTGAAGACCGACTCGCGCACGCCGGGCCCCATGGCCAGGGCGGCACGCGGTCTTCGGCTCTCTTCCCGCACGTGTTTCGCTCCCCGATAGTAAGCGCGTTCTATGAACTTGAGGCCGCACGCTAGGCCCTGCCTGCGGTGCAGTCAAGCGATCTGCCCTTTCGCTAGCAAGGGTCTTGACGAATGGGGAAAACGCTTACTACGGTCACGGCCAATCGGAGGGACGACGCATGACGACTTCATCGCAACCGCGTGCCGCCGTGACGCCCCGCCGTGTCGCAACCGGTACGGCGGGCGCCGCGCCACGCAAGCTGCCTCTGCGCAAGCGGATCTGGCGTGACCGGGTCATGCTGCTGCTGACCCTGCCGGGGCTGGTCTACTTCCTGGTCTTCCACTACGCCCCGCTCATCGGGTACGTGGTGGCGTTCAAGGACTACCAGCCGTACGTGGGCTTCATCGACAGCCCGTGGATCGGCCTGGCCAACTTCGAGCTGGTCTTCGGCGACAGCCGGTTCTGGACCTCCGTGGTCAACACCCTGAAGATCACGCTCACCCAGCTCGTGCTCTTCTTCCCGGCGCCGATCGCCCTGGCTCTGCTGCTCAACAGCGTGATCAGCGACAAGGTCCGCAGGTTCGTGCAGAGCGTGGTCTACCTGCCGCACTTCATCGGCTGGGTGATCATCGTCTCGATCTTCCAGCAGATCCTCGGCGGCGCCGGCGCGCTGCCCAACCTGCTGGAGAGCGTGGGCCTGCCCCGGGTCGACGTCATGACGAACCCGGACACCTTCCCGCTGCTCGTGGCGCTGCAGGTGCTCTGGAAGGACGCCGGCTGGGGGACGATCATCTTCCTGGCCGCGCTGCTCTCCATCAACCAGGAGCTCTACGAGGCGGCGGCCATGGACGGCGCGGGCCGATGGCGCCGGCTCTGGCACGTCACGCTGCCCGGCATCACGCCGATCATCGTGCTGCTGCTCATCCTCAACCTCGGCAGCATCCTGTCGGTCGGCTTCGAGCAGATCCTGCTCCAGCGCGACGCGGTCGGGCCCGAGTCGGCCGAGGTGCTGGACACGTTCGTCTACTACAACGGCATCCGGGACGGCCAGTGGGGCCCCGCCGCGGCGGTGGGCCTGATCAAGGCGATCGTCGGCGCGGCCCTCGTGCTCGGCGCGAACAAGGTGGCGCACCTGCTGGGCCACGAGGGGGTGTACCGCGGTGCGGCCAAGTGAACGTCCGGCCTGGATGGAACGGCCGGGCAAGGCCGGCCTGGCCGTCAAGGGCGCGATCCTGCTCGGCGTGAGCCTGCTGGTGATCTACCCGTTCGTCGGCGTGATCGGCACCAGCCTCTCGGCCGAGACCGACATCGCCAAGGCCGGCGGCTTCGTCCTGCTGCCGTCCGCGCCGCAGCTCGACGCCTACCGGGCCATCTTCGAGGGCGGCACCGTCACCCGCGCGCTGCTCGTCAGCGTGCTCGTGACCGGCATCGGCACGCTGGCCAGCCTCGCCGCCACGATCGGCATGGCCTACGGGCTCAGCCGCCGCGAGGTCACCGGTTCGCGGGCCATCCTGGTCGTGGCGCTGTTCACGATGCTGTTCAACCCGGGCATCATCGCCGGCTTCCTGACCGTCCAACAGCTCGGCCTGCTCAACACCTTCGCCGCGCTCGTCCTGCCCAGCCTGGTCAGCGCCTTCAACCTGGTCGTCCTGCGCTCGTTCTTCATGAACCTGCCGAACGAGCTGATGGAGAGCGCCCGCATGGACGGCGCCGGCGACCTGCGCATCCTCGTCCGGATCGTGCTGCCGCTGTCGAAGGCGGTGATCGCGGTGATCGCCCTGTTCTACGCGGTGGCGTACTGGAACGCCTTCTTCAACGCCCTTCTCTACCTCGACGACACCGAGAAGTGGCCGCTGCCGATGATCCTGCGCATGTTCGTGCTCCAGGGCCGGACGCTGGAGAGCCTCGGCGGCGGCGCGGAAGCACCTGCCCCCGTCCAGGCCATCCAGATGGCGGTGCTCGTGGTGGCGGTCGTCCCGATCCTCATCGTCTACCCCTTCCTCCAGCGCTACTTCACCAAGGGCGTGCTCACCGGCGCCATCAAGGGCTGAACCCCCCACCCGAAGGAAGATCCACATGAACCTCTCCAGGCGCGGCTTCCTCGGCCTCGCCGCGGGCGTGGCCGTCACGTCGCTGGCGAGCGCCTGCGGCGGCGGCGGCGCGCAGGCGCCCGCGACGAAGGCCCAGGGACTCACGGTCAAACTGCCGACCTACACGCCGCTGTCCTCGATCCCCAAGCCCGACCTGCCCGGGACCGCGGCGGGCGTGCCCGACGCGTACTTCACCTACCCGAAGGAGCTGTTCAAGGCGGTCCAGAAGCCGCCCATGTCCGGCGGCCAGGTGAAGATCGCGATGAAGACGTTCCTGCCGCCGCCGCCCGGCCGCGAGCAGAACGCGGCCTGGCGGGAGATGGAGAAGCGGCTCGGCGGCACGGCCGACGTCATGATCGTGCCCACCGACGACTGGCCGACGAAGTTCTCCACGCTGGTCGCGGGCGGCAACCTGCCCGACATCTTCCCCTACATCTCCACCCAGGGCGTCAACAACCTGCCCGCCTTCGCCGCCAGCCAGTGCGCCGACCTGACCCCGTTCCTGTCGGGGGACAAGGTCAAGGAGTACCCGAACCTGGCCGCGCTGCCCGAGGTCTTCTGGAAGCAGGGCATCATCGGCGGCAAGCTCTACGGCGTGCCCGTGCCGCGCAACCTCGTCGGCGGCCTCGGCTTCTACCGGCACGAGATGTTCGCCCAGGCCGGCGTCACCGACCTGGCCCAGATCACCGATCTCGACCGCTTCGCCGAACTGCTCAAGGAGCTGACCAGGCCGCAGGAACGGCGCTGGGCGATCGTCACCGCCACCGGCGGCGTCTTCGGCCTGTCGATCTTCACCCAGCTGTTCGGCGTGCCGCTGGAGTGGCGCCTGGACAAGGCGAGCGGCAAGCTCACCCACGCCATCGAGACCGAGGAGTACCGGGCGGCCCTGGAGTACGTGATCAAGCTGCGCGAGGCCGGCGTCATCTACCCGGGCTCGGAGGGCTTCGACACGCTCAAGCGCAAGAACGAGTTCAACTCCGGCCGCGCCGCCATCACCTACGACGGCCTGCCCGCCTACCTGGGCCCCGGCAACTACCTGCAGACCCAGAAGAAGATCGACCCCAAGGCCGACCCGCGCCCGCTGCTGCCCATCGGCGCCAAGGCCGTGACGTTCGCCAACAACATCGCCTTCTCCACCAACCTGCTGAAGAAGGCCGGCGAGGCCAGGGTCAAGGAACTGCTGCGCGTGGCCGACTTCTTCGCCGCGCCGTTCGGCAGCGAGGAGTTCACGCTCATCCAGTACGGCCTGGCGGGCACCGACCACACCCGCGACGACCAGGGCAACCCGATCCTGACCGATCAGGGCGCCAAGGACATCACCGTCCCGTGGAAGTACATCGCCGCCCCCACCCAGGCCGTCTACGACCCCACCTCGCGCGAGGGCGTCGAGCACGTGCACGCGGCGCTGTCGAAGATGATCCCCCAGGCGGTCTACGACCCGACCACCGGCATGTTCTCCCCGACCGCCGAGAACAAGTTCGAGTCGCTCTACACCATGCGCAACGACAAGGTCACCTCGATCGTCGCCGGCCGGGCCAAGCTGAGCGAGCTGGACCAGCTCGTCAAGGACTGGCGGGCCCAGGGTGGCGACAAGATCCGCGCCGAGTTCGAGCAGGCGCTCCAACAGTCGGGCGGTCCCCGGTGAAGGTCTACCGGGTCGCCCCCGGCCACTCCCTGGAAACCACCCGCGACAAGGTACGGCAGGCCGTGGCGGCCGGCATCGGCCACGACATCGAGATCCGCCTGTCCGGCGGCCTCCACCGGCTGGCCGGCCCCCTGACCCTGGACGAGCGCGACAGCGCCCCCGAGGGCCGCACGATCACCTGGACCGCCGAGCCCGGCGAGAAACCGGTGCTGTCCGGCGGAGTACACCTGACCGGCTGGCGTGAGGAGGCGGGCCGCTGGGTCACCGAGGCGCCGGAGGGCGTGTCGCCCAGGCAGCTGTTCGTGGGCGGCGTCCGGGCGGTGCGCGCCAGGAGCGACCCCCGCCTCGCGGCGGCCGGCGAGGTCACCAGGGACGGCATGACCGGGGCGCCGGCCGGCGTCGTGGCCGCCTGGTCCGATCCGGGCAACGCCTCGGCGGTCATCCGGGTGCGCTGGCGCAACTACCACTGCCGCGTCGACAGGGTCGAGGGCGACCGCGTCGTCTTCGCCCGGCCGTGCTGGGCCAACTCGGCGTCCGGCACCGGCCGCACCGGCCCCGCCTGGGACTTCACGACCGTGGACGCCGACCGCCACGCCAAGATGGTCCACTTCGAGAACGCCGTCGAGCTGCTCGACCGGCCGGGCGAGTTCGTCTATGACCGCGGCAACCGTACCGTCACCTATCTGCCGCGCGCGGGGGAGAGCCCCGAGGACGTCGTCGCGCCCGCGACCGAGACGCTGCTGCGGATCGAGGGCGCGGCGCGGGTACGGGTGCGCGGGCTGGCCTTCGAGCACGCCGCCTACCGGCAGCCGGACACCGAAGAGGGCTACGCGGGCACGCAGGCGGGGCTCACGCTGACCGGCGCCACCGGCCCGGCCGGCCAGGCGGGCCGCCACTACACCAAGCCGGCGGCGGCGCTCGTGGTCCGCGGCGGGCGGGAGATCGCGGTCGAGGACTGCGTGTTCACGCGGCTCGGCGGCGCCGGCGTGATCTTCGAGGCGGGCACGAAGGACTCCTCGATCACCGGCTCCACCTTCGCCGACCTGTCCTCCGGCGCGGTCTACGTCGGTGACACCGAGCCGAACCCACCCGCCGGGCTGCGCGGCGAACGCAACACCGTGGCCCGCAACCTCATCATCCAGGTGGGGATCGAGTTCACCGACGCGGTGGGGATCTGGGCCGGGTACGAGAGCTCGCTGGTCGTGGATCACAACACGCTGGAGCGGCTGCCGTACTCGGGAATCTCGGTCGGCTGGGGCTGGAACCAGCCCGAGGCGCAGAACCCCGACATGCGCGACAACAAGCTGACCAACAACCGGATCACCGACGTGATGCTCGTCGAGCACGGTCAGCACGACGGCGGCGCCATCTACACCCAGGGCCCGCAGCCCGGCACGGTGATCAGCGGCAACTACGTCAACCGCTCCGCCTACGGCAACACCGAACGCGACGGCAACGGCGTCTACCTGGACGAGCAGAGCTCCCACATCCGTGTCGAAGGCAACGTGATCACCCGCGTCGGCTACAAGTGGATCTCCAACTGGGCCGAGTACGGCATCGGCAACCTCGCCACCGGCAACTGGACCGACACCGAAGCCCCGCCCCTGTCCGGCCGCGGCTCGCGCGCCGAGCACAACCACACCGCTCTGGAACGGCTCCCGCCCGAAGCCCTGGACGTGGCCGGGCGAGCCGGAGCCACCCCAGGCGAGGTCGAGCAGCTGGCCCCCGACCTGGCCCGGGGAAGGCCCGCCACCCAGTCGACGACCGAGGCTCCGGCGGCCAACGCCGTGGACGGCTCCACCGCCACCGACAGCAGGACGGCGAGCGAACCCGGCGCCTGGTGGCAGGTCGACCTCGGCGCCGCCCTGCCGCTGACCGAGGTGGAGATCTGGAACGACGCCGCGATGACCACCTCCGGCTTCGACGTCGTCCTCGCCACGCGCGCCGACCTGTCCGACGCCCGGCGCGTCCACGTGCCGGGCAGGGCGCTGCGGCCCACGTTCGTGCCGGTCACGGGCGAGGCCCGCTACGTCCGCCTCCAGCGCGCGGACACCGGCGGGATCGGCCTGGCCGAGGTCAGGGTTCGCTAGGCAGGCGGCGCCAGTACTGCTTCTTGCCGTCCTCGCGCACCACCAGGTCCAGCCGGGCCAGCTCGGCCCGCAGCTCGTCGGCGTCGTCCTTCTGGTCCTTCTCCAGGGCCACCTGCCTGGCCCTGAAGAAGGCGTGGGCGGCGGCGTCCAGGCCGGGGTGCCCGTCGGCCCACAGCCGGAACTCCGCCCCGGCCGGATCGCCGGCGACCCACGGATAGCCGCGGGCCAGGAAGGCCCGCTCGATGTCGGCCCGCCGGGGCAGGTCACCGCGGGTCCTGACCAGTTCCTCGGTCCGGTGCCCCTGGACGACGACGCGCTCGCCGTCCAGGAAGACGGCCGACGCGTCGGCCCTGAGCGCCTCCCATCGCCGCTCGCCGTGCGTGAAGACGGCCCGCGTGTCGTCCACCGCGATCCCCAGGTGGTCGGCGATGACCAGGAACGCCAGCACCAGCCCGGCCACGGCCCCCAGCCCGAGCGCCCCCATCGTCGCGTACGGCTCCGCCAGCCCCGCCAGCAGCTTGACCGGCTTCTCGAACGGCACCCACGGCCAGGTCGCCGCCCACCCGATGAGCGCCTTCACCAGCCACAGCACCCCCGCCCCCAGCAGCGGCCCGCCCGCCCAGACCAGCACGCGGTGCAGGGCGGGAATCGTCACGACGGTCTGGTCAGAAGCAGGCATCAGCGAAGTTCGGCTTTCTTTCCGGCGGCTTTCTTACCAGCAACGATGATCAGCACGACCACGCCCAGGGCGAAGGCCGTGTTGTGGCCCAGTTTGGCGGCTGTGGAGACGTCCCCGATCGGCTGGGTGACGAACGCGCCCGCGGCCTGGGCCAGCAGCGCGGCGCCCGCCGCGGCGAGCCGGTGTATCTGCCCCCAGCCCGTCCGCCTCGACCACAGCACCAGGAGCACGGCCAGCACCGCGAGCCGCCCCGCGTAGACGGCGAACCCCGTCCAGTCGACCAGGGAGGTCGTCCACTCCAGGACCTGGGAGACCGACATGAGGACGAACGTCACCCCGCCGACCACCCACGGACCGGGCGCGGGCCGCGAATCCGCGGGCCCCGGCCGCGTCCTGACCGCGAACGCCACCGCGACCAGCGCCAGGACCACCGCGCCCGCCCCGGCCAGCTGCCCCGTGGACGGGACGAAGTTCTCGGTCTCCAGATGCCACCGGACCACGAACCACGCGGCGCCCGCGAACGCCACCGCCGTGACGACCGTCCCCGGCCACCCCAGCCACGGCGTGGTCCTGCGCTCCGGCCGCATGAACGACTCCACGATCGCGATCGGCGCGCAGATGCTGAAGACCACGTGCCCGGCCACCCAGTGCAGCGACAGGTACGCCCCGATGCCGAGCTGCGGGATGTAGGTGGGCTCCAGCATCGGCGCCAGGAACGAGATGTCGCGGTAGGACGGGTTGAACATCGCCTGGTCGATCAGGCCGGGCTGGAGCACGCCGAAGGCCGCCGCCAGCAGGAACATCGTGGGCCAGCCCCGGCCGGCCCTGCGGGCGCCCTCGCGGATGAGGAGGGCGGCGGCGCCGTACAGGGGGACGAAGACGATCAGGCCGCCGAGCAGCTCGGTGACATTGCCCGTGGAGGTGTCGTAGCCGCTGAGGTACTCGGCGCAGGCCGGGGCCAGGAGCAGCAACCCCAGTGCCGGTGGCAGGCCTTTGAGGGACATGCCCACGACGCTAGGGACGGCGGTGGCCGGTGCGGATCGGTCCTCGGGCTATGGGGGACCGACCAAAGTCGATGGGTCAGCGACCGTAGAAGGTGGGGCGCTCCTTGACCAGGAAGGACCGGGTGGCGTCGAAGTGGTCGTCCGTGGCGGCGCACTCGTCCTGGAGGGCCGCCTCCAGTTCCAGGGACTCGGTCAGGGTGTGGGTGGCGGCGTAGGCGAGCGCCCGCTTGGTGGCCGCGTACGCCTTGGTGGGGCCGTGCGCCAGCCGTACCGCCAGCTCCTGGGCGGTCTTCAGCACCTCCTCCGGCGCGACCACCCTCGTCACCACGCCCAGCTCCAGCGCCCGCCGGGCGTCCAGCGGCTCGCCCAGCAGCAGGAGCTCGGCCGCGCGGCCGGGTCCGACGAGGCGCTGCAGCGTCCAGGAGGCGCCCGAGTCGGGGGCCAGGCCGATTCCGCTGAAGGCCATGGCGAACTTCGCCTTCTCCGAGGCCACCCGCAGGTCGCAGGCGAAGGCCAGCGAGGCGCCCGCCCCCGCGGCCACGCCGTTGACCGCCGCCACCACCGGCTTGGGCATCGTGGTGATCAGCTCGACGATCGGGTTGTAGTGCTCACGCACCGTGCCCGCCAGGCCGCGGCCCGCCTCCATGTTGTCCGAGTGCTCGCGCAGGTCCTGTCCGGCGCAGAACGCCCGGCCGGAGCCGGTCAGCAGCACCGCGCGCACCATCGGGTCATCGGCCGCCCGGCGCAACGCGGCGAGCAGGGCCGTCTTCAGCTCGGCCGTCAGCGAGTTCATGGCGTCGGGGCGGTCGAGTGTGATGGTGGACACGCTCTCGGACACGTCGTAGCGGATCACAGGGTCTCCAGGTTGTGGTCGACGAATGCGGCGGCTCTGGGCAGCAGGCGCGCGGCCTCCTGCTCGAAATATGCCCGCGCCTTCTCGCCCGGCCACCCCGGCGGCAGCAGTTCCGCGGGCAGGCCGGGATCGCGGAACAGGAAGTTACGCCAGCCGTGGACCAGCACGCTCCTGGTGGCGAAGACCCGGTCGTCGGGCGCGTGCGCGGGCAGCGAGTCCACCAGCGACCCGGCCTCGGCCAGCCAGCGCTCGTACGCCGCGGCGATGCCGTCCAGGTCCCAGGCGCGGGCCACGAGCTCGCACGGGTCGCCGTCCAGCGCGGCGTCGAAACGGTCGGCCACCACGCCCTCGCCGTCGAGCAGGTTGTCCAGCTCGATCGAGGACCGTGGACCGATCCAGGTCGTCTCGGACAGCGCCGCGTAGCCGAGGAAGGTGAGATCGGCGCGCAGCCGTTCCCGCCTGGGGCGTTCCCGCACCGGCCCGAAGACGATCACGTGCCAGCGTCCACGCCAGCCGAGCGTCCCCGGTCGGTAAATTCTCAGTGCTGCCTCGTCCAGGCGCCTGACGCACTTCGGAGTCAGGCCGTATCCGGGTCCGTGCGGCAGCCGGACCGGCGACAGCCAGCCCTGTCTGACCATGCGCGAAACGGCCGTGCGTACGGCGGGAGCGGCGATTTCCAGGGGTTTCATCAGCCGCACCAGGGCGGCAACGGAGGCCTGGCCACCGCGTGATCGCAGGTGGTCTCCGTAGAGGTCGAACAGGCCGGCGCGTGCGTGCACGAAGTCCAGTTTGGACGTCTTCGCACCCCTGGACAACGCATTCTGGGAGGAGATCGTTACCCATGAGGGCTCTCGATGCGGGAGAATAGGACATCACAGAAGACGTGAATGCGCCGGCCACCCTCCTGGAGGGCCGGCGGTCGCGGGCCGCGGGAGCCCAAGGCAGGAAGGGATACACGCATGGCGGCGATGAAGCCGCGGACCGGCGATGGTCCGCTGGAGGTCACCAAGGAAGGGCGCGGCATTGTCATGCGCGTCCCCTTGGAGGGTGGCGGCCGGCTCGTCGTGGAGATTTCCGCCGACGAGGCGCAGGCGCTCGGCGAGGCGTTGAAGAACGTCGTCGGCTGAGCGCTTCCCGAGACAGCTTCGATCGACGGCCCTGGCGTGCCTCCGCGCCAGGGCCATTGACGTGTTTGGAGAGATGACCCGTGCCCATTGAGACCACGACGTCGGTGGTTTCCGAGATCCCCGCCGAGGCCGAGCTGCTGGCGGTGCCGTACTCCTCCGACCTGGAACCGGCGCTCTCCCTCGACCTGCTCCTGCCCCCGGCGGCGCTGCTGGCCCACTACGAGGCCAAGGGCGAGGCCGGCGAGATCGTCGAAGTGCCCGTGGCGCGGGGTGAGGAGGTCGGGCGCGTCCTGCTCTACGGAGTCGGGGACGGCTCGCCGAAGGCGCTGCGCAAGGCCGCCGCCGCCCTGACGCGCCGCGCGAAGGGCCGCGACACGCTCACCGTCGTCGTTCCCGACGGCGACGGCGCGGCGTTCGCCGAGGCCGCGCTGCTGGCCGCCTACAGCTTCAAGGTCACCTCCTCGCCGGGCAAGAAGCCCGTCTCCGCGCTCGTGTTCGCCGGCGCCGACGAGCAGGCGGTACGGCGCGGCGAGATCGTCGCCCAGGCCGTCGCGCTCGCCCGCGACCTGGCCAACACGCCCTCGTCGGTGAAGAGCCCGGCCTGGCTGGCCGAGCGCGCCGGCGAGCAGGGCGTCCCCGTGCGCGTGTGGGACGAGGAGGAGCTGCGGGCCGGCGGCTTCGGTGGCATCCTCGCGGTCGGCCAGGGCTCGGCGAACCCGCCGCGGCTCATCCAGCTCTCCTACGACCCGCCGGGCGCCACCAGGCACGTGGTGCTCGTGGGCAAGGGCATCACCTTCGACTCGGGCGGGCTGTCGCTGAAGCCGTCCGACAACATGAAGGTCCAGAAGACCGACATGGCCGGCGGCGCCGTCGTCATCGCGGCCGTGTCCGCGCTGGCCAAGCTGGGCGCGAAGGTTCGGGTCACCGGACTGGTGGCGGCGGCGGAGAACATGCCGTCCGGCAGTGCGCAGCGGCCCAGCGACGTCATCACCCATTACGGCGGCCGCACGGTCGAGGTTCTCAACACCGACGCGGAAGGCCGCCTGGTCCTGGCCGACGCCCTCGCCTACGCCGACGACACGCTCGCCCCCGACGCCCTCGTGGACATCGCGACCCTCACCGGCGCGATCAGCGTCGCCCTCGGCCGCAACGTGGGCGCCGTCTACGCCACCTCGGAAGAACTCGCCGGAGAGCTGCTCGGCGCCGGTCAGGCCAGTGACGACCGGCTGTGGCGGATGCCGCTGATCGATGACTACGCGCCCGCGCTGGAGTCGTCGATCGCGGACCTGGCCAATGTCGAGGTGGGTTCCCGCTTCGGCGCCGGATCGATCACGGCCGCGCTGTTCCTGCGGGAGTTCGCGGGCAAGCGGCCCTGGGCCCACCTGGACGTGGCCGGGGTGGGGCGCAGCACGGTGGACGAGGGCGTGCTGACCAAGGGCGCCACGGGCTTCGGCGTCCGCCTTCTCGTGGAGTGGCTCGGCCGCCCGGCCTGACCGCCTTCAGTCGCTCAGCTTCACCGCGGCCAGCAGCCCGTCGCCCAGCGGCATCATCAGTGGCCGTAGCCGATCGTCACCCTGCACGAGCTTGCCCAGCTCGCGCAGGGCGACCGTGTCCGGGTCGCGCTGCGCCGGGTCGGCCACCCGGTTGTGCCACAGGACGTTGTCGAACGCGACGATCCCGCCCACGCGCAGCAGCCTGACGGCCTCGGCCAGATAGTCGGAGTACTCCTGCTTGGCGCCGTCGGCGAAGACCATGTCGTACCCGCCGTCCGACAGCCGGGGCAGCACGTCGAGTCCACGGCCGACGATCAGCCGCACCCGCCCGCCGGAGAACCCGGCGTCGGCGAAGGCCTGACGGGCCAGCCGCTGGTGCTCAGGCTCGACGTCCACGCTGGTCAGCGTGCCGTCGGGACGCATGCCACGCAGCAGCCACAGCCCCGACACACCGCAGCCGGTGCCGATCTCGACCACCGACTTGGCGTTGAGCGCCGTGGCGAGGAAGCAGAGCGCCGCCCCGCCTCCGGGAAGGATGGGCACCGCACCCATCTCCTGGCCGCGCTGCCGCGCCGCGAGAAGCACCTCATCTTCCAGATGGAACTGCTCCGCATAGGCCAGAGTGGCCTCTACCGGGCTGGTCATCGGCCCCCTCCCCCCACTTTCGTGCGATTGGTCACCGATCGCAGCCTAGGGGAGACACGCCCGGACGGGAACTCAAGTCGGTCCTAACGCGTTGCAGGTTTAAACGGGCTTTGCCGGTCCGGAAGGCAGGCAGTGCGCATGAAGGGACGAAACCAGGCACTATGGCTGTAGCGGTGGTCCCAAAGAGAGGAGCCTTGGTGGACGGAAGCGACCACCAGGTGTCTGAGTGGACTCCTCCCACCTGGGAGGAGGTCGTGCGGACGCACTCCGCGCGCGTGTATCGGCTGGCGTACCGGCTGACCGGCAATGTCCATGACGCCGAAGACCTCACACAGGAGGTCTTCGTCCGGGTATTCAGGTCATTGTCCAGCTACACCCCCGGCACGTTCGAGGGCTGGCTGCACCGGATCACGACGAACCTGTTCCTTGACATGGCGCGGCGCAAGCAGCGCATCCGATTCGAGGGATTGGCGGACGACGCGGCGGAACGGCTGCGCGGTCGTGAACCGTCTCCGGCGCAGGCGTGGGACGACGCGCACTTCGAGGCCGACGTTCAGGCGGCGCTTGACGCGCTCGCCCCCGAGTTCCGTGCCGCGGTGGTGCTCTGTGACATCGAAGGCCTGTCGTACGAGGAGATCGCGGCCACGCTCGGCGTGAAGCTGGGTACGGTCCGGAGCCGTATTCATCGTGGCCGGGCACAGCTGAGGGAGTCGCTCGAACATCGGGCGCCCCGAGGCGCTGAACTCCCCCCGACCGTGATCCGTGGGGAGGAAGGCTAGGAATGTCTCATCTTGGAGAGAGTGTTTCCGCGCTCGTCGACGGCGAACTGAGCCACGTCGAGCGCGAACGGGCGCTGGCCCATCTCACCTTCTGCGCCGAATGCAGAAGGGAGGTCGAGTCGATGCGGGCGCTGAAGTCGCGCCTGCGCTCGCTCGACGGCCCGGCCATGCCCGCCGACCTGACCATGTCACTGCTGCGGATGTCCGAACCGGGTGGGCCGCTGCCGCCGCGCGAACGCCCTTTCCCTCCCACGTTTGGAGGGGTGCCGCTCCCGGGTCCGCACAGCATCTCCCCTTTGGACAACCGGCCGCGAAGGGACGCCTTCGGTGGTACTTCCGGCCCTGGACGGGGGAGTAGGCGCCGCGGCGCCTACGTGGCCGTGGGCGTCATGTCCGCCGCGGTCGCGCTCGGCACCTTCTTCGCCGTCAACAGCACCGCCGAGGTGGGCAGCCCGCCGCCGGTCGAGCTCTTCCAGGTTCAGCAGGCGCCGGGCAACACCCCGTGATGTCCTGGGCCATTGGCCTGGGATACTCGAAGGATGGCGTAGTCGTCGGTGAGAGGGGCATACGATCGGGGTTCGGGCCTTACAGGGGCTTATGACCCACGTATGCCGTTCACGCCAGGATTGCGGTGTCCGAGCGAGGAGTGGTGAGACTTAGATGACCGACGAGACGCGCCCCACTGAAGGACGCATGCCGTCGGACTCCCCCGAGTCGCAGGAGCGGCCGGAGTTTCTGCCCGCGGGCGAGGAGCAAGGCGCCTGGGGAGACCCGTCGGGCCGCTCCGCCAACCCGCCACCGTCGTACGGCGGGCCCGGCGACCAGCCGCCTCCCACGTTCGGCAACCCGCCCTCCGACCCGCCCTACGGGTCGTATGGTTCGTACGGCTCATACGGTGAGGCCGCGCCCACGTTCGGCGGCCCGACCGGCGAGCAGGAGCCCCGGTTCGGGACGCCCGCGCAGCCGTCGTTCGGCCCGCCGCCCTACTCCGGCTCCTACGCGGGCTATGGCGGCGGCACGCCCCGGCAGGGCGACACCGCCGTCTACAGTTCCCCGCAGTACGGTGGCGAGACCCCGCCGCCTCCGCCACCCCAGAACGCCTTGGGCATGGGCTCCGGCTGGGCCCCGCCGCCCGGCCCCGGCGCGGGAGTACCGCAGCGCAAGGTCGCCCTGGGCACCGGCGGGCTGATCGCCGTGGCCGTGGCCATCGCGCTGATCGCCTCCGGTCTCGGCAGCGTCGGCACGTACCTGCTCACCAGGTCGGGCGGCGGCACCGACCCCTCCTACACGCTCGGCCCCGCGCCCAGCGGCGCGATCAACCGGCCTCCGGAGTCGGTGGCGGGCGTCGCCTCGCGTGTCCTGCCCAGCGTCGTGTCCCTGGAGGTCGGCAACGGCGGCGCCGAGGGCGCCAGCGGCTCCGGCTTCCTGATCAAGGACGGCTACGTGGTCACCAACAACCACGTCGTCGCCATGGCGGCCAGCGGCGGCGAGATCCAGATCATGTTCGCCAACCGCAAGACCACCACGGGCCGCATCGTCGGCCGCGACCCGGGCTCCGACCTGGCAGTGGTGAAGCCGGAACAGACGTTCGGCACCCCGGAGATCACGCTCGGCAACTCCGACCAGGTCGTCGTCGGCGACCCGGTCATCGCGATCGGCTCCCCGCTGGGCCTGAGCGGCACCGTCACCACCGGCATCGTCAGCTCCCTGAACCGCCCGGTCATCGCCGGAGACGAGAGCGGCCGGGCGGCCGAGGAGCCCGCGTACATCTCCGCCATCCAGACCGACGCCGCCATCAACCCCGGCAACTCGGGCGGCCCGCTGGTCAACGCCAAGGGCGAGGTCATCGGCGTCAACTCGGCGATCGCGACGCTGAGCCGTTCGTCCTCCAGCCAGGGCGGCAGCATCGGCCTGGGCTTCGCGATCCCGGTCAACCAGACCCGCCGGGTGGCCCAGGAACTGATCACCACCGGCAAGGCCAAGCGCCCCCGGATCGGCATCGTCCTGGACAAGAACTACCGGGGCCAGGGCGTCCGCATCGCCTCCGAGCCGGACCAGGGCCGCCAGCCCGTGGACGCCGGCGGCCCGGCCGAGAAGGCGGGCCTGAAGGCCGGCGACGTCATCCTGGAAATGGACGGCCTGCGCCTCCAGGACGGCAACGAACTGATCGCCCTGATCCGCGCGAAGGCCCCCGGCTCCAAAATCACCGTAAAATACGAACGAGCCGGCCAGGAACGCACCGCCACCCTGACCGTGGTCGCCGACGAAACCCCCTCCCCGTCGCCGTCGTGACCGGCGAGCCTTTCTCCTCTCCATGAAGCGTCGCTTCGCGCATCGTCTGTAGGCGTGGACTCGGTGCTTGTTCGTGCGGTGCTTGTTCGTGCGGTTTCCGTTACGGCAAGCCGCGCCACCGCCACCCGCCGACGCGGGCGGGCGCCGATCGTGGGGATCGCTTCCCACGTCGCACAAATGACCCACCGCAACGGCCCGACGTAACCGGCTGACACGGGCAGGTTGACCTGCTCGCACGACCACGCTTGCCCGGCTCACACGGCCGGTCCTGGTCAGCCCGGCGGTCCCGCGACCCGGCAGCCCCGCTGTCCGGCAGCCCGGCGGTCCGGGAGCCCTGCGGCCGGGTGGTCCTGCGGTCCGGCGGTCCGGGAGCCCGGCGGCCGGGTGGCCCTGCGGCTCCGCGGCCTGCGGGCGGCCAGGCGCCCCGCGGTACGGCGGCCCCGCGATACGGCGGCCCGGTTACACGGCTGCACGGTGGGGTGGGGTTGTGGGTTTGTGGTGGGTTTGGAGGGGTTGCCGGGTGGTTGGGGTGGTTGTGGGTTGTTGTCCTGGGGTGGGGTTGGGGGGTGTCGGCTGGTTGGGGGTTGATCTTGGGAATCGTCTTGGCAGGTGGGTGGGCGTTCTAAGTGGCCTTGCGAACCCTTAGTCTGGGAGTGGCCGGGGTTGTCCCCGGAGCCAGTTGGACTGCGGTAGGAGTTCAGGTGTTCGGACTCGGGTGGGCGGAGATCGGGGCGCTCGTCGTCATCGGGTTGCTGGTGTTCGGGCCCGACAAGCTGCCCCAGGTGGCTTCGCAGGCGGGTCAGACCCTGCGCAACCTCCGCCGCATGGCCACCAACGCCCGCGACGACCTGCGGACCGGGCTGGGCCCGGAGTTCTCCAATTTCGATCCGGCCGACCTCAATCCCAAGAACTTCGTCCGTAAGCACCTGTTGGACGACATCGAGGATTCCTGGAACGACCGGCCTCAGCAGGAGCTTGAGCCGGTCGCCGCCGCTCCGTACGCGCCGGAGCCTCTGGAAGAGCTCGGCTACGGCGAACTCCCGCCCTACGACTCCGAAGCCACCTAACCCCGACCCACCTGCCGCCCGTCCTGTCTGGCGTGCGTGTCGACCCCTTACCGCCCTGCCCAAAAGCCCTGGGCGGGTCCTGGTCAAGTGTGGCCGTTGCGGTGGGTCATTTGTGCGACGTGAGAAGCGATCCCCACGATCGGCGCCCGCCCGTGTCGGCGGGTGGCGTGGGGGCGGCTTGCCGTAACGGATGGGGGCGGTTGAAAGAGAACCCCAGAAAGCGCCCACAGCGCCTCTAAACGGCGCGCGCCGCGTCGGCGGAGGGCCGACGCGGCAGACGCGGCGGAGAGCTGGAGAACGGCGTCAGCGGGCGGTGGGCGAGATGCCGAGTTGCATGCCCTTGAGGCTGTTCGCGCGCTTGCTCAGGGCGTCGGCGATCGAGCGGAGCTCCGTGGCGGCCGGGGAGTCGGGGTCGGTGATGACGAGCGGCTTGCCCTCGTCGCCGCCCTCGCGCAGGCGCATGTCCAGCGGCACCTGGCCCAGCAGCGGCACGCGGGCGCCCAGCGTGCGGGTCAGCGCGTCGGCCACGTTCTGGCCGCCGCCCTCGCCGAAGACCGGGATGCGCTCGTCGCAGTGGGGGCAGGGCAGCCAGGACATGTTCTCGATCACGCCGGCGATCTGCTGGTGGGTGGAGGCGGCGATCGAGCCCGCCCGCTCGGCCACCTCGGCGGCCGCCTGCTGCGGGGTGGTCACGACCAGGATCTCGGCCCCGGGCAGGCGCTGCGCCACCGAGATGGCGATGTCGCCGGTGCCTGGCGGGAGGTCCAGGAGCAGGACGTCGAGGTCGCCCCAGTACACGTCGGCGAGGAACTGGTGGAGGGCGCGGTCGAGCATCGGGCCGCGCCAGACCACCGGCGTGTTGCCCTCGGGCTTGAACATCCCGACCGAGATGACCTTGATGTCATGCGCCACCGGCGGCATGATCATGTCTTCGACCTTGGTGGGCCGTTCGGCGGCGCCGAGCATGCGGGGGATGCTGTGGCCGTAGATGTCGGCGTCGACGATGCCGACCTTGAGGCCGTTGGCGGCCATGGAGGCCGCGAGGTTGACGGTGACGGAGGACTTGCCCACGCCGCCCTTGCCGGAGGCGACCGCGAACACGCGGGTCAGCGAACCGGGCTGGTTGAAGGGGATCTCCTTCTCGGGCCCCTTGTTGCCGCGCAGCTTGGTCTGGAGCTCCTTGCGCTGCTCGGTGCTCATCACGTCGAGTTCGAGCTCCACGCCCGCGACGCCTTCGACCTTGGACACGGCGTTGACGACGTCGCGGCGGATGGTGTCCTTCATCGGACAGCCGGCGACGGTGAGGTAGACGCCGACGCGGACGGCGCCGTCGGGGGCGATGTCTACGCTCTTGACCATGCCCAGATCGGTGATCGGGCGGCGGATCTCCGGGTCGATGACGGTGGCGAGGGCGGCCGTCACCAGTTCCTGCGTCGGTGCCATGGAAATCTCGGCACTCCTTTGTGGTTTATGGATGACGGGTTCCATCGTATGAACCCGAGGCAAGTCGCTGCTGTATAGATGTGCGTGCAACGTTCTAAGGTTACTCCGTGACTGTTCTGCGCGACGAGGGCCTCGACGTCCGGGAGCTCGAGGTCTGGCGGGCGCTGCAGCGTGCGCAGGTGCGGGTGGCCCGCCACCTGGAGGCCGAGCTGCTCGTCGCCCACGACCTCCCGCTGGCGTCCTACGACGTGCTGATGCAGCTCGCCGAGGCCCCGGAGCGGCGGCTGCGGATGAACGACCTGGCCGACCGCGTGCTCCTCTCGCGCAGCGGCCTCACGCGCCTGATCGACCGTCTGCAGCGCGACGGGCTCGTCGCGCGCGAGGCGTGCGCGAGCGACGCGCGCGGCCTGTTCGCCGTGCTCACCCCCGAAGGCGAGGTACGGCTGGCCGACGCCACCCCCACCTACCTGCGCGGCGTCAGGACCCAGTTCCTCGACCCGCTCAGCGAGGAGGACCTGAGCCGCTGCCGGGCGATGCTGGCCAAGCTGGGCCTCACTGAGGAGTCCTGACCTGCTGGGCCTGCTGGAGTTCTGAGCGGATGAAGTCGCGGGTGGCCATCTCGCCGAGCGTGATCCTGAGCCCGGCGATCTCCCGGGTCAGGAACTCCAGCTCGGCCTGGCTGGCCTCCCGCGCCTGACGGTCCTGCTCGCCCTGCACGCGGTCGCGGTCGGCCTGCCGGTTCTGGGCGAGCAGGATGAGCGGGGCCGAGTACGACGCCTGCAGCGACAACATCAGCGTGAGAAAGATGAACGGGTACTCGTCGAACCGGACGGCGGCCGGCGCGAGCACGTTCCACAGCACCCAGCACAGCACGAACACCGTCATGTACACGAGGAACCGCGCGGTGCCGAGGAAGCGGGCGATCCGCTCCGACAGCCGCCCGAAGTCCTCCGGGTCGTAGTGCGGCCGGATCGAGCGCCTCAGCTCGCGCGGCTGGTCGAGTCGCTCACGTGGCATGTCGCTC
Organism: Nonomuraea sp. NPDC059023; assembly: GCF_042740095.1. Taxonomy (NCBI): domain Bacteria; kingdom Bacillati; phylum Actinomycetota; class Actinomycetes; order Streptosporangiales; family Streptosporangiaceae; genus Nonomuraea; species Nonomuraea sp. NPDC059023. The sequence goes on along the minus strand of NZ_JBHYIO010000025.1, from coordinate 97,939 downwards.
CCGCCAGTCTTCGGGCAGCAGGTGGTCGAGCACGTCGTCCACGGTCACCGCGCCGACCAGCCTGCCGCCCTCGTCCACGACGGGCGCGGCCACGAGGTTGTACGTGGCGAGGTAGGACGTGACCTCGGGCAGCGTGAACCCGGGCCTGATCGGGTCGATGGTGTGGTCCAGCGTGGCCCCCAGCAGCATCGACGGCCGCTCGCGCAGCAGCCGCTGGAAGTGCGCGACTCCCAGGTACGCGCCGGTGGGCGTCTCGGTGGGCGGCCGGGTCACGTACACCTGGGCGGCCACGGCCGGCGAGAGGTCGCGCTGGCGGATGTGCGCGAGCGCCTCCGCGACGGTGGCGCTGGGCGGCAGCACGACCGGTTCGCTGGTCATCATGCCGCCGGCGGTGTCCTCGTCGTAGTCGAGCAGCCGCCGCACGGGCGCGGCCTCGCCGGGCTCCATCAGCGACAGCAGTTGCGCCGCCTGCTCGACGGGAAGGTCCTGGAGCAGGTCGGCGGCGTCGTCCGGGCCCATCTCGGACAGCACGACGGCGGCGCGGGTGGGGGCGAGGGTGGTGAGGATGCCGATCTGGTCGGTGAAGGGCAGCTCTTCCAGTACGTCGGCGAGGCGTTCGTCACCGAGTTCCGCGGCCACCTCGACCCGGCGCTTGAACGGCAGCTCGTGCAACGCGTTGGCCAGGTCGGCGGCGCGTTCGGTCTCGAAGGCGGCGATCAGGCCGGCGGCGCCCTGGTCGCGCTGCATGGCGTCGAAGCCGCGTACCTCGCCCCAGTCGACGACGCGGGTCTCGCGCCGCTTGCCCTTCTGGTAGATGGCGACCTTGGTGAGCGTCCAGTCGGTCCTGCCCTGCTCCATGGCCAGGTCGTAGACGATCCAGGGGCGGTCGTCGAGGGTGACGGTCTGGTCGAGGAGCTGGCCGATCGCCAGGGTCTCGGTGACGCGTTGTTCGAACCTGCGCATGTTGAGCCGTCCGGAGAAGACCACGGCTCCGGTCTCGATGGCGCGTACCCGGGTGATGGGCAGGAACACGCGACGGCGCGGCTGCACCTCGACGACCAGCCCGTGCGCGCGCGGCGGCAGCGTGCCCTCGGCGGTGGGGCGCAGGGACACCACCACGTCGCGGACACGGCCGATCTGGTCACCGGACGGGTCGAAGACCGGGGTCCCGGCCAGCCGGGCGACGAAGATCCTCACCTGAGCAGGCTAAACGAGTGAGGGCGGCCGGGCATTGCGCCTCGCCCACAGGGCATGTCAGTATCCATCGGACATAACACTCATTACTCTCAGGATGTGTTGACGTTGCGGTATGCGGGACTGGCGATCGCCTTCGTCTCCTCGTGTTGTTTCGCCTTCTCCGGGCCGATGGCCAAGTACCTGAACGCCGCCGGACTGGTGCCGATCGAGGCGGTCTGGGTGCGGATGGCCGGTGCCGGAGTGCTGCTCGTGGCTGTGCTGGCCGTGGTCAAGCCGCAGGCGCTGCGCATCCCGCGCGACAAATGGGGCTTCTTCGCGGCCTATGCGGTGATGGCGGTGGCGGGGGTGCAGGCGTTGTTCTTCCTGGCCATCACGCGGCTGCCGGTGGGGGTGGCGTTGCTGCTGGAGTACATGGCGCCGGTGATGGTGGTGGTGTGGGTCCGCTTCGTGCGCAAGGTACGGCTGCCGCGGGCCGCGTTCGTCGGCGCGGTGGTGGCCGTCGTGGGCCTGGGCGTGGTGGTCGAGGTGTGGCAGGGACTGCGCTTGGACGCTCTGGGGTTGTTGCTGGCGTTGGTGGCGGGGGCGTGCTGCGCCGGATATTTCCTGATGAACGACAGTTTCGGGGAGGAGATCGACTCGCTGGGTTTGATCGCATGGGGAATGATCGGCGCCGCAGTCGTCCTGGCCCCGTTCGCCCAGCCGTGGAACATCCGCTGGAGCGCCTTCACCCAGACCGTGGCCCCGAACGGCGGAGTGGCCCTGCCCGTCCTCGGGGCGTACGTGTGGATGGTCCTGGTGGCCACCGTGATGGCGTACATCCTGGGCGTCAACGCCGTCCGCCGCCTGTCGGCCGCGGTGGGCGCGACGGTGGCATCCCTGGAGGTCATAGGAGGCGCCATAGTCGCCTGGGCACTGCTACGCGAGTCCCTGGGCCTGTTCCAGATCATCGGCGGCCTGACGGTCCTGAGCGGCGCCCTGCTCGCCCAGACCGCCACCGCCCAGCCGGCCCCCGTCCGCGAGCCGGTGCACGCGGCCTGACTCCGGCTGGTTTGCCGGTTCGGCAACGAGGTTTGCCTGGTTGCGGGTGGGCGGCGAATAGTGCGGGTGTGAGCGAACACGAGGAATTCTGGGATGCCCGCTACAGCGAGAGTCAGCGCATCTGGAGCGGCGAGCCCAACACGATGCTGGTGACCGAGGTCGAGGGGATGACCCCTGGCCGGGCGCTCGATCTGGGGTGTGGTGAGGGCGGAGACGTCGTCTGGCTGGCTCGGCGGGGGTGGCGGGTGACGGGGGTGGACGTCTCCCGGGTGGCGCTGGAGCGGGCCGGGGAGCATGCCAAGGAGGCCGGGGTGGCCGATCTGGTCGACCTTCAGTGGCATCAGCTCGGGGAGAGCTTCCCTGAGGGCGAGTTCGACCTGGTCTCGGCGGCGTACCTGCACAGCACGGTCGAGATGTCCAGGGAGGCGATTCTGCGGGCCGCGGCGGCGGCGGTGGCGCCGGGCGGGGTGCTGCTGGTGCTCGGGCACTCGGGGTGGGCCACCTGGCAGCACACGCCGCCACACGACGTGCACTTCCCGACGCCTGAGGAGGTGTACGCGTCGCTCGCGCTTCCCGAGGGCGAGTGGGCGCTGGAGCGCAGCGCGGAGTTCGAGCGCAGCCAGAACAGCCCCGACGGGGAGCCCGGCACCCGCACCGACAACGTGCTTCGGGTACGCAGGCTCCCGGCCTGATCTCCTAGCTCGCGGGCAGGGTGATGCGGACGATCGTGGAGTCGCGCGCCCAGCGCTCCGCCAGATGCTCGGTGTCGGGGGCGTTGAGGCGGTCCTTGGCCAGGGCGGCCACCGCCTCGGGTTCCGTCGACGGGTCGATCACGGTCACCGGCGCGTCGAACTCCACCAGCCGTGCCCCGTTGTCCTTGCTGCGCAGCGTCACATGGACCTCGGAGCGCTCGGCCAGGCCCGGCAACTCCTGCTCGCCGCCCCCGGTCACCAGGTAGACGGCGCCTTCGTGCAGGGTGTGCCAGGCCAGGCGCGGGCGGTCGAGGGTGAGCCAGAGGACGCCGGACTTCTTCGCGCCTTCTTCGATGACGGTCACGCCTTCGACTTTAGCCGTGGATCAACGGCCGGCCAGCTTCCAGGCGGCAGGAAGCAGGCCGGCCGCGAGGGCGATCTTGACGGCGTCGCCCACGAGGAAGGGGACGATGCCCACCGCCACCGCGCGGCCGAGGTCCATGCCGGTGACGGCCATGAGGACGGGCAGGCCGAAGGCGTAGATGGCGAGGTTGCCGAGGATCATGGTGCCGACGGTGCGGAGGGGGGTGCGGTCGCCGCCCCGGGCGGCGAGGTGGCCGACCAGGACGCCGGCCGCGACGAAGCCGATCACGTAGCCGAACGACGGCACCAGGCCGCTGCCCGCCCACGCGGTGTTGCCGTCGGCGAACCAGGGCACGCCGGCCAGCCCGGCCGCGAGGTACAGCAACATGCTGAGCGCGGCCCTGTTCATGCCCAGCGACGCGCCCACGAGCAGCGCGGCGAACGTCTGGCCCGATACCGGCACCGGAGAGCCGGGGATGGGAAAGCTGACCTGGGCGGCCAGGCCGGTCAGTGCCGCGCCGCCGACGATCAGGGCGAGGTCGCGCACGCGCGCGCCCGGCAGCAGGTCGGACAGCACGGCGGGCCGCCCGGCGGCCGAGGGGACAGATGCCATCGGTGATTCACTCCCTTTGCTAGCGTTCGGCCCCCATTGTTGGCAGACCTCGTTAGAGGATCCGTACAGCGGAGACCGACAAAGAAACCATGGCCGCCATAGACAGGACCCCTCCTGTCCACCCCGCACCCCACCCATTACCGTGTGCGCATGCGATCACGTCGTTCGGTACTCGCGGTGCCCGGCAGCAACCCCCGCTTCCTGGAGAAGGCCCAGACGCTCCCCGCGGACGCGGTCTTCCTCGACCTGGAGGACTCGGTCGCGCCCGCGGCCAAGCCGGAGGCGCGCAAGAACATCGTGGCCGCGCTGCGTGAGGGCGACTGGAGCGGCAAGGTGCGTACGGTGCGGGTCAACGACCTGACCACGATGTGGACGTACCGGGACGTGATCGAGGTGGTCGAGGGCGCGGGCGAGTTCCTGGACGCGATCATCCTGCCCAAGGTGCAGGACCCGACCGAGGTCGTCTGGCTGGACACGTTGCTCACCCAGATCGAGAAGACGATGGGGTTCGAGGTCGGGCGCATCGGCGTCGAGGCGCAGATCGAGAACGCGCGTGGCCTGGTGAACGTGGACGCCATCGCCGGATCGTCCGGGCGGCTGGAGACGCTGGTGTTCGGGCCGGCCGACTTCATGGCCTCGATCAACATGCGCACGCTGGTGGTGGGGGAGCAGCCGCCCGGCTACACCGAGGGCGACGCCTATCACTACATCCTCATGCGCATGCTGATGGCCGCGAGGACGCACGATCTGCAGGTCATCGACGGGCCGTACCTGCAGATCAAGGATGTCGAGGGGTACCGGCGCATCGCGCGCCGGGCGGCGGCGCTGGGGTTCGACGGCAAGTGGGTGCTGCACCCGTTGCAGGTCGAGGCGGCCAACGAGGTGTTCTCGCCGGCGCAGGACGACTACGACCACGCCGAGCTGATCCTGGAGGCGTACGAGTACTACACCACCGTGGAACGGCGCGGCGCGGTCATGCTGGGTGACGAGATGATCGACGAGGCGTCGCGGAAGATGGCGCTGGTCGTGGCGGCCAAGGGACGGGCCGCGGGGCTGCGCCGGACCACGACGTTCACACCTTGACGCCGATCGTGGTGAAGAACCAGAACGACGAGGTGAGCCAGAGGCCGACCAGCGCGGTGAAGGCCAGGCCGCCGAGGACCGGGAGGGTCCAGCCGGGCAGACCGCGCTTCGGCAGGGCTAGCAGTTTCGCGGTGAAGACGCCGTAGAAGAAGCAGCCGAGCAGTGAGTGGATCATGACTCGGGGCACGTCGTACTGCAGGCCGAGCGCGTACAGGCAGTGGAAGGCCACGGGGATGGTCAGGACGAACGCGAGCCGGCCGGACCAGCGGTGCACCGCCGGGTGGATCCGGATCTTGATCTTGCCCCACATGGACAGCGCCGAGATCACCTGGACGAAGGCCAGCACGAACGCGCCGGTCGTCAGCCAGGACTTCATCGCCAGCGCGCCGGAGAACCCGGCGGGGCCCACCGCGAAGCCGGTCGGGGTGTGGGCCCTGCCGTACACGCCGAGGGCGACCATGACCAGGCCGCCGAGCAGGAGGGGAACCAGCAGCGGGGTGAGGCCGCCGCGGCGGGGTTCGACGGCGGTCATGAGATCTCCTCGATGTCCTGCGGGTAGAGCGTGGTGTCGCCCAGGCGCACCGGGGCGTTGGGCCGGGTGGTGTCGAGGGTGGGCGCGGGGGTCTTCTTCTCCCCTTCGACGGCCAGGCCCACCTGGTAGAAGCCGTTGCCGTCCGGCCTCCTCAGCATGATCCAGCCGGCCTTGATCTGGGCGCCTCTGACCACGGCGCTCGCGCGGTAGAGGCCGGAGGGCTTCTTCACGAGCGGCGCGGAGAAGTCCCAGGTCTTGCCGCCGAGGGCCAGTTCGCCCGCGGCCTTGCCGCCGCCGAGCGCGGCGGTGACGTTCGCCTCGCCGAAGCCTTCGAGGTCGATCGCGCCGTCGGCGGCCTTGCCCTTGAACCAGGCCTCGGTCCTGCCGTCGCAGAAGTAGGCGATGGCCTTGCCGTTCCGCACGGAGATCGCGAGGAGGCCGCCCTTGACGCGGGTGGCGTAGTCGGCACGCGCCGGAGTGGGCTTCGCGGTCGCGGTTTCCGTCGGGGGCGGCGGCTCGGTGGCCGCGTCGGTGGTCGGCGCAGCGGAGGCGGCCGCGGCGGTCTCTCGGGCCGCCGGGATCGCGGTGACGCTGGCGACACCGAGCCCGGCGAAGAGCACCGCGCCCGCCGCCAGGGTGATGACAGGTCCCAGCCTTGACATGACATGGCTCCCAGGGTCGAAACGTCTTACGCAATCAAGAATCCGCGCGTTTCGGGAGCCCGTCTGTGAACTAATGCTCACCCGCCGGACAGAATGATGGAATGCAGGAGAACCAGATTCCGTACGGCCAGCCACACCCGCAGCCGGGTCCCTACCCGCCGCCCGCGCCGCGGCAGCCCTGGTTCCTGCCCACGCCACGCGGCGCCCGCTACGACCACCTGGCCCGCAACGGCGCCGGCGAGCTCTGGCGCCCGATCGTCGGCACACTGATGGTCGGCGTCGCCTTCTTCCTTGTGGGGCTGATCGTCCTGCTGGTGGGCACGGTCCTGTCGGTGGTCCTCGGGATGCCCCAGCCCACGAAGCCGGAGCAGCTTTTCGGCGATCCGCTGTTCGGGCTGGTGTTCCTGCTGCTGTCGATCGCGGCCGTGCTCCCGGTCGTCTACGGTACGGCGGCGCTCATCCAACGCCGCAGGCCCGGCACGCTCTCCTCGGTCGCCGGCCGGTTGCGGTGGTCGTGGATGCTCATGTGCGGCGGCGTGGCGATCCTGGCCCTGATCCTGGGACAGGTGGCCCAGCTCGCGGTGTTCGTGGTGACCGGCGAGGGGACGGACGAGGTCTTCAAGTGGGCCGGGTGGAGCGGGTTCGTCCCCGCGCTGGTGATCATTTTGCTGCTGGTGCCGTTCCAGGCGGCGACCGAGGAGTACATGTTCCGCGGGTGGTTGCTGCAGGCGTTCGGGGCGCGGCTGAACAACCCGTGGTGGGGGATCGTCATCGGGTCGGTGCTGTTCGCCTCTCTGCACGGTTACACGTGGGTGGGGCTGATCGACGTGTTCAGCTTCGGGGTGGTGACCGGGTTCCTGGCGGTGCGTACCGGGGGGCTGGAGGCGCCGATCGCGATGCACGTGGTCAACAACGTCCTGGCGTTCGGGGTCAGCGCGGCGGCCGAGGAGCTGGACAAGGCGCTGGAGCAGGGGGCGGTGCCCTGGCAGGCGCTGGCGGGGACGGTGGTGCAGTTGAGCGTGTACACGCTGGGGGTGCTGTTTCTCTCGCGAAAGCGGTCAGTCAACGCTTTTTCGGGATAAATCGCAAAGTGGTGCTATGAATCTCACTAGAGAGGTCTCGCCAATCCGGGCTGGGCGTGTTGCTCTGGAATGCGTGGGTGTTGAGGGATTCCGGAGGTGATCATCTCTGTGGGATGGGGTAGAGGTACCTGCGTGCGCTAGATCGGTTTTTATGCCGACATAGGCAGCCAATGAGGACGGCATAACTGGAACGGTCCGGCCCCCCCGACGAGGAGGTGCTCCGCGTGGCCTCCGGCCCCAGCGAACCGCCCCGGCACCCGCCGGACGACGACGAGCCGCGCCCTCCGGAGGAGCCGAGAATCCGGCACACCCCGCCGGGCCCCACCGACGACCGGGCCCGCGGCGTACCGCTCGCCTCGCCCTGGGGGCTGCCTCCGTTCGCCTCGCCCACTCCCGAGGACGAACCCCCCGAACCCCCGAAGGGTCGCCGGCCCTACAGCTCGCCCACCGCGGAACCGGAGGCCGAGCCCACCCGCCGCCGCCCCCGCCGTATCGTCAGCCACCCGGACAAGCTCGTCGCCTCCGGCCCACCCCGCCCCCTCCCCACCCCACCGGCCCCACCAGAGGCGGGGACGCCGGGCTCATCGGAAGCAGGGGCGCCGGGCCAGCCAGAGGCAGGGACGCGGGGCCCAGCGGAGGTAGGGACGCGTGGCCCAGCGGAGGCCGGGGTGCCGGGGCCGCCAGAGGCAGGGGAGCCGGGGCCGCAAGAGGTAGGGGCGCCGGGACCGTCGGAGGTAGGGGCGTGGGAAGAGCAGAGGCCGCCTGAGGTCGCGGCGTCGTCCGAGTGGGACTCGGGCGAGGCGACCCAGCCGGGTGTGCGGGCGCGGGGGGCGCAGCCGTACCAGAACCTGCGGCCGTACCAGAACCCGCGGCCGGCCGAGCCCCAGCGGGAGGGCATGGTCCCGCCCGCCTGGAGGGGCGGCGCCGAGGACGAGGTCGCCCGGTGGGGCGGCGAGGACGTGCCCGGCTACCGTGGTGCGGCTTCAGAAGACGAGCCGCTGGCCGAGGACGAGCGGGGGAGGCCGGGCCGGGACGAGCCGGTACGACGGGTGGGACGGCCGCCGGCCGGTCGGCCCACGCGGCCCGATCTGCTCGTGGCCTCCGGCCCCGACCGGCAGGGGCGGCACCACCGCGGCCAGGCGCCCGCCGCGTTCCGCAGGGCCGGCCCGCTACGGCGGCGACGGCGGGTGCTCGGGCCGGTGGCGTTCGTGCTCGCCCTGGCCGTCGCCCTGAGCGCGGGCGTACTCGGGTGGCGCTGGTGGAGTTCCGGCGGGCCGGGCACCCAGACGGGCCTGCGGCTGGAGGCGGCGGCGGGACGCTCGGGCGACGAGGTGTTCACGGTGGCCGGCGCGAGCGACGGCTCCAACCAGAAGCTCAACGCCATGGCCTCGGCGGGCAAGACGGTCGTGGCCGTCGGCAGTGACACGACGAGCCCGACGCCGCGCCCGTTGTTCCTGTACTCGCAGGACAGCGGCAAGAGCTGGCGGCTCGGCACCGCGGGCGCGTCAACCAGCGCCACCGCCACCCGGGTCACCGGCGGCGCGGGCCGCTGGCTGGCGGCGGGCGGCGACGAGACCGGCGTCGAGCACGGCCTGTGGACCAGCACCGACGGCGCCGCCTGGACCGCCGTCGAGCCCGCGGCCCTGGACGACGCCTTCAGGAAGGGCGACTACATCCACGACATCGCGCGGACGGCCTCCGGGTTCGTGGCGGCCGGCCGTACCGCGAGAGAGGACGGCTCGACCGGGCCCGCGGCGTGGCAGTCGCCGGACGGGAGGAGCTGGCAGCGCGTCGACCTGCGCGGGCTTGAGGCGGGTGAGTTCCGCGCGGTCGTGGCGCGCGGCGACACCGTGCTGGCGCTCGCGCAACCGGCGCAGGGTGAGGGCTCGCGCGTGGTGCGCTCGATGGACGGCGGTCTCACCTGGCAGGCGACCGGTTTCCAGCTTCCCGAGGCGGAACCGAGGGCGGGCTCGCTGGCGGTGCTGGGGAAACAGTTCGTGCTGGTGCCGATCAGGCGCCCGCCGGTCGGCGGCGAGGTGCGGGTCTACTGCTCGCCCAGCGGCGCCGACTGGGGCCAGTGCGGCACGATCAACCTCGGCGGCCGGAGTCCGGGCGTCGAGACCACCATCTCGTACGGCGGCGGCGTCGCGGTGATCAGCCCGGACGGGCCGGACAAGTACACGGTGCTGGCCACCACCAACGCCCGTGCCTGGACCAAGCGCGCCGACCTCGGCAACCTGGCCGGCGCCTCGCTGCGCGGCTTCACCATGACCGACACCGGGCTCCTGTTCGGCGGCGGGGACCAGGCGGCCGCGGACGTGGGCAACCAGCTCGTGCTGATGTCCGCCCCGGCCAAGGGCAGGGCTTCGCGCGTACCGCTGGCCGGGATCGAGGGGTTGTCGCGGATCGCCCGTGAGACGACCCGCCTGGCCGCCGCCAAGGGCCAGTACGTCGCGGTCGGCGCGGCCTCGGGCGACGCCGGCGTCTGGACCAGCAAGGACTGGCAGAACTGGACCTCGACCAGCCTCGGCGGCCCACGCCGTCAGATGCTCAACGACGTCGTGTACGGCCGGCGCGGCTGGCTGGCCGCCGGCGCCACCGAGTCGGGCACCTCGGCCACCGACCCGCTGATCGTGACCAGCGCCGACGGCCGTACCTGGAAGCAGGCGCCCGCGCCCGCCAGAGCCGACGGCCACACCTACCTGGACGTGCAGTCGGTCGCCGCCGGCGACAAGGGCTACATCCTGGCCGGCGAGGACCGGGGACCGAGCTCGGCGGGGGCGGCCATCTGGTTCACGCCCGACCTGCGCAAGTTCACCAGAAGCCAGAAGCTGCCCCAGGGCGGCGCCGGGGTGCGCATCTTCGACCTGGCGGCCACCCCGGACGGCTATGCGGCCGTGGGCAGCTCGGGCATGGGCGAGCAGGAGAGCGCGGTCGTCTGGACGTCGAAGGACGGGCTCAACTGGACCCCGCGCAAGCGCCCGACGCCGCCGGACGCCTCCTCGGCGGGGCTGCGGCAGGTGGTGGCCTTCGGCGACATGCTGGTGGCGACCGGTACGGCGCAGCTCGGCGGGATGTCCAGGGCGTTCGCCGCCTCCTCGGAGGACGGCGGCGCGAGCTGGCGGTACGCGTGGCTGCCGGCCGAGCGGGCGGCGGCGGTCCACGACCTGGCGGCCGGTGAGAACGGCCTGGTGGCGGTGGGCTGGCACGGTCAGCCCGGCGGGGCGGACAGCGCCGCGTGGATCTCGGCCGACGGGCTGACCTGGGCCAGGCAGGACCTCAAGGACCCGCGGCTCCTGGGGGACGGCATGCAGTGGCTGGCGGCGGTCACGACCAGCGGCGCTCAGGTGGTGGCTTTGGGCCGTTCGACCACGTACACGGCCGACCACCTGACCCTGTGGACGTTCCGCCTGGCCGGTTAGGTCATCGGGGGAGGACGTTCCACGAGGTCAGGGTGGCCAGGAGGCCGTCGGTCAGCGGGAGGACGGCGAGGTCGGCGGCGGCGCACCAGCGGGCGTCCTTGGCGTCGTCGCCGGGGGTGAGTGCGCCGCCGGTGGGGGTGGCGAGGTAGTCGCGGATCTCGTAGACGGTCCGCCCGGGGCCCGGCCGGTCGACGGCGCCGGTCAGCGGGCCTGGGGTGATGGTGAGGCCGGTTTCCTCGCGGATCTCGCGGATGAGGGCGTCGTGGTCGGTCTCGCCGGGGTGGACGCGGCCGCCGGGCAACGACCACAGGCCTTCGCCCGGTGGGTGGCCGCGCTGGATGAGCAGCAGGCGTCCAAACTCATCGAAAATTATCGCTCCGACACAATTTACGCGCACAACTCCAAGATTACGACGGGATAACGGCCTGTGCTCTTGACTGGACCGTGCCCGACGACGCACCGTGGGTAGCTGTGAGAGCGGCTCCAACGTGTCCACGGTGTTTTGGCCCGCTTCATGCGCCCAGTGTGTGGTCGAGCGCCTGGCGGTGCGCCGCGCACGGGGACGTCCTGCCCTACCAGCCGCCGTGGCAGCCGTCCGCCGGCGCGGCGGACGAACTGCGCAAGTCATCCAGGGTGCCGGTGTGGCTGCCGTGGCCGCTGCCGCCCGGGTGGCTGGTCACGGGGTTCGCCGAGGCGGGTGACGACCGTAGCGGCGGGCGGGCCAGCGTCGTGGCGCTCGGCGGCCCGTCGGTGACGAGCGGCCCCGCCGACCTGCTGGTCATCGCCGAGGAGCCGGGAGTGGGCCTGGGCGCCGCCTTCGCCGGCCTGGACGGCCCCGACCCCGGCGAGGGCTTCGACTCCGGCCCGCCGAACGCCAAGATCGACGTGCTCGGCCATCCGAGCGCCCTGTGGTGCGTGAACGGCGCCGCCGACCGGGCCGTCTACGCCGGTGAGGCCATGGGCAACTGGCTGTGGACCATCGCCTGGCCCGCGGAGGCCGGCTGCCTGATCGCGCTGCTGCAGCTCAGCCTGCGCGACCTGCGCGAGCATGACCTCGACCTGCCCTTCGGTGCTTTCTCCCCGCGCCTGGAAGACTAGGATCGGCAGCACTTCCCCCAACCGGCAGTTGGGGGCGCGGTGTCCGGCACCAGGTTCTTCGTCGAGGCGTTCGTGACGATGTTCGTCATCATGGACCCGCCCGGCGTGATCCCCCTCTTCCTCGCCTACACCAGCGGACGCTCCCCGCTGGAGCGCCGGCGCATCGCCTGGCAGGCCGCGGTGACCGCCTTCTGCCTGATCGTGGTCTTCGCCGTGTTCGGGCAGGCGATCCTGGCGTACCTGCACGTCGAGGTCGCCGCCATGCAGATCGCCGGCGGCCTGCTGCTCCTCCTGGTCGCCCTGGAGCTGCTGCGCGGGGTCTCCCAGCCGTCGAGCGAGAGCATGCGCTCGAACGTCAACGTGGCGCTCGTGCCGCTGGGCACACCCCTGCTGGCCGGGCCGGGCGCGATCGTGGCGACCATCGTCTTCGCCCAGCAGGCGGGGAGCCGGCCGGGCGGCATCCTCGCGCTCGGGCTGGCGATCGCGGCGGTGCATCTGGTGCTGTGGGTGTTCATGCGGTTCTCGGTGAGCATCATCCGCGTCATCAAGGAGAACGGGGTGGAGCTGGTGACCAGGATCGCCGGCCTGCTGCTGTCTGCGCTGGCGGTGCAGCTCATCATCAACGCGATCAGGTCATTGCTGGCTTGACAGGAGATCCGAACAGGCGGGACACGGCGTACTGGAAGAAAACTCAGTATTGTTCGTGGCGTGACAGCGCGTATCGAGCGAGTGGTGACCGAGGGCGTCGTCGACGTCGACGGCGTGGAGTACAAGGTCGAGAACAACACGTGGATCGTGGGTGACGACGACGAGGTGATCGTCGTCGATCCCGCACGGGACGCGGAGAAGATTCTCGAGCAGGTCGGCGAACGGGAGGTGCTGGCCGTCATCTGCACGCACGGCCTGCCCGACCACGTCGGCGCGGCGATCGAGGTGGCCAGCAGAGACGAGGCCGTCGTCGCGCTGCACCCCAAGGACAAGCCGCTGTGGCGGGAGACCTGGTCGGAGACCTGGCCGGACATCGACATGGAGGACGACGGCATCTTCGGTGTCGCCGACGTCCAGCTCGACGTCATGGAGACGCCCGGCGTCACCCCCGGCGGCGTCTCGCTGTACTGCGAGGCGCTCGAAGTGGTCTTCAGCGGCAAGTCGCTGCAGGCCGACGGCCCCGGCAAGCTGGCCGGGGAGTATCCGCGGCTGGCCGACCAGCTGACCGCGATCGGCGGGCGGCTGTTCACGCTGCCGCATGCCACGCGCATCCTGGCCAACCACGGTGACGAGGTCACCGTCGGCGACCTGGAGCCCCACTTCGACGACTGGGTCTCCGGCTCGCTCACGCGGGTGGAGACCGGCGAGGCGCCGGCCGAGGGGCCGCTGACCGACGCGTCCAAGATCGCCGGGATCAAGCTCAACCCGGACAAGTGAGCGTGTACGACCAGCTTCCGCTCGAAGGGATGCCGCGGCGGCTCTACTCGTGCACGCCGTCGCGGCTCAACACGTGGCTCGACTGCCGCCGCCGCTACCGGTTCACCTATCTTGACCGGCCGCAGCCCGCCAAGGGGCCCGCCTGGGCGCACAACTCCGTGGGCGCCAGCGTGCACAACGCGCTGGCGGGGTGGTGGCGGGAGCCGTACGAGCGCAGGACGCCGCTGACGGCGGCGATCCTGCTCACCAACGGGTGGATCACCGAGGGTTTCAGGGACGGCGAGCAGTCGGCGCAGTGGCTCGGCCGGGCCCGCGACCTCGTTTCCGGATATGTCGCCACGCTGGACCCATCGGATGATCCGGTGGGGGTTGAGCGCACCGTCGCCACGCGGACCAAGGTCATCGCGGTCTCCGGCCGGATCGACCGCCTCGACCGGCGCGGTGACGAACTCGTCGTGGTCGACTACAAGACCGGCCGCCGCCCTCTCACCCAGGACGACGCGCGGTCCTCGCTCGCGCTGGCCATCTACGCGATCGCGGCGTCCAGGATGATGCGCACCCCGTGTTACTCGGTCGAACTCCACCACCTGCCGACCGGCGAGATCGTCGAGTGGCGCCACACGGACGACACCCTGCGCCGCCACCTGTCGCGGGCCGAGGAGATGGCCGTGGAGGCCGCCGACGCCGACGAGCGCTACCGTGCGGCCCTTTCCGACGTCCCGGCGCCGCGTTCCGGCTCCGGTGCCGGTACGGCCGGCCGTACCGCACCCAGGGCCCCGCGGCCCGAGTCCGGCGGCCCGCTCCAGCCCGCCACCGGTGGGCAGAAGACGGTGGTGTCGGCGGAACTGGACGACCTGTTCGCGCCGAGCCCGGGGCCGATCTGCGGCTGGTGCGACTTCCGCCGCCACTGCCCCGAGGGCCAGGCGGCGGCACAGGAACGCCGTCCCTGGGACGGCCTCGCCGACTGACCCGCGCGGAGACCAAGGCCGTGTGCTGGGTGACAGGGCGATCGCCTGTCGGTGGGACAGGGTAGACATCCGATGATGACCGCGCGTTGAGGGCCTTTTAGCGGGATCGGGTGAAATTTCGGGCGATAGATCCGATCACAGGGATTGACGGAACGCCTCTGCCGAAGTCAGATCGTGGGTAACCCCCCGTTTCGCACGGAAGGCAGGTGCACATGGCTCAGCCCAAGGACCCCGGCAAGAAGCAGCCGCCGAGGACCCACTCCAAGAAGGTCCGCACCCGCGGCGAGGAGACCACCTGGCACAAGCCCGACTACCAGGTCGTCGAGGCGTCGATGGAGATGTCCGCTTACTTCCTCGCCACCAGGTAACCGGACGCCATGCGCCTGCAGGTGCTCGGCACCGCCGCGGGCGGCGGCGTACCCCAGTGGAACTGCGCGTGTCCCGGTTGCGCCGGGGCACGCGCACACCCCGCCTGGCGCCGCCGTCACGCCAGCCTGGCCGTCCAGCTCCCCGGCCGTGTCGCCGTCGTCAACGCCACCCCGGACATCGCCGCGCAGATCGAGGACTGCCCCTGGTCGGCGCCCGACCGCGACCACGCGCCGCTCGTGGTGCTCACCGACGCCGAACTCGACCACACGCTCGGGCTCCTGCGGCTGCGCGAGGCCGCCTCCCTGGACGTCGCCGCAACTCTCCCGGTACGGCGGGCGCTGCGCCCGTTCGAGGAGATCCTGCGCCCATATGCCCCCATCCGCTGGCACCCCATGGACACCATCGCCGAACCCATCCCGGTCTCCGCCAAACGCCCCCGCTACGCCGCCGCCGAAGAAGCGGACGGCGCGTGGGTCTCGGCACTGAGGTTCACCGACGGCACGTCGAACGTCGTGTACGCGCCCGCCATGGGAGTGTGGACACCGGAGCTGGACACCGCGTTCAGGGACGCCGACTGCGTGATCATCGATGGTACGTTCTGGGACGACGAGGAGCCGCGCCGTACCGGCATATCCAGCAAAACGGCGACCGGCATGGGGCACCTCCCGATCGAGGACACCATGGAACGCCTCGCCGCGCTGCCCGGCCGCTGCCTGTACACCCATCTCAACAACACCAACCCCCTCGTCGACCCGGACGCGCTCCACCACAAGGTGCTGGCCGAGCTGGGCGTCGAGGTGGCCGCCGACGGAATGGTGATCGAGCTGTGAACTCCTTCGAGGCCGAGCTCCGGGCGGTGCCCGAGCAGCGCTACCACCACCTGCACCCGTTCAACCTGCGGATGCACGCGGGCGAGCTGTCCCGGGAGGAGCTGCGCGGCTGGATCCTGAACCGCTTCCACTACCAGCGCCACATCCCCATCAAAGACGCCCACATCCTCGCCAAGCTGCCCACCTCGGACCTGCGCCGCACGTGGCTGCGCCGTATCCAGGACCACGACGGCAAGGCACCCGGAGAAGGCGGGATCGAACGCTGGCTCCGTCTCGGCGAAGCGGCCGGACTCGACCGCAAGGAGCTGCTGTCGGGCGAAGGCGTCCTTCCCGGGGTACGGCTCGCCGTCGACGGCTACGTCAACCTGTGCCGCCACGGCACCCTGCTGGAGGCGGTCGCCGCATCGCTGACCGAACTGTTCGCCCCCGACCTGATGCGCACCAGGATCGCCGCCTTCGAGAAGCACTACCCGTGGATCGACGCCGACGGCCTGCGCTACTTCCAGATCCGCGTCCAGCAGGGCCGCCAGGACAGCGGAGAAGCCCTGGCGCTGGTGCTCGACTGGGCGCGCAGCCGTACGGACGAGGAGAAGGCGGTCGCGGCGCTGCGCTTCAAGTGCGACGTCCTGTGGGCGCTGCTGGACGCGGTGGACGGAGCCTACCGATGACCGACTGGCGCCCCGCCCTGTCCCGCTCGGCCATGCTGCGTCACTGTCCGGTACGGCAGGCCGAACTGCTCATCGTGCCCGAACGGATCGTGGTCCTGAACGACGAGGCGGCCGAGATCGTCGGCCTGTGCGACGGCAAGCGGACCGTGGCGGAGATCGTCGCGGAGTTTCCTGTGGAGGCGGGGGAGGACGTGACCGAGTTCCTGGACCGGGTCCACGCCGAGGGATGGCTCCAATGACCCGGCCCACCTCCCGCCCGCCTCTCCCCGGTCCGGCTGCCTCTGTCCTGCCCGCCTCCGCTTCGGGGCCGAAGGAGGTGGCGCCGCCCTGGGCCATGCTGGCGGAGCTGACCCATGGGTGTCCGTTGCGGTGTCCGTACTGTTCCAACCCCACCGAGCTGGTGACCAGGGCGGCGGAGCTGGAGACCGGGGAGTGGGCCCGGGTGTTCGAGGAGGCCGCGGCCCTGGGGGTCGTGCACGCGCACCTGTCCGGCGGCGAGCCGCTGCTGCGGCGGGATCTGGTGGAGATCGTCGGGGCGGCGCGCGGGGCCGGGGTGTTCACGCAGCTGGTGACCAGCGGTGTCGGGCTGGCGGGGCGGCGGGTGGCGGAGCTGGCCGAGGCCGGACTGCACAGCGTGCAGTTGTCGGTGCAGGCGGCTCAACCGGACGAGTCCGACCGGATCGCCGGGCGCAGGAGCTTCATGGCCAAGGAGCTGGCGGCGGCGGCCGTGGTGGAGGCGGGGTTGCCGCTGGGTGTCAACGTGGTGCTGCACCGGCACAACCTCGACCGGATCGAGGACCTGATCGAGCTGGGCATCGCCTGGGGCGCGGAGCGGATCGAGCTGGCCAACACGCAGTTCTACGGGTGGGGGCTGCTCAACAGGGAGGCGCTCCTGCCGACAAGGGACCAGCTTTCCCGCGCCGAGTCGATAGTCACGAAATATCGGGAAAAGACGGGCGTGGAGTTGATCTGGGTTGTTCCGGATTACTTCGACGGGGTGCCCAAGCCTTGCATGGGCGGGTGGGGGGCCATCTCGATCACCGTGGCGCCCGACGGGCGGGTTCTGCCCTGTCCCGCCGCCTATGATCTGCCGCTCGACCTGCCCAACGTCCGCGAGCATGCCCTGAGCTGGATCTGGGAGCACTCCGCCGCGTTCAACGCCTACCGCGGCACCGCCTGGATGGCCGAGCCGTGCGCGAGCTGCCCGCGCAAGGAGCTCGACTTCGGCGGCTGCCGCTGCCAGACGTACGCGCTGACCGGCGACGCCGCCAGGACCGACCCGGCCTGCAGCCTCTCGCCCGACCACCACCTGATCACCCGGCTGAGCGCCAAGGAGAAGCCGTTCGTCTACCGGGAGCTCAAGCGGCCGCCCAGCGCCGCGGATCCGTCAGGCCCTTGAGCCCTTTGCGCACGTCGTAGCCGAGTACGCCGAGCCGGTCGCGCGAGGCGTGCAGCATCCGCCGGGTCGACGGCATGAACGCGCGGTCGTGCACCGGCTCCGGCAACGCGTTCATGGCCAGGCTGAACGCCCGCAGCCCCGCGGTCACCGCCGCCTGCGGCGCCTCGGGCAGCGTGCGGTACATGCTCCGTGCCCACGACGGCAGCGTGTAGTAGCACAGGGCGCCGAAGGGGAAATAGACCGGCTTGCCCGGTGAGAGCATCCGCATCTCCTTGGGCAGCCGGGGCCAGAGCAGGAAGCGTACGGTGGCGGCCGACTCCTCGATCACGCGCAGCTTGGGGCGGATCTCCTTGAAGTAGGCGGCCATCTCCGCCTGCGAGCCGGGCACGTCCTCCGGGTGCAGGCCGACGTAGGCGGCGCTCTTGCGCTGTTCGCGGAGGTACTGGTCGGCTTGGCGGTCGGTGAGGGCGAGGCCGCCCCGCCGTACCACCTCAAGGTAGGAGGAGACCTCCGCGCAGTGCACCCAGAGCAGCAACTCGGGGTCGTCCACGCGGTGCGTGCGGCCCTCGTCGGTGATGCGCAGCGAGCGGTGGATGTCGCGCACGCGGCGGCCGATCGCGTCTGCCTCGGCCGGGGTGCCGAACGTGGTGCGGCCGACGAAGTCCGCGGTGCGGCGCAGGCGGCCGAAGGGGTCGTCCTGGAAGTTGGAGTTCTGCCAGACGCCGCGCATGGCCAGCGGGTGGAGCGCCTGGAGCATGAGCCCGCGTACGCCGCCCACCCACATGCACCGGTCGAGGTGGACCTGCCAGGTGGCGCTCTGTGGCCGCTGGACGACGGTCTCTTCGATGCTCGCCATAGTAAGTAGATAATTACATGGCATTGGATCCTATGTCCAAGATGCCGACTCGGCGGCGTTCCAGAACCTCACGAGGGCCTGCGCGGTCGTCTCCGGGGCCTCCACGGAGGGGGAGTGGACCGCGCCCGGCACCACCATGCGCTCCGCGCCGAGCCTGGCCGCCATGTGACGCTGGACGTCCGCGGGCCAGCCGTCGTCGTGCTCGCCGAACAGCACGAGGGTCGGCACCTCGATCTGGCGCAGTTCCTCGGTGCGGTCGTGCATGGACAGCACCTCCTCGGCCATCCGGGCCAGGCCCGTCGGCGAGTTGGCCAGCAGCCGCTTGCGCAGGAACGTCACGATCTCGTCGGGAACGCCGTTGGCCAGCGCCTCGGGTTCGATCCTGGTGTGCCAGATGTGTTCGAGACCGTGCTCGGGGAGATCCTTCATGATCTTGCGGCCGTTGTGGGCGCGCTGCCCGGTGATCGCCGAGGGGCCCGAGCTCATGAGCGTGAACGAGGCGAACTTGGTCCGCCCGTCGATCACCGCCTCGCGCGCCACCAGCCCGCCGAAGGAGTGGCCGACCAGGTGGACCGGCTCGCCATGGCCGATCGCCTGCGCGATGGCGTCGACGTCGGCGCCGAGCGCGCCGCAGGTGTAGGCCTCGGGGTCGTCGGGGCCGGGCGTCTCGTACTGCCCGCGAAGGTCGATCGCCAGCACCCGGCGGCCCGACTGCGCCAGCGTCTGCATGACCGCGATGAAGTCTTCCTTGCTCCCGGTCAGCCCTGGCACCAGCAGCGCCGGCCAGCGCTCCACGACGCCGCTCACCGGTAGTGCCTCCAGGGCCGCGAACGCGCCCAGCGGCGTCTCGATGCGCTGCGGGGCGACGCCAGGTGGCAGGTTGAGGAATCGCGGCGTACTCACGTGGGGCAACAATACCCAGAGGTCAAGGCGACAACACCGGCTAACCCGGTACGCCGGTGCGAGTTCTGGGGAGTTGTGAGGTATGAGCAAGGTTGAGATCCGGCCCGCGGACTCGTGGGCGGACGAGGTGAGCGTCTTCGGGCCCAACGGGGCGTACGGCGGGGTGGCGCTGGCGCCCCGCGAGGACTACACCCGGCTGGCCCCCTCACCGGTCACGAAACCCCGACCCGCCCGGTCGTGCGCATCACCCTCTGACCTCACCCGACACAGTCCGTGTCGCGGTCCGGCACCTTCGGGCACCCCTTGGGCAACGAGGGCAACGTGTCGACCCACGTGGCCCCCTGGAACAGGACGGCGTTGACGACCCGCCCGGACGCCTCGGTCTCCTGCCGGGCGAGCACCTGCCCGTTCTCCTCGGAGACGATGAGCCGCGTGCCGCCCATCGCGAGCGCCGCGCCCGGCCGGCCGGCGGCGTCGGTGACGCGGCCGAGCCCGCGCACGCCCGGCAGGCCCTCCAGCATCTGGTACAGCGCCGCCCGCGTCCCGCCGGAGATCGGCGTCTCCAGCAGATCCAGCGACAGGCTCCACAACCACCCTTCCCTGGTCGGCAGCGAGGCGCCCTTCGGAGCGGGCGGCCAGTCCTTCATCCTCTCCTGGTAGGCGGGCCAGAGGGCGAGCAGCCGCTCCCGCAGCGCCTCCGGCTCCACGGGCAACTCCGCCAGCCGGCTCAGCGGCAGCGTCAGCCCGCTGTCGTCCAGCGGCCACAGGCTCGGCATCGCGGTGTAGCGGTGGCGGCCCTGGGGGGAGGTGTCGTTCTCGCAGTCGGTGTCGTCACCGCACAACCGGGGGGAGCCCGCAGCACGCCAGGCAGCGGCGTCCTTCGCGGTCAGCGGCCGGGTGTGCAGGCCGGTCAGGGCCAGCAACTGGAACGCGGCCGGATCCCTGGGCAGGAACCGCTCCGTCCTGGAGCTGACCTTGACCCGGTACCGTCCCGTGCTCTCCTCCGAGGAGATCAGCGTCGTGACCCTCCAGTAGTTCCCCTCGGGGACGGGGGCCTGCCGCCGGGCCGCTTCGGCCGCGACGTCCAGCGTTCCCGCCGGCGTGGCGGTCGTCTCGCGCGCGTCCATCCACAGCCTGGGGACCGCCACCACCGCGGCCACCACGACCGCGACCGCCACCACCGCCGTCCACCCGGCCCCGCGCCTTCTGCCGGGAACCCGCACCCCGCCGCCCGGGACCGGGTCGAGATCGTCCGGCCTGGCCTCGGCCAGTGTCCGCATCACCGTCCGCCGCACGTTTCCTCCTCCTTCGCAACGAGCAGAGCCGCCTCCAAGCGCCGCCTGGCCCGATGCAGCCGGACGAAGAAGGCCGAGACCGAGCACCCCACCACCCGGGCCGCCTGCGCCGACGACAGCCCGTGCCACGAGACGAGCGTGAGCAGTTCCTTGTCCTCGTCGCTCAGCTCGACCAGGGCGGACAGGACCGCGGAGCGCCGCGCCACCTCGTCGGCCACGTCGCCGGTGACCTCCTTGGCCCAGCCGCGCAGCGCGTTCTCCAGCGCGGCCTGGCGCACCTCGTCGCGGTAGAGCTCGCGCGTGACGTTCCGCGCGACCCCCAGCAGCCACGGGAGCACCGCGCGCCGGGGAATGTCGGCGCGGCGCCGCCAGGCCACCGCGAATGTCTCGCTCACCACCTCTTCCGCCAGCTGACGCCCGCACCGGCTCACCGCGTAGGCGAACACTCTGGGATGCGTGGCGTCGTAGAGAGCGGCGAACTCCTTCTCATCCAGCACCTGCGCCCTTTCGACGTCGTTCACCGGGTAATGACGGGAGCGGGGCGGTTCTTACCGGCGGCGGACGCCGTACAGGAAAGAAAAAAGGCGCGCGTCCCGGAAGGACGCGCGCCTGGGATCGGCGGTGAGGCTAGCCTGCCCGGCGGCGGTTGTTGCCGCCGCCACCACCGCCACCACGCGGGCCGCGGTTGCCGCGGCGCTGGGCCTGGCGCTCCGAGGCCGCGGACGGGGCGATGTCGTCGTCGTCCGTGGCCAGGTCGGGTGACTGGAAGATCACCGTGAACGGGTTGGGCGGGATGATGCGCTCGTGCTCCACACGGACCTCCTGCACGCGCTCGGGCGCGCGCTCCGGTGCCCGCTCGGGCTCCGGCTCGGGCTCTTGCGCCTGCTCCACGACGGGGCGGGCCTGGGTGAGCGCGCTGCCGATGGCCTCGGCCGCACCCCCACGGGCGCGGGTACGGCGAGCGGGCCTGACGGCCTCCTCCACCTCGGCGAGTACGTCACCGGCGACCGGCTCGGCGGCCACGGCGGCGATCTCGTCGTGAGAGATGATGGCCGGAGTCTCCTCGCTCCTGCGCGGCCGGCGGCGCCTGTCCATGCTCTCGCCCTCCACGATCTGCACAGTCTCCACGGTCTCCGCGACCTCGGTGGTCTCCTCGGCCGAACGGCCGGCCCGCGTGCGACGGCGCTGGCGCGGCGCGCGGGGCGGGCGCTCTTCGCGCTCGTCCTTGCGGCCGTCACGCTCGTCCTTGCGACGGCTTCTGAGGCGGGACTTCCCGATCTCGCCCAGGTCTTCGAGCTGCTCGGCCGCGAGGCCGGCCCGGGAGCGGCTGGCGTGGGGCAGCACGCCCTTGGTGCCCTCGGGGATGCTCAGCTCGGTGAAGACGTGGGGTGAGGTGGAGTAGGTCTCCTCGGGCTCGGCGAAGTCGAGTCCGAGCATGTTGTTGATCATCTTCCAGCGGGTCAGCTCCTCCCACTCGACGAACGTGACCGAGATGCCCGTCTTGCCCGCGCGGCCGGTACGGCCGACGCGGTGGACATAGGTCTTGTCGTCGGTGGGGGCGTCGTAGTTGACCACGTGGGTGACGTCGTCGATGTCGATGCCACGCGCGGCCACGTCGGTGGCCACCAGGACGTCGATCTTGCCGTTGCGGAAGGCGCGCAGCGCCTGCTCGCGCTGGCCCTGGCCCAGGTCGCCGTGTACGGCCGCCACCGCGAAACCGCGGGTGTCGAGCTGCTCGGCGACCATGTCGCAGGCGCGCTTGGTCTCACAGAAGACCATGGTCAGACCGCGGCCGTCCGCCTGCAGCAGGCGGGCGACGATCTCGATCTTGTCCATGCGGTGCACGCGCCAGACGAGCTGGCGTACCTGCGGCGTGGTCTCGCCCTCGCCGGAGTCGTGCTCGGCGCGGACGTGGGTGGGCCGGTTGAGGTACTTGCGCGACAAGGCGACGATCTCGCCGGGCATGGTCGCGGAGAACAGCATCGTCTGCCGCTCGTCCGGGATCAGCTTGAAGATGCGCTCGATGTCGGGCAGGAAGCCCAGGTCGAGCATGCGGTCGGCCTCGTCCAGGACCAGCGAGCCGATCTGGCTGAGGTCGAGGTGCTTCTGCTTGACGAGGTCGAGCAGCCGGCCGGGGGTGCCGACGATGACGTCGACGCCGGCCTTCAGGGCCTCGATCTGCGGCTCGTACGCGCGCCCGCCGTACACGGTGAGCACGCGGGAGCCGAGCTTGCCCGCGGCGGTCACGAGGTCCTCGCTGACCTGGATGGCCAGCTCGCGGGTGGGCACGACGACGAGGCCGCGCGGCTTCTTGCGGTTCTTGCGCGGCTTGCCGATGCTCTGCAGCATCGCGATGCCGAACGCGTAGGTTTTGCCGGTGCCCGTACGGGCCTGGCCGATGACGTCCTGGCCGCTCAGTGCGAGCGGAAGCGCCATCTCCTGAATCGGGAACGGTTGGATGATGCCCTCGGTCTCGAGCGCATCAGCGATCTCTGGTGTGACTCCGAGGTCTCGGAAAGTCGTCAGCGTGGCCTGCCTCAGTCTCAAATGAAGGCGGGCCTGCCGGGACCAGCGGGTCGGTAACCAGGGTCCTCGCGGTAGAGCCAGCCCTCTCGCGTCATCGCGACCGCAGGCCCGGGGAGCGGGGAGCATCGGGAGAGAACCCCCCGAATTCACACAGTGCGGTCGCACTTTCACAGAGCAGTGTACTCGATACCACAACGCTGGCCGAGTTTGCGGATGTTCCCGAAGTACGCTGCCTTTCATGAATGAGTCCCTTGGTGTCGCGGATCTCCTTGGTGTACTGGCCTATGCGGAGTTGAGCGCCTTCCTGCAACTCACCGAAGATGCCGGGCAGTTCGCACCGACACTGAGCGACCGGGCCGCGCTGAGCGAGCTCGCCGTGTCCGAGTTCGGACACTTCCAGCTCGTCCGCGACAAGCTCATCGAACTCGGCGCCGACCCCGACCTGGCCATGGCGCCCTTCGTCGAGGCCCTGGACGGCTGGCACACCCAGACCCGGCCGGGCGACTGGCTGGAGGCGCTGGTCAAGGCGTACGTGGGC
Organism: Nonomuraea sp. NPDC059023; assembly: GCF_042740095.1. Taxonomy (NCBI): domain Bacteria; kingdom Bacillati; phylum Actinomycetota; class Actinomycetes; order Streptosporangiales; family Streptosporangiaceae; genus Nonomuraea; species Nonomuraea sp. NPDC059023. The sequence goes on along the minus strand of NZ_JBHYIO010000025.1, from coordinate 74,380 downwards.
ACCGGTATCGCCCTGGACTTCTACCGCGAGGCCGCCCGCCACCTGGACCCGTCGATCGCCCGGCTGGTCGACGAGGTCGTCGCCGACCAGGAGCGCTCGGAGTTCGCCGTCGAGCGGGTACGCGCCGCCGTCGCCGCCGACCCGTCGGTCGCGGGCAAGCTCGCCCTGTGGGCCCGTCGCCTGGTCGGCGAGGCTCTCAGCCAGGGCCAGCGGGTGGCCGCCGCCCGTCCGGAGCTGGCGCAGCTGCTCGTGGAGGCTGTGGCCGACGACCAGGCGGAGATCTCCCGCCTGTTCGCCCGCCTGACCGAGCAGCACGGCAAGCGGATGGCCGCGCTGGGCATCTGATCCTGCGCTTAGGGCGGCGCGAGGGTATGAAACGGTTGTACCGTGCGGTCATGAGGGCCACGCGCCGCTACGGCAGCTGCTTGACCAGATGCGCGCAGAACCGCTGGACCGCACGACCCGTGATGCGCCGTCAGAGTGCCCAGTGCCCCGCTGTGGACCTACGACATGCGCCCCTGCCGCGACGGCGCGGCCGCTGGTGCCGATGGCGCCCGTGACGTGTGGGAGGCGGTGAGCCGCCCCCCACACGGACGGTGGAGTACCAATCGGCTAGAGCGTGCCGCCGAAGCCGACCGGGCGCTGCTCGTCCTCGCCGATCTCGACGAAGCCGAGCGCGGCCACGGGGACTATGACGCGCCTGCCCTTCGCGTCGGTGAGGGCGAAGACGCCACGCTCGGCGGCCAGGGCGTTTCTGATCTCGTCTTCCACCTGTTCGGCGGTGAGGTCGGTTTCGACAACGATCTCACGGTGTACGGAACGTACGCCGATCTTGACTTCCATCGTGGTGCTCCCTTTCGACGGGCCTGGATCCATCGTCGTCGCTCCGCTCCACGGAAACGCCGGTAATCGCGCCCAGCGAACGGGTTACGCCGTACGCGGAAAACTCCACGCCGTACGGGACACGTCGCCGCGGTCCTACGTCGTGCGGGGGAAACCGCTGATTCCGCGCCAGGCCAGCCGCGCCATCAGCTGCTCGGCGGCGTCCTTGGGGATCGAGCCGTGCGTGGTCACCCAGTAGCGGGCGCTGACCTCGGCCATGCCCACCAGGCCGACGCCCAGCAGGTGCGCCTCCTCGCTGGAGCAGCCCGTGTCCTCCTGGATCACGGCGCTGACCATCTCCGCGCACTCGCGCAGCGAGCGCTCCACCCGCTGGCGGACCGGGGCCACGTTGCGCAGGTCGGACTCGAAGACCAGCCGGAACGCCTCACCCTGGCTGGAGACGAAGTCGAAGAAGGCGCTGAAGGTGGCCTGCACGCGCAGTTTGTTCTCGTGGGTGGAGGCCAGGGCCTCGCGGCAGCGGCCCACCATGTCGTCGACGTGGAGGTCGAGCAGCGCGAGGTACAGCTCCAGCTTGCCGGGGAAGTGCTGGTAGAGCACCGGCTTGCTGACGCCCGCCCGATCGGCGATCTCGTCCATGGCGGCCGCGTGGTAGCCGTTCTCGACGAACACTTCCTGCGCGGCGCTGAGCAGCTGCCGGCGGCGGGCGAGTCGGGGCAGCCGGGTGCCCCGGGGCTTGGCGTCCGGGGTAGCGGTCACGCGCGTCTCCAGTGGTCTTCGAACATCCGGGTTGGGACATCCTACGTGCGGGTAACCGCCCCGCGGGCGCTGGCGTCAGCGATAGTCGTCGTCATCGTCGTAGGTGACGACGCGGTCCTGCTCGGCGGCGTCTCCCGGGTCGACGTCGATCGGGTACTCCCCGCGCCGGTCGTTGCCCGCCTCGTCGCGCAGCCGGCGGCGCTGTTCGGCGGCGTCGGCCTCCGGCGCCTCCGGCGAAAGCTCGTCATCCTCGTCGAAGGGGAGGTCGTCCCCACGTACGTCCATCTCCGACATCTCAGGTCCCCTTTTCCTGTGTGGACGGATCCAGCCTACGCTCAGGTGAAAAGGTCGCCATGTTCCTCCACGCGGGCGAGTACGTCGGCTGAGGTGAACACCAGGTCGTCCGGGCTTTCGCAGGCTTCGACCTCCGGCCACAGCAGCGGTGTCGAGACCGTCGGGCGCTGCCTGGCGCGCAGGGAGTACGGCGCGACGGTGGTCTTGGCCGGGTTGTTCTGGCTCCAGTCGATGAAGACCTTGCCGGGCCTGGCCTTCCTGGTCATCACGCTGACCACGAGCTTGGGCGCCTCCTTCTCCAGGAGCCTGGCCAGGTCCTTGGCGTAGGCCGAGGGCTCCTGCCTGCCGTCCCACGCGGCGTACAGCTGCATGCCCTTGTTCCCGCTGGTCTTGGGACGGGCGGTGAGGCCGTCGGCGGCGAGCACCTCGCGCAGCATGAGCGCCACCCGGCAACACTCGACGATCGTGGCAGGGGGGCCCGGGTCGAGGTCGAAGACGAGGGTGTCGGGGTCGATCGCCGCGCCGTCCTCGGTCACGCGCCACTGGGGTACGTGGAGTTCGAGCGCGGCCAGGTTGGCGTAGTAGACGAGGCTGGGCAGGTCCTCGATGACGGCGAAGTCGATGGTGTCGCGGTTCATGCCGCTGCCGGGGACGGGCAGGGTGACGCGCCTGAGCCAGTCGGGGACGTGGCCGGGCGCGTTCTTCTCGAAGAAGTACTTGCCGTCCACGCCGTTCGGGTAGCGCTTGACGGTGAGCGGGCGGCCCTCCAGGTGCGGGAGCAGGACGGGGGCGATCCGCGAGTAGTAGTCGATGACCTCGGCCTTGGTGAAGCCGACCTCGGGGTAGAGCACCTTGCCGAGGTTGCTCAGGACGAGCTCGCGCCCGTCCACCCGCACGGGCGTCTTGGAGCTCACAGCTGTACCTCCGCGGGTATCTTGTCCGGTCGCAGCCCCCGCCAGACCGGGTGTCGCAGCCGTATCTCATCGGTCACCATCGTGTAGGCGACCTCCCCGACCAGTTCGGGTCTAACCCAGTGATTGCGCCACGGGACCGGATTGACGAACGGGCTGCGCGCGATCTCCAGCGGACGCAGCATCGCGAGGAGCTCGTCCAGCGTGGCCTCGGTGAACCCGGTCCCGACGTGCCCCACGTAGGTGAGCCCCTCCCCGGTGAACACGCCCATGAGCAACGAGCCGATCCCGCCCGCCCGGCGGCCCTTGCCCGGCTTCCAGCCGCAGACGACGACCTCGCGCGTGCTCAGGTTCTTGACCTTGACCCACCACGGCGTGCGCACGCCCGGCCGGTAGGGCGAGTCGAGCCGCTTGGCGACGACCCCCTCAAGGCCCTGCTCGTGCGTGGCGCCGAGCAGGTCGGAATCTCCGGGGAAGTACGGCGGCGCCCCGATGTCCAGCTCGTCGAGCAGCGCCCGCCGGTCGCGGTAGGGCAGGTCGAACAGCGGCGTGCCGTCCAGGTAGAGCAGGTCGAAGGGCATGTACGTCACCGGGTAGAGCTCCAGCATCCTGGGCTCCGGATCGGTGAGGTGCATGCGCCGCTGGAGGCGTTCGAAGCTGGGCAGCCCCCGGTGGTCGAGGGCGACGACCTCGCCGTCGATGATGACGCCGCGCAGGCCGTAGGAGGAGATCTCGGGGTAGCGGCGGGTGTACTCGGCGCCGTGCCGGCCGGAGACGCGCAGCCCGCCGTCGAGGTGGATGAGCGCCCGGATGCCGTCCCACTTGACCTCGAGCCCGTACAGCTCGCGTTCTGCGGGAAGATCCCCGGCCATGGCGAGCATAGGTTCGACCGGGTATGGCATTGGTTGGCCCATGACGGGTATGTGCCCATACGGTGAGCCCTGCTATCGATGAGGAGTGCCCATGCGCGCCATATGGAAAGGTGCGATCTCGTTTGGGCTGGTCACGATCCCGGTGAAGCTCTACTCCGCGACCGAGCAGAAGGACGTCACCTTCCACCAGGTGCACCGCGAGGACGGCGGCCGGATCCGCTACAAGCGCGTGTGCACGATCGACGGTGAGGAAGTGGCCTACGCCGACATCGCCAAGGGGTACGAGCTGGCGACGGGCGAGATCGTCGTGCTCACCGACGAGGACTTCGAGGACCTGCCGTTGACGACCTCGCGGCGGATCGACGTGCTGCAGTTCGCGCCGGCCGACCAGATCGACCCGATCTACTTCGCCAAGTCCTACTACCTGGAGCCCGACGGGCAGGGTGGCAAGCCGTACGTGCTGCTGCGGACCGCGCTGGAGAGTTCCGGGCAGGTGGCGGTGGTGAAGGTGGCGCTGCGCCAGCGTGAGTCGCTGGCCACGCTGCGGGTGCGCGACGGGGTGTTCGTGCTGGAGACGATGCTCTGGCCCGACGAGATCCGTACGCCCGACTTCGGTTTCCTCGAAGAGGACATCGACGTACGGCCGCAGGAGCTCAAGATGGCCGAGTCGCTCATCACCACGATGGAGGCGGACTTCGACCCGACCGAGTACCACGACACCTACCGCGAAGCGCTGCAGCAGGTGATCGAGGCGAAGGTCGCGGGCAAGGAAGTCATCGCGCCTCCGGGTGGCGAGGAGGAGGCCGGGCCCGCCGTGGACCTCATGGCCGCCCTGCGGGCCAGCGTCGAGGCCGCCAAGCGTGAACGGGGCGAGCCCGCCAAGCCCAAGAAGGCCGCATCCGCTTCTTCCGGTAAAGAAGAAAAGGAGGAGGCGGAGAAAGCCGCGCGCAAGCGGAAGTCCCGGAAATCCGCCTGAGCGCAGCTTTCCTCCGCCGCTCCGTCGCCAGGCTGGAAACATTTGTCTCCACACACATGTTGGGAGGGGGCCCCATTTCCTGGGGCCCCCTTTTTCTATTGCGGGTGGCTTTCGTTACCAGACGAAGTGCCGCGTGCGAACGCAGCCGCGCTCGCGGTGGACCCTCCAGCCCCGCCAGTGCTTGAAGTTGAGGTGTGCCTTGTTGACGTAGTGGCCTCGACGAATGGCGCCCGCGGGGCCGGCGAAGAGGCAGCGACCGCGCCACTCCGAGAAGCCGACGCTGGAGGCGCTGGCGCTGATGCCGGCGCTGGAAGCGCTGGCGTTCGCGGCGGTGGTCGATCCGAGGCCCAGGACGCCGCCCGCAAGGGCGGTGCTGAGCGCAGCGGCCGTGAGCATCCTCTTGACTGTGGACATGATGTGCTTCCCCTTGACGGTCTCTTGCAACTTCAGGCACTGTGCCGGATTTATCTGGCTAATGCCCGGGATGGTTCTTACTTCTAGAGCCATCCTGGTTGTCAGAATTTCCGACCATTCATGATCATAAACTGCGGCCGGGATGGTTTTGCCACTCATAAACCCTGAGATTGCATTTATTGATACGTCTTCTCACGCTATGTCCCGATTTGGGGGGGTGTGCAGAAAACGCTCGGGTGGGCCCGTGGGGATATGTCGGCATACGTCGGTGAAGGCAAGAGGCATGACGAGGCCGCGGAACCTGGGGTTCCGCGGCCTGCCTGCTTAAGGCGTCAGCGCTGCTGGAGCCACTTGTTCTTCGGGAAGTGCTTCGTGTGGCCCTTGGCGCACAAGCCGGCGCCGCCCTTCTTGAACTTGTTGCCGGGGCAGAACTTCTTGTTCGCCCGCCAGTGGCCGGCGAAGAAGCGGGCGGTCGGCTTGTGGCTCTCCAGCTTGTACGAGCACTTCCTGCCGTTGAGCCAGCAGCGGTGGAACTTGCCCTTGGACTTCGCGGTCGTGAAGCTGGTGGCCGCGCTGGCGGCGCTGGTGGTGGTCGCGGCTCCGAGGGCGAGCGTGCCGCCGGCGAGGGCGGTCGCGAGCGCCGCCGCCGCGAGCGTGGATTTGAACTTGGACATCGTGCTTCCCCCTGTTGGTCTGCACTCGTGTGCCCCGGCCGCAGAGATGGCGCGACCTTGCTGGGCATCCTGCTGCCAGGATTTCCAGCCATTCATGCCCATAAACGGCAATCTATGCCTTTTATTCTCTATTTATGTGACTTCGACTTGTTTTTAACTGTATATACAGGTTTATCCGTAAATGTCATGATTGGTGGCTTGCACTCCGGGCAGGCGGCTAACGTGGAAGGGCCGAGGGAAGGGGCGTTTCCGTGAAGCAGCAGCCGATTCCGCACTGGCCGGGACGCATGGTCGGCCCGGTACATGTCCGCTCGACCCCCGAAGGGGCGCCGGAGAAGGCGGTGTTCGTCCACGGACTGGCCGGTTCGGCCACCAACTGGACCGACCTCATGGACGAGCTCAAGGACGTCGTCACCGGCTACGCGCTCGACCTGCCCGGCGCCGGCTACTCCCCGGCCCCCGCCGACGGCGACTACTCCGTCGACGCCCACGCCCGCGCCGTCATCGGCCTGCTGGAAGAGCTCGGCCCCGCCCACCTGTTCGGCAACTCGCTCGGCGGCGCCGTCGCCGTGCGCGTCGCCGCCCTCCGTCCCGACCTGGTCCGCTCGCTCACCCTCGTCTCACCCGCACTCCCCGACCTCCTGCCGAGGTACGGCCCCGCCCGCGTGGCCGCCGCCGCCACGCCCCGGATCGGAGAATGGGTGGCGGGCAAGCTCACGCTCGTCCCCGCCGCCCAGCGGGTCAACGCCACGTTCGCCATGGTCTGGGCCGACGCCGGCAGGGTCCACCCCGACCGGCTCAGCGAGGCGATCGAGGAACTGCGCCGCAGAGACGGCCTCTCGCACACCGCCTCCTCGATGATCGGCTCTGCCCGCGGCATCGTCGCCGAGTACTTCCGCCGCGGCGCCGGCAACCTCTGGAACCAGGCCGCCCGCGTCGCCGCTCCCACCCTGGTCATCTACGGCAAACTCGACCGGCTCGTCCGTCCCGCGATGGCCGAGAAGGCGGGCCGTACGTTCAGGCAGGTCAGGTTGGTCCTGCTGCCGCGCGTCGGGCACGTCGCGCAGATGGAACGGCCCGACGTCGTGGCCGCGGAGGCGCGCCGTCTGATCGGTGAGACGCGATTGGGGAATGCCCCACTGGCCAGCTAGGTTTCTACGAGAGATAAGAACCCCGAAACGGGAGCGTAGAACGTGTCGTTGCCACCGCTGGTCGAGCCGGCCGCCGAGCTGACCGTTGACGAAGTGCGCCGCTACTCGCGCCATCTGATCATCCCCGATGTGGGCATGGCCGGGCAGAAGCGGCTGAAGAACGCCAAGGTGCTGTGTGTGGGCGCGGGCGGCCTCGGCTCGCCCGCGCTGATGTACCTCGCCGCCGCGGGCGTCGGCACGCTGGGCATCATCGACTTCGACGTCGTCGACGAGTCCAACCTGCAGCGCCAGATCATCCATGGCCAGTCCGACGTGGGCCGGCTGAAGGCCGAGAGCGCCGCCGCCACGGTCAAGGAGATCAACCCGCTGGTGGACGTCGTGATCCACAACGCGGCGCTGACCACCGAGAACGTGATGGACATCTTCTCCGGCTACGACCTCATCGTCGACGGCACGGACAACTTCGCCACGCGTTACATGGTGAACGACGCCGCGGTGCTGCTCGGCAAGCCGTACGTCTGGGGGTCGATCTACCGCTTCGACGGCCAGGCGAGCGTCTTCTGGGCCGAGCACGGCCCCTGCTACCGCTGCCTCTACCCGGAGCCCCCGCCTCCCGGCATGGTTCCCTCCTGCGCGGAGGGCGGCGTGCTGGGCGTGCTGTGCGCGTCCATCGGCTCCATCCAGGTCAACGAGGCCATCAAGCTCCTCACCGGCATCGGCGACCCGCTGGTCGGGCGCCTGATGATCTACGACGCCCTGGAGATGAAGTACCGCGACGTCAAGGTCCGCAAGGACCCCGAGTGCGTCCTGTGCGGCAAGAACCCGACGGTCACCGAACTGCTCGAGGACTACGAGGCGTTCTGCGGCACGATCTCCGACGAGGCCGCGCAGGCCGCCTCCGGCTCCACGATCACCGCGGCGGAGCTCAAGGAGATGCAGGACAAGGGCGAGGACATCTTCCTCATCGACGTCCGCGAGCAGGGCGAGTACGAGATCGTCGCCATCCCCGGCGCCACGCTGATCCCCAAGGGCGAGTTCCTCAACGGCTCCGCCCTGGAGAAGCTGCCGCAGGACAAGCGGATCGTGCTCCACTGCAAGTCCGGCGCGCGCAGCGCCGAGGCGCTGGCGATCGTGAAGAACGCCGGGTTCTCGGACGCCGTGCATGTGGGTGGAGGGGTCCTGAGCTGGGTAAAGACGGTAGACCCCAGCCTGCCGACATACTGAGTCCGGCATCTGGGGATGGCATTAGGTTCCCAGCATTAAGGTCGGTGCCGTGAGCAACGCCCGCCCCTGGCCCGCCCTCGTGGTGGCCTCCGTGCTGACTCTGGTCTGCGCGGTGGCCGCCGGAGTGGCGGCCAGCGCGGCGGGCTCCGAGCTGTCCAGGGGGCCGACCGCCGCCGAACTCGCCGCCGCCGCCAAGCGTGAGGTGTCCGAACGCTGGCGTACCTGGCAGGCCGGGAAGATCTTCCCCGCCACCCTCGCGTACTCCGCCGAGCAGGGCGGACAGGAACGTGCCACCAGGATCGGCATCTCCCCGCAGACCGGCTGCCGGCAGGCCGTCGACAAGAAGGCCGTCAAGGCGCTGCGCTCCCACGGCTGCCGGGCCGTGCTGCGGGCCACCTACATCGACGCGCTCCAGGGCGTGGTGGTCACCGTCGGCGTGGTCGCGCTGCCCGACGAACTGCGCGCCTCCCGGGCCAAGGCCGCCTTCCCGCAGGGTGGCAAGGCGGTGCCTGGGCTGCGTCCCGTCGCCTTCCAGGGAACGGTGACCGACCGCTTCACCTCGGCCGTGCGCCAGGCGGGCTCGGTGCGGCAGGCGGGGCCGTACCTGGTGCTGACCACCTCGGGCCAGGTGGACGGGCGGCCGGCGCGCGCGGTGGGCGAGCAACGTCCGACGATCTTCGCCTTCGCCGCCGAGCTGTCCGAGCGGATCCTCGCCGACCTCAGCGAGCCGCGGATGCCCGAGTGCGGCGCCAGGGAGTGGCGGTGCTGAGCCCGTCCTCCGGCGGTACGGCCCCGCCCCTACGCGACCCGAACCCCACCACCCCCGCCCGACGCGAGCCGAACCCCCGTGAGACGGTGCGGTGTGAGACGGGTCGTGGGGGGCTGGTGGTTCGGCGGGGGGTCTTGCTGGTGGTGGCCGGGCTGCTGGTGGCGCCGCCCGCACCGGCGCTGGCCGATGACATCCGGGGCAGTCAGCAGCCGGTGATCAAGACCCTGGGGCTGCCCAAGGCGTGGCGGACCAGCAAGGGCGCCGGGGTGACGGTGGCGGTGCTGGACTCGGGGGTCGATCCCGGGCACCGAGACCTGGCCGGGTCGGTGGTGACGGGCAGGGATTTCACCGCGGGCGCCAACCCGCCGGGCGTGCCGCCGCGCAAGCTGCACGGCACCTACATGGCCTCCCTGATCGCCGGTCACGGCCATGGCCCCGGCGGCAGGAGGGGCGTCATCGGGGTGGCCCCGTCGGCCAAGGTGCTGTCGGTCAGGGTGATCCTGGAGGACGAGGAGCCGGGGTTCCGGGAGTTCAACACCGCCGAGCGCTTCGAGGACGTCGTGGCCAAGGGCATCCGCTACGCCGTCGACCAGGGCGCCGACGTGATCAACATGTCGATCTCCAAGGAACTGGCGACGAAGGAGGAGCGGGCGGCGATCCGGTACGCGATCTCCAAGAAGGTCGTGCTGGTGGCGGCGGCGGGCAACGACGGGCAGCGTAAGCCGGACGCCAACGGGTTCGCGCCGTACTCGTATCCGGCGGCCTTTCCCGGCGTGGTCTCGGTGGGGGCGACGGATCGGGGGTTGCGGCGGGCGTCGTTCTCGAACTGGAACCCGTCGGTGCTGGTGGCCGCGCCGGGGGTGGACATTCTGGGCGCGGGGCCCGGCGACGAGTACTGGGTGGGCAAGGGGACGTCGCAGGCGACCGCGCTGGTCTCGGGCGTCGCCGCCCTCATTAAGGCCAAATATCCGGATATGTCGCCTGCGCTCGTTGCCCAGGCCCTCACCGCGGGCGCCACCCGGCGGCCTCCGGGCGGTTACGACACCGGCACCGGGTTCGGCGTCGTCAACGCCGCGGGCTCCCTGGACGAGGCGGCCAGGCTGGCCGGCCATACCCAGACCGCGAAAGGCGCGCAGGCCCAGGACCCGGCCCGCCCGATGGCCGGCGGCCACGCCGGGCCGATCCAGGTGATCAACCGCGACCGCCGCAGCGTCACCCTCTACGGCGCGATCGCCGCCGCGGGCACGATCGCCTCCCTCACCTCGCTCGGCATTCTGGTAGCACTGGTAAGAAGGGCACGACGCGTCATACCCCAGCAGGACGCGTCATCCCGCCCCGGCGTGGACGCATGATCTCCCCTCCTCGGGGGACGAAATAGACACAAATGAGAATCGGTTCGGAAACGAGGCGGTGGTGAGGGCACGTAGGTCGAGCTCGGGACTGCCGCGAGCCGGGGGGAGCGACACACCGCGACGGGACAACCCGCTCGGAGCCGCCACCGGCCGCCGCTCCCGCGTGCGCGCATGGCCCCCCGCGACGGGCGCCAAGGCCACAGCGGTGCGCGAGCGGGCCGAGGCCGCCGTGCTCCGGCAGGGCGTGCGCTACCGGAGCATCTTCCGCGCCCTGCTGGCCGGGATCATCGCGCTGTCGGCGGTCATCGTGCTGACCGGCACCGTCGGCCTGTTCTCCGAGACGCGAGCCCGCCCGCTCACCGTGGCCGAGCAGAACCGCTACAAGCAGGAGGAGATCGCCCGCCGCTGGCAGGCCTGGCCCGTCACGGGCGTGTTTCCCGAAGAGGTGAAGTACCTGGGCCTGGAGAAGGCCACCCAGTACGCCAGGCGCGTCGGCATCGCCCCGCAGGCCGGCTGCGACAAGGCCGTCGACCAGGCGGTGGCCGGGGTCCTGGCGGAGTTCGGCTGCGTGGCCGTGCTGCGTGCCACCTACGTCGACCAGACCTCCTCGTTCGTCATCACGGTCGGGGTCGCGGTGCTGAAGGACGAGGAGTCGCGGGCCTCGGTGACCGAGCAGCTCACGCTGGACGACCGGGTGGGGGTGCTGCCCGTGGCCTTCCCCGGCACGGTGACCGAGCGCTTCGGGGTCGAGCAGCGCCAGCGCAACGCCTGGGTGGGGGCCGGGCCGTACATCGTCTTCTCCACCGCCGGTTACGTGGACGGCCGCACGCGCGCCGCCGTACCCCCTGAGGAGATTCTGCACAGCGAGCTCTGGCCCGCCGCCAAGTCGATCGGGAACCAGATCGCCTACTTCCTCGCCGACCCGCCCGCGGTCCCGCCCTGCACGCAGGGGAACGTGTGCTGAGCGCCGTCCGCCTGCTCACGGCCGCCGCGCTCGCATTCTCGGGTACGGCGCCGCCGCCCGTCCGCACCCAGCAGGAGTGGGTCCTGGACGCGCTCAACGTCGAGCAGGCGTGGACCCTCACCAAGGGCGCCGACGTCATGGTCGCGGTCGTCGACAGCGGCGTGGACACGAAGATCAAGGAGCTGAAGGACAAGGTCACCGTCGGCCCCGACATGACCGAGCCCGCGCTCGACCGTCACCTGCCGCCGGGCCGGCACGGGACCGCCATGGCCGCGCTGATCGCCGGTTCCGGCGCCGACGGCGGGCTGGTGGGCGTGGCGCCGGAGGCGAAGATCCTGTCGCTGCCGTTGCCCGAGGAGGAGGACAGCCCGAACTTCCTGCCGCCCGCCCAGGAGCAGTCGGGCAGCCGGGAAAGCCCGCTGGCCAGGGCGATCCGCTACGCGGCCAACCACGGCGCCAAGGTGGTGAGCCTGTCGCTGGGCGCCTACGGGCCGCACAAGTCGGAGCGTGAGGCGGTGTCGTACGCGCTGGGCAAAGGCGTCGTGCTGGTCGCGGCCGTGGGCAACGACGGGCAGAGCAAGTACGCCAAGGACAACAGCACTTCCTACTGGAGTTTCCCCGCCGGGTATCCGGGCGTGATCGGCGTGGGCGCGGTGGACCGGCAGGGCCGGCGCGCGTCGTTCAGCAGCGACAACCTGTCGGTGCTGGTGGCGGCGCCGGGCGTGGAGGTGCCGGTGGTGAAGGGCCAGGGCGACTACGAGCTGTCGTCGGGCACGAGTTCGGCGACGGCGCTGGTGGCGGGGGTCGCCGCCCTGATTAAGTCGAAATATCCGCAGATGTCGCCCGCGCAGGTGTCGCAGGCCATCGCCCTGAGCGCCCGCGGCAGGCCCGCCGCCGGCTACGACGAGAAGGTCGGATTCGGCACCGTGGACGCGGCCGCCGCGCTCAACGCCGCCCAGCAGCTCTCCGGCCAGCGGCGCGAGGTCGACATGCCCTCGGGCCGGCACTTCGGCGAGGGCGAGGAGTCGCCCCAGCCGTCCCCGCCCGGCCCCGACCCGTGGCGCCTCTGGCTGTACGGCGCCGGCGTCATCCTGGCCCTCGTCACCTTCTGCGGCGCGATCATCGTGCTCAATCAGCGCAAGCGGTAAAGATCCGCTATGGTCGCGCGTCATGGGATACGAGCTACGCGTGGTTCGTGAGTCGCCACTGGCGTTCGCGGAGCTCGCGAAGGCGATCGCGCCGGCCGGATTCGAGCTGAGCGCAGCGGAGGAGATCCGCGCCAAACACGGCGGCGACGCCCATACCGTCGGCCGCTGGCGCGGCGAGATCGTCGGCGAGCCCGGCTCCGACTGGCACGTGGCGCAACTCGTCCGGCTGTCGTCCGTGCTCGGCGGCCGACTGGTCGGCGAGGACGGCGAGGTCTACGCGCTGACCGACGGCGTGGTCGAGGTGATCGCCAACGGGAACGCCGCCGAGATCGGCAAGTTCGACGAGATCGTCGCCGCGGGACCCGATTCATGGTGAACCCCTACGCCGAACGGGTCCTCGACGTCGTCGAGCGGATCCCGCCCGGCATGGTCATGTCCTACGGCGACATCGCCGAGTATCTGGGCGAGGGCGGACCCCGCCAGGTCGGCCGGGTCATGTCCACGTGGGGTGGCGGCGTGCCCTGGTGGCGGGTGGTCCACTCCGACGGCACCGGTGCCCCTGACCACGAGGAACGCTGCCTGACGCACTGGCGCGAGGAGGGCACCCCGCTGCGCGGCGACCGTGTCGACATGCGCGAGGCCCGCTGGCACGGGGATTCAGCGGATTCTCAGGAAACCCGCTGAGCTGCGTATCCCCCCTCCGGGAGAATCCGCGGCATGTGATTCCCATTACCATGGCCTGAACAGCGACTGCGGGTCCGAAAGGCGGTGCCTTCCCAATGGCCACCGGCGTCACAGCCCAGGAGCGGCTGCGGGCTGTTCAGGACCTCTGCGACCGCGGGGAACCATTCGAGGCGATCATGGAGGCGGCACGGGCCGCCGGGCCCGACCATGCCGCCGAGATCCTCAGCGGCCCGCTGGGCGCCAGGATGGACCAGGCGATCAAACGCGGAGCCGCGCGCAGACGCGAGCTCGTCACCCTTCTGCGCCCCTATCTCGCCACCGTCGACCCCAAGGTCAAGCGCGAGCTCCCGGTGGCCCGCAGGCTTCTGTGCCACCTCATCGAACACCGCGACCTCGACGAACTCGCCGACGGCGACGTCCTCACCACCGTGGTCGCCGCGGCGGCGGAGCCGTCCAAGCGCATCCGCAAGGGCCTGCGCTGGTATGCCGACCTGCCGTTGCGCGACGAGCTGCCGCCCGCCCTCTACCGCCTGCGCCGCGCCGACCTGGTGCCGGTGACGCAGATCGACGACATCGTCTGGCGCGACGGCAAGCTGCTCGTGCGCGGCCACGCCTACCTCGCCGGGCTGTCGGTGCGCAGCCGCCGCTTCAACCGGGCCACCGTCGTCCTGCGCGGGCCGCGCTGGCTGCCGCCGGTGCGCATGCGCACCCGCCGCGTCCTCGCGCCCGAGGCCACCCACGGGGCGCGCGAGCCCGGGTGCAACTACGACTGGTCCGGCTTCACCGCCGAGCTGGGCTCCTGGCCGCTGCGCTGGCGTGGCGGGGTGCGCGGGCTCGTGTCCGCGGTACGCCGCCGGATGCGGCACCGGCCCGCCGTACGCGACGCCACGACCTGGCGCGCGGAGATCGTCTTCTGGAGCCGCGGCGCCCGCGCCACCGGCCTGCTGCGCGGCGCCGCCGTGGGCCGCACGGAGCGTCCCGCCGGGCTCCGGGTCAAGCAGGGTCTCTGGGTACGCCCCGTCTGGACCTCCGACCGGGCGCTCCAGGTCGTCCTACAGCCCAACCGGGCCGAGCTGACCAGCGTCAACGTGGACGGCGACCGGCTGGAGCTGAAGATCTTCCTGCCCGGCCGCAGCGTAACCAAGGGCCACGCCCGGCTCGGCGGGCACCGCATGGCCGCCGACTTCACGCCGGAGGCGGGCGGGACGCTGGTGACGGTCGGGCTGGCCGTACCGGCTCTGCTGCAGGAGAAGGACGGACGGCGGCTGTGGGTCGAGCCCAAGGGCGACCCCGCGGCCTCCGTGATGCTCGGTGACGCGGCCGAGGTGCGCGCGACCGCGGACGACCGCGAGATCACCGTGCTCGCCGACCGCCGCGACCGCGTCGTCGTCTCCGCCCACCGCATCCGCCCGGTGCTCACCTCCGCGGTGTGGGAGGGCGAGCGGCTCGTGCTCCGCGGCAGCTACCCCGACGCGGCGGGCGCCCGCACGCTCACGCTGCGCCACCGTTCCGGCCTGACCTATACCGCCGCGATGGAGCGCTCCGAAGACCAGTTCACGGTACGGCTCGCGCCGGCGACCATGGACCGCTTCGGCGAGTCCGTGCCCCTGTCCTCCGGCACCTGGAACCTGTCCATGCGCCACCCGTCCGGCGAGATCGTCCCGGTGCGCATGGACCACGCCGCCCTCGGCGCCCTCGACGAGGACCCGCGCACGATCGGCGGCCACGCCTTCCGCATGGTCTCCACCCGCTTCGACGTGCCCGTGGTGATCGCCGAGGAGGCGCGCCCGGCCGACGAGAAGGGCGTCGCCGGAACCCACGTGCTGCGCCGCGTCTTCTACCCAGCGCAGCGCACCGAGCCGCTCAACGACGCCACCGTCTACGTCGCCAACGACGGCCGCCTCTACTCCGACAGCGTCCGCGCCGTCTACGAGGAGCGGCTGCGGCGCGGCGACGAGCGCGAGCACATCTGGGTCGTCAAGGACGGCGCCTTCGTCCCGCCCGGTCCCGCCACGGTCGTGCGCGCGGGCAGCAGGGAGCACCACGCGGCGCTCGCCCGCTCCCGCCACATCGTGACCAACGCGTTCCTGCCCGTCTGGTTCCGCTCCCGCGAGGACCAGGTCGTGCTGCAGACCTGGCACGGCACCCCGGTCAAGCACATCGGCAACGACCAGCCCCACATGACCCGCGACCCGCGCCCGCCGGTGTGGCACCGGCAGGCGGCCGAGGTACGCGGCTGGGACGTGCTGCTGTCCCAGTCCCCCTGGGCGACGCCGGTGCTGCGCGAGGCGTTCGGCTACAAGGGCGAGGTGCTGGAGAGCGGCCTGCCGCGCAACGACGTGCTGTCCTCGCCGGAACGCGACCGGATGGCCGCGGAGATCCGCGCCCGGCTGGGGCTGGCGGAGGGCAAGCGCGTGGTGCTGTACGCGCCGACGTGGCGTGACTACGACCGCAAGAACGCGATGGTCAAGCTGGACCTGGCGAAGGCCAGGCAGGCGTTGGGGGCCGACCACGAGTTGCTGGTCAGGGGCCACCCGATGCAGGCCATGCCCGCCGTACCCGACATCGCCCACGACGTCTCCACCTATCCCGACATGACCGACCTGTTGCTGGTGGCGGACGTGTTGGTGACGGACTACTCCTCGTCGATGTTCGACTTCCTGGCGACGGGCAAGCCGATCGTGTTCTACGCGTACGACCTGGCGAAGTACGCGACGAAGCGAGGCCTGTACGTGGACCTGGAGGCACAGGCGCCGGGCCCGGTGCTGCCGACGTCGGGCGAGGTGGTGGAGGCCCTGCGCTCGATCGACACGGTGGCCGCCGAATACGCGGACCGCTACGAGACCTTCCGCGCCACCTACGCCCCAAGGGACGACGGCAAGGCGACAGCCCGAGTAGTGGACCACCTCTTCTCCTGACAGACAAGGTGGTCGCTCCGCTCCCGCGCCATCCCAAAGGCATGGTGGTCGCTACGCTCCCGCGTGTCTCCAGCCGAGCCGCGGCCTCGGCCCCTGAAGGACCTCGCTCCGCTCGGGCGCCTTCTTGCGCCGCTTTCGCCCGTCCTTGATCAGGGTGCCGGGGGTAGTCAGGGTTGTCCGGCGACCGTGGGTAGTGCCGTACTTCAGGACATGGGCAAGGGCTGGAGACCGGAGGCAAGGCCAGGATCGGAGTTGAGGCACGAGCTGAGATGGGTGCCGCGGGCCGAAGGCGGGCCTGCCCAAAGCGGCAGGTAAATGACGGTGGTGGGCGTGAGCCGCTCTGGCGGAGGTGCCGGCGTCTGTGACTACGGCCAGGTTCGGCAGGCTTCCTGACACGCGAGCGACTACTTCGACGGATTATGCGGACTGGTCAGATTCCGGTGGAATGCTCCCCATGAGCTGCCACCGAGTCGGCACTCGGAGCCGAGTCCCGGATCGAGATGAGTTCCGTTCAGACCGACCCCCGAAACTGCATACGAGCTCGCCTTTCCTCCGGTCAAGTTAGTGGCCATCGTGTACACCCTGCAGGGTGCCATGCGGTAGCCGTCAACTATCCTCAACCGCACGAGGACCAGTACCTCACCAGGACTTCTCGGTGGCTCAGGCATGCGGAAGGCCTGTCGAGTCGCAGGATGGCCGGAGAGGAGTCGGTAGGCTTGCTTCCGCATGACCGGAGGAACAAACCATGAGCGTTGGGCTCGATACCCGCCCCAGTGCCACGACGTTTCCTGTGGCGCGTCTGGTCGACCTGGCATGGCGAGGACGCATTCGCGTTCCAGAATTTCAGCGCGCCTTTCGTTGGACGCGAAAGGACGTGATTCGACTCTTTGAGAGCATCGTTCGGGGCTATCCCATAGGCTCATTGCTGCTTTGGATCAAAGAGGCGCCCGCCGGCCCTCTCAAACTGGGCGCCTTGGCTATCAATGCACCGGCATCAGATTCCGCGCTATGGGTTGTGGATGGGCAACAGCGAATTATCAGCCTGGCAAATGGGCTACATCCTGACGGGATCGCTGATTCGAGGTTTGCGCTGTCGTATGATCTGTCACGACAGAAGTTTGTTCCTCGTCCTACTGTCGATGATCCGCTGATCGTTCCTCTTCCTGTGCTGTTCGATCTCCAGCTCGTCCTCAAGTGGTTTGCAACATATCCGGAAATTTCGGAGCATTTGGATCACGCTAGCGAGATGACCGCGAGGCTTCGCCAATACCAGGTCCCTGCCTATCAGGTCGAGCAGGATGATGTGGATGTCCTGCGCGACATCTTTGATCGAATGAATAGCTACGGCCGGCATCTGACCCGGGCGGAGATCTTTTCTGCGATCCACCCGTCGAAGACGAAGTCGGTCGATGATGCCTTGAGTCTGGAACTGATCGCGACTCAAGTAGACGATGAGTTTCACTTCGGTATTATCGATACCAGCACTGTTCTGCGTGCTGTTCTGGCTCGGCGCGGCGCCCAGGTGTCGCGTGAGATACGAGGCGAATTCGACGAGGACTCGAAGATAACGAGTGACTTCCCGGGCGAGAGTCGAGATGAGGCGTTTCAGCGAGGCGCCGAAGCTCTTAAAAGGGCGGTCGATTTTCTCCAGAAAGAGGCCGGCGTTCCGCATTTTAGTTTCCTGACCTATCGGTATCTTCTCGTTGTCCTCACCCGATTTTTCGCTCACTATCCAGCGCCGGGCGAGCACAACATCCGCCTTCTTCGCCGCTGGTTCTGGCGGGCTGCGATTCTGGGGCCGGGGATTTTCCGGGGAAGTGCCACCGGCGCGATGCAGGCACTTGGGCACCGAATAAAGCCCGGTGACATCGCCGGATCTCTGCAGGGGCTCTTCGGCCTTGTCAATCGCACCGAATTCATTCCGATCAATCTGAAGCGGTTCCGCACCGATGAGTCGGCTACGCGGATTCTTCTTTGCTCCTGGTGGAACCTCCGCCCCCGCTCGCCCGTGACCGGTGACGAGATCGATTCGTCGCAATTGGCGGAGAGTCTGGTCGATCAGGCGACCGCGGCCAGAGCCGTCCGTGCGATCTTTGGAGCTGGATCGGTGTCAAGAATTCTGGCCGCCAATCGTATCCTTCTGCCGACGACCTCTGAGCGCGATAGCGACTCAAGCCTGCCCCTCGACGAAGTCCTGGGTAATCAGATAGACAGTGTTCTGTCCGCTCAGCCGCTAGACTTGGACAGTCCCACTTGGAGCGCGGTGCTCAGGTCGCACTCGATCGGACCGGAAGCGGAACTCGCTCTTACTGCCGGAGATATAGACCAGTTCCTGGCACATCGTGAGCGAACCATGATTGAGGACCTGCAACGGTTCTTGGCGCGGATGTGCGAGTGGGAGCAGGAGGACACTCCTTCGCTGGACGATCTGATCATGAGCGACATCGAGGAGGAAGTGGAGGAGCGGCGGGATGACGCCCTCTGAGGTCTGTCATGGAGTCTGGCTCGGTGCTCAGAAGGTCGGCTTGTTGCGGCAGCGAGGCGACTACACCTGGTTCGAGTTCTGTGCGGACTACCTGGCCGATCCTGGCCGCCCTGTGCTGGGCTTGCATTTTGAACAGAACCTTCAGGCGAGGCGAGCGTCGGCGCTACGCCTTCCGCCCTGGTTCTCGAACCTTCTTCCAGAAGGACGCCTGCGGGAATGGGTGGCAGAAGACAGAGGTGTGTCTGTTGAGCGTGAAATGGAGCTCCTCGCTCAGGTAGGGCACGATCTTCCTGGAGCAGTTCGTGTCCTTCCCGATGAGAGCCAGGATTCTCACCACTGGGAACTTGTCACCCATGACAACGACGCGCCTGCGCATGATGACGACCATCCGGGATGGCGATTCTCGCTGGCCGGGGTGATGTTGAAATTTTCGATGCTCAGAGAGGGGGATCGGCTGACGCTTCCAGGCTCTGGTGAGGGAGGGGACTGGATTGTCAAGCTGCCGGACAGGGTATATCCCGACGTCCCTCTCAATGAGTTTGCGATGATGAGTCTCGCCAAGGCTGCCGGCATCGAGGTGCCAGAGGTCAGGCTTGTCCATCGGGATCAGATTGAAGGGCTTCCGCCTAACGTGTGGCCCGTGCACGAGGAATGGGCGTACGCAATCCAGAGGTTCGATCGAAGCGACGATGGTGGCCGGATTCACATCGAGGATCTCGCCCAGGTTCGAGGCATCTATTCTGATCGCAAGTACGTCGGGAACTATGAAACGGTCGCCTCGCTGGTCTATCGGCGGCGCGATGTCAAGTCCCTTCAAGAGTTCGCCAGGCGCCTCGCCTTCTCCATTTTGATCTCCAATGGAGATATGCACCTGAAGAATTGGTCGCTCATCTATCGTGATCCTCGAATTCCGGTCTTGGCTCCAGCGTATGATTTTGTGGCGACCGACGTGTACCGGGATGAATTTGATCCGGAAACCTTGGGGCTGAGCTTCGGGAAGACGAAGCTCTTCGATCGGATATCTGTGCGGACCTTTGCGCGGCTCCAGGAGAAGTTGTTTGTGCCAGAGGCCCAGCTCCCGGACGTCGTGGCTGAGATGGTGGAGCGCGTCGTCGATGAGTGGCCGCGCGCCGCGGACACGCTCGCGTCGAGCCCGCTGATTCTCGAGAGAGTGGCGAAGAGCATCGAAGTTCGTAGCAAATCCCTCCTGCACTCGCGTTAATCGGGCCTGTTTCGCCTGTCTGGTCTTGGCTTCGATCGACCGCAAGAGCAGCCCGCCTCGGCGTAGCTGTTCCGTGCCACGATCGCCCGGCGGAGCGGAAGCCCCTGAAGGTCGCGGGTCGCGGCGCGCTTGGCGTGGGCGTACACCCCAGCGGGTGGGTCCGGCTGGCAGGACCTGCGCGATCGTGGCGCGGGCTCGGCCCCTGTAAGGGTCTCGCTTTTCGATCCAGTGCCGAAGCCAAGGGTGCGCGGGTGGGCCGGACCTAGACAGGGAGCGTGTTGAGGTGGGGTGGTTTGGGGGTTAGGGTGTGCTTTTGTGACTGCCGGGTCGGCCATGGGCCATGAGCGAGAGAGGTACCCGGCTGAGGCGTGAGCGATGGGCGGGCGCGTAGCCCGCCGGATCCCCGTCTTTGCCCCTACCTCTCATCAAAGCTCACACCCATGGAGAAGAATGCCGTTCGATTTCAACAAGCAGATCATCGAGGAGTTCAGGGCCAATCGTGGCCGGGTTGGGGGTCCTTTCGAGGGCGCTCGGCTGCTCCTTCTCACCACCACCGGGGCGCGTTCCGGTGAACAGCACACCGTTCCGCTCGGGTACCTGCATGACGGGGGCGAGCAGGTTCTGGTGATCGCCTCGGCCAACGGGGCTGCTCGTCATCCGGCCTGGTTCCACAATCTCGTCGCCGAGCCCGCCGTCAACGTCGAGGACGGGATCTTCACCTATGAGGCGCGGGCGACCGTACTGGAAGGTGCGGAGCGGGAGGCGGCCTGGGCGCGGGCGGTCGAGGCCGATCCCGGGTGGGCCGAGTATCAGGCGCGTACCGCTCGGGTGATTCCCGTGATCGCGCTCAAGCAGACCGGGGGCGGGCCGCCGCCGGCCTCGTCGTTCGGCGAGGCGCTGCGGATGATTCACGACGCCTTCCGGCGGGAGCTGGTGCTCATCCGCAAGGAGGTCGCCGCTTCGGGGCCGGGGCTCGGGGCGCAGTTGCGGGTCAACTGCCTCACGTTGTGCCAGGGGCTGCATGTTCACCATTCGCATGAGGACAGGGGGCTGTTTCCCGCGTTGTCGGCGCAGCATCCGGAGCTCGCCGAGGTGATGGATCGGCTTGGCGCCGAGCATGAGAAGGTGGCCGCGTTGCTGGCCAGGTTGCAGGAGGTCGTCTCGACCGAGAGTGCGGACACGCCGGCCGTACTCAAGGAGGTCGAGGAGCTCGCCACTGCGGTGGAGCAGCACCTCGACTACGAGGAGGAGCAGCTCATCCCGATTCTCGACGGGGCCTGAGGTTTCGCTGACGGGCCGGGGCCGCATTCCCGGCCCGTCGGGGTTCCGGCTTCCGCGACGGGTCAGGCGGTGGTGCCGGCGTCGACAGTGATGGCGGTGCCGGTGATGTTGCGGCCCGCCGGGCCGGCCAGGTGCACGACGGTGGCGGCGATGTCGTCCGGGTCGACGTAGCGGCCCAGGGCCGTGTACGAGCGTTCGGCGTCGGCGTCGGGGCCGTCGGCGGGGTTCATCTCGGTGTCCGTGGAGCCGGGATGTACCAGGTTGGCGGTGATGTCCAACGGGCCCAGATCGCGGGCCAGGCCTCTGGTGAGGCCGATGAGGGCGGCCTTGCTCATCGAGTACAGGGTCCAGCCGGGGTACGGGACGCGTTCCGCCAGGCTGCTGCCGATCGTGACGATCCGCCCGCCGTTCCGCATGTACGGCACGGCCGCCTGAGCCAGCAGAAACGCGGCACGGGCGTGGACCGCCATCGTCCGGTCGAGCTCCTCAAGTGTGACTTCCTCCAAGGGGCCGTAGGGGGCGATTCCGGCGTTGTTCACCAGGATGTCGAGCCTGCCCAGGATGCCCGCGGCGTGGTCGACGGCGGTGCGGAGGGCGCGTTCGTCCGCGGCTTCGGCCTGGATGGCGGTGGCGCGCCGCCCGGCCGTCTCGATGTCCTTGACCACGGCCTGGGCCTGGTCGGCGGCGCTGGCGTAGGTGATGGCGACGTCGGCCCCGGCCGCGGCCAGGCCGCGGGCGATGGCGGCGCCGATGCCCCTGCTGCCGCCGGTGACGAGGGCGGCCCTTCCGTGCAGCATGATGATCCTCCATAAGCGGAATAGGTTCCGCTTCCACGGTAAGCGGAATTGGTTCCGCTTGGCAAGGGGTCGATAAGGTGTCCGGGTGACGCAGGAGCGGGCCGATGCCGCCAGGAACCGGGCGAAGATCCTCGCGGCGGCGGCCGAGCTCGTCGCCGACAAGGGCATCGACGGGCTGGGAATGGCCGAGGTGGCGGCCGCCTCAGGAGTGGGCGTCGGCACGCTGTACCGGCGGTTCGGGGATCGGTCCGGGCTCGCCTACGCGCTGATCGACGCCAAGGAGCGGGAGTTCCAGGAGTCGTTCCTGTCCGGGCCGCCGCCGCTGGGGCCCGGCGCGCCGTCGGGGGAGCGGGTCCGGGCGTTTCTGCACGGGCTCGTTGACCGGACGTTCGCGCAGCTCGACCTGTTGCTGATGGCGGAGACCGCGGGGCCGTTCGCGCGGTTCGGTGGCGCTTATGAGGCATATCACCGGCATCTGTCGTTGCTCATCGCCGACGTCAACCCGGCCGCCGACGCGCCCTTCGCCGCCGACGCGCTGCTGGCGCCGCTCGCCGCCAACCTCGTGATCCACCGCGGCCGCGAGCCCGCCGACCTCAAATCCGGCCTCGACGAGGTCCTGCGCGGCGTTCTCGGGCCTTCGTCCTGATCCAGTCTCATTGCGCGGCTCTCCCGTCCGCTGTGGCTTTCAACCCGCCCCATCCCCTACGGCAAGCCGCCCCCACGCCACCCGCCGACCCCGGCGGGCGTCGATCGTGGGGGTCGCTTCTCACGTCGGACGTGGTCCCCACCGTAACGGCCACCCTTGCCCATCGGACACGGCAACCGGGGCGGCGGGCCGTACCGGATGAAGGTGGGTTGGGGCGGCGGGTTGGCGGGATATTGGGGGATTGGGCCGGTAGCGTGGGCGGACTCGTGGGGAGAACGGTCAAGGCGGCACGATCTACCCCTGTGGTCTGGTGGAATCTAGTGCTGTGAGTGGTCAGACCTGGCGGTTGGTGCGACGTGGGGGCGGGGGACCGGTTGAGGCCCCTGTGCTCGACGAGTACCAGCGTGCCGTGGTCGAACATCCCGGTGGGCCGATGCTCGTTCTGGCCGGTCCCGGTACGGGGAAGACGACCACCGTCGTGGAGACCGTCGTCGACCGGATCGAACGCCGCGGGCTTGATCCCGAGCGGGTGCTCATCCTCACGTTCAGCCGGAAGGCCGCCGGTGAGCTGCGCGAACGCGTCACCGGCCGGTTGCGGCGCACCACGCGCACACCGCTGGCCCTCACCTTCCACAGCTACGCCTACGCGTTGTTGCGGCGCGAGGCCCTGCAGGCGGGGACGGAGCCGCCGCGGCTGCTGAGCGGGCCCGAGCAGTTGCTGGAGATCCGGCGCCTGCTCCACGGCGAGTTGGAGGACGGCGCGCGCGAGTGGCCGCTGGCGTTGCGGGAGCCGCTGAAGACCCGCGGGTTCGCCGAGGAACTGCGCGACTTCCTGTCACGGGCGGGCGAACGCGGCCTCGACGGCGACCGCCTGGTCGCACTCGGCTACCAGCACGGCAGGCCCGACTGGGTGGCCGCGGGCAAGTTCTCGCTGCGTTACCAGGAACGTTTCGACCTCGACCCCGAGCCGGTGCTCGACTACGCCGAGCTGATCAAGGCCGCGGCCGGTCTCCTGTCCGACCCCGACGTACGCCGCCGCGAGCGGGCCGCCTACGACATGGTCTTCGTGGACGAGTACCAGGACACCGATCCAGCCCAGGAGTACCTCCTGCGGCAGCTCGCCGGCGACGGCCGCGACCTGATCGCGGTGGGCGACCCCGACCAGTCCATCTACGGTTTCCGCGGCGCCGACGTCCGCGGCATCCTGCGTTTCCCCGAGCGCTTCCGCACCCTCGACGGTCGCGACGCGCCCGTGGTCGCCCTGCGCGTGTGCCGCCGCAGCGGCGCCGACCTCCTGACGGCCTCCCGCCGCGTCGCCTCCCGCCTGCCCGCCGCCCCCACCCCCGACGCGACCCTCACCCCACCCGAGCCATCCGGTACGGCCCAGCCGCCCGCACCGGCGGCGAAGGAGCAGGACACCGCCTTCGAAACCCTGCTGACCACCGGCCCAACAGACAACGAGCCCAACGAGCCCGAGGCCCGTCCCGAGCCGCCGGCCGAGGAACCCGCCCCGGTCGCCGCACCCAGGGAACGGAAGGCCTGGGGCCACCGGGACCTGGTGCCCCTGGACGACGCCGAACCCGGCGAGGTCAGGGTCCTGCTGGCCGACTCCACGAGCCAGGAGGCCGCCGTGGTGGCCGACGCGCTGCGCCGCGCGCACCTGATCGACGGCGTGCCGTGGCACCGGATGGCCGTGCTGGTCCGCTCGGCCATCCGGCAGGTGCCGCTGCTGCGCAGGGCGCTGGTGAGTGCCGGTGTGCCCACGATGGTGGCGGGCGACGAGGTGCCGATCGCCCAGGAGCCCGGGGTCCGGCCGTTGCTGACGATGCTCCGGATGGCCCTGTACCCGGGCGAGCTGGACGAGTCCGTGGTGGAGGAACTGCTCACCGGCCCGCTGGGCGGCACCGACATGATCGGTGTACGCCGCCTCCGTCGCGCCCTGAAGATCGCCGAAAACGAGGCCGCCGCCACCGAAGAGACCGCCTCGGACCAAGAAGACACCTCAACCCAAGAGGAAGGCGCCTCCGGCGAAGGGGCCTCCGGTGATGGCGCGTCCGGCGAAAAGACCTCCGGTGAGGCGACCTCCGGTGGTGGCGCCTCCGGCGAAAGAGCCTCCGGTGAAGGGGCGTCCGGCGAAGGGGCCTCCGGTGAGGGTGCCTCGGGCGAAGGCGCGTCCGGTGAGCGTGCCTCTGGGGAAGAGGGTGGCTCCGGGGACGAGGGCGGGCTGGGGCGGGTTGTCCGGTCGTCCGGGGAACTGCTCGTGGCCTCAGTCCTGGATGTCCGCGAACTGACCCGCATAGAACCCCACATAGCCCACCCGGCAGAACGCGTAGCCCACCTCCTCCACGCCGCCAAAGAGGCCGCCAAGGCGCAGAGCACCGCCGAAGAGGTCCTCTGGGCGATCTGGCAGGGCAGCGGCCTGGCCGAGCGATGGACCGACCTGAGCCTGTCCGGTGGCGCGCGGGGCGCCCAGGCCGATCGTGACCTGGATGCCGTGGTGGCGTTGTTCGATCACGCCGCCAGGTTCGTGGACCGCATGCCCAGGGCCGGCGCGGAGGTGTTCCTGGACGACATCGCCTCCCAGGAGATCCCCGGTGACACCCTGGCCGAACGCGCCCCGGACGGCGATGCCGTGCGGGTGCTGACCGCGCATCGTTCCAAGGGGCTCGAGTGGGACGTCGTGGTGGTGGCGGGCGTTCAGGAGGGCGTCTGGCCGGATCTGCGGCTGCGGGGTTCGATGCTGGGCGCCGAGGACCTGGTGGAGCTGGCCGAGGGGGCGCAGCCGAGTACCGCGTCTTTGGCCTCGAAGCTCTTGGCCGAGGAACGCCGCCTGTTCTACGTGGCCGCGACCAGGGCCAGGAAGAGGCTGGTCGTGACGGCGGTCGGCGGCGAGGACACCGACGAGCGGCCGTCGAGGTTCCTGGCCGAGCTGATGCCGGGCTCCGTGGACACGGCGACGGTGGACGACCAGGCCCGGTGGCTGAACATGTCGGCGCTCGTGGCCGACCTCCGAAGCGCCGTAACAGATCCCACAAAGTCGGCAAGAATCCGGCAGAAGGCCGCGCAGCAACTCGCCAGGCTCGCCGCCGCGGGCGTGCAGGGCGCGCATCCCAACGACTGGTACGCGCTGACGCCGATCTCCGACGACCGCCCCCTCGGCTGGCCGGACGACATCGTGCGCATCTCGCCCTCGGCCGTGGAGAGCTTCACCAAGTGCGGCCTGCGCTGGCTCCTGGAGACCGCGGTCGGCGCCGCCGGGACGAGCAGCGCCCAGGGCCTCGGCACGGTCATCCACGCCCTGGCCGTGCTGGCCGCCACCGACCTGCCCAGCGAGGACCTCCTCGGCCGCCGCCTGGACGACATCTGGAGCGAACTGGACTTCGGCGGCGTGTGGTTCAACCGCAAGCAGCGCCAGGTGGCCGAGCAGATGATCGCCAAGTTCCTGCGCTGGCACAAGGAGAACCCGCGCGAACTGGTCGCCCTGGAGGAGGCGTTCACGGCCACGGTCGGCGACGGCGTGCTGATCAAGGGCCGCGTGGACCGGGTCGAACGCGACTCCGACGGCAGGGCCGTCATCATCGACCTCAAGACCGGGTCGAGCAAGCCCAAGGCGGGCGACCTCGACCGCCACCCCCAGCTGGGCGTCTACCAGCTGGCCGCGCTGCTGGGCGCCTTCGCCAGGCACGGCATGACCGAGCCGGGCGGCGCCTCGCTGGTGCAGCTCGGCAAGGCGGGCGGCAAGAACGACGCGCTGGAGCAGGCGCAGCCCGCCCTGGCCGACGACCGGGACCCCACCTGGGCCAAGGACCTGGTCGACACCGTCGCGATCGGCATGTCGGGCCCGTTCTTCCAGGCGAAGGTCAACGACGGCTGCCGTACGTGCGCCGCGCGGGCCAGCTGCCCGGTCAACGACAACGGGGGCCAGGTGTGCTGAGTCCGGGAGAGCTCGCCGGCAAGCTGGGCGTGCTGCCGCCGACTCCGGAGCAGGAGCATGTCATCCAGGCGCCGCTGGAGCCGATGGTCGTGATGGCCGGAGCGGGTTCCGGCAAGAGCGAGACGATGGCCGGGCGCGTGGTCTGGCTGGTCGCCAACGGGCTCGTGCGCCCCGAGAACGTGCTCGGCCTCACCTTCACCCGCAAGGCCGCCGCCGAGCTGGCCAACCGGGTGCGTGAGCGCCTCAACGGCCTGGCCGAGGCGGGCCTGGTCGAGCCGTCGCTGCTGGACGACGAGCCGGCCGTCTCCACCTACCACGCCTACGCCGCCCGCCTGGTCACCGACCACGCCCTGCGGGAGGCGCTGGAGCCCACGATGCGCCTGGTCACCCCGGCCGTCTCGTGGCAGCTGGCCTCGCGGGTCGTGGCGATGTACGACGGGCCGATGGACAAGATCGAGCTGGGGCCGCCGTCGGTCACGGCCGCCGTACTGGAGCTCGCGGGAGAGCTGTCGGAGCACCTGCGCGCCGGCGGCGACGTGCGGGGGGTCGGCGAGTGGCTCGACGAGCAGTACGGCATGCTCCCCGCCAAGACCGTCGCGGCCCAGCGCAAGCCCATCGCGGTGCAACGGGCGAGGGAGCAGCTCCTTCCCCTGGTGGCGGCGTACGAGCGGCTGAAGCGCGGCCGCGAGGTCATCGACTACGGCGACCAGATGTCCCTGGCCGCCCGGATCGCCGCCAAGCACCCCGAAGTCGGCCAGATCGAACGCGACAGGTTCTCCGTCGTCCTGCTGGACGAGTACCAGGACACCAGCCACGCCCAGCTCGTCCTGCTCAGGAGCCTGTTCGGCGGCGGTCACCCGGTCACCGCCGTCGGCGACCCCTGCCAGTCCATCTACGGCTGGCGCGGCGCCTCGGCCGGAAACCTGCGCCGCTTCTCCCAGGACTTCAGAACGGCCTCCGGCGACCGGGCCCCGGTGCGCCAGCTCTCGGTCAGCTTCCGCAACGGCGACCGCGTCCTCGACGTCGCCGCCCGGGTCCAGATCCCGCTGCGCATGGAGGCCAGGGAGGTCCCCGTCCTGGTGCCCGGCGCCAACCGCAAGGACCGCGGCCGCGTCACCTGCGCCTTCCACGAGACCGCCGAGGACGAGGCCGAGTGGATCGCCGAGGGCGTCAAGAAGATGCTCGGCCAGGAGGTCGCCCCGGACGGCCTGCCCTGGGGCGAGAAGGAACGCAAGAAGACTCTGGAGCTCCAGCCTCAGGACGTGGCGATCCTGGCCCGCAAACGCTCGCAGTTCCCCGCCCTGCGCCGTGCCCTGGAGGCCCGCGACATCCCGGTGGAGGTCGTCGGCCTGGGCGGCCTGCTCACCGTCCCCGAGGTCAACGACATCGTCGCCACCCTCCGCGCCCTGTACGACCCGACGGCCGGAGACGCCCTGGCCCGGCTCATGGCCGGTCCGAGGTGGCGCATCGGCCCCGCCGACCTGCGCCAGCTCGGCGAGTACGCCCGCGAGCTCACCCGCGAGGCCAGGCAGGGCGCCCGGCCGGAGAAGGACCCGCTCGACCAGGTGGTCGTGGACCTTGCCGAGGAACGCGGCAGCCTGATCGACGCCCTGGACGAGCTGCCCGACCGCGAGGAGTGGCTGGAGTCGTTCTCGCCGCTGGCCAGGAGCCGCCTGGTCGCGCTGGCTCACGAGCTGCGTCAGTTGCGCGCCCACACCGCCCAGCCGCTGCCCGACCTGATCACCGAGGTGGAGCGGAAGCTCGGCCTCGACATCGAGGTGGCCGCGCGCGGCGGCACGGTCAGCGCCTTCGCCGCCCGCGCCGACCTGGACGCCTTCCTGGACGCCGCCTCCCGCTTCGCCGGGGACGCCGAGGACCCGACGCTCGGCGCCTTCCTGGCCTACCTGGAGGCGGCGGAGAGCGAGGAGTTCGGCCTGGAGGCGGGGCGCGTGGGCGAGAGCAACAGCGTGAAGCTGATGACAGTGCACGCCTCGAAGGGCCTGGAGTGGCCGGTCGTGGTGGTGCCGGGGCTGTCGCAGCTGATCAGCTCGAAGGGCACGATCGCCACCGGCAGCATGTTCCCCGCGACACCGGTCACCAACAGCCGGTGGACGGACAACCCGCGCAAGCTCCCGTACCCCTTGAGAGGGGATGTCGCGGACCTGCCACGGCTGGGCGGGCTGAGCAAGGAGGAGCTGACCGCGTTCGACGAGCGCTGCCGCGCGCGCGACCTCATGGAGGAGCGGCGCCTGGCCTACGTGGCGGTCACCCGGGCCCACTACCACCTGATCGCCTCCGGCTACCGCTGGGGCAGCGCCACCAAGCCGCTGGAGCCGTCGGACTTCCTGCTGGAGATCCGCGACACCAGCGACCGCGTGGCCTACTGGGCCCCGGACCTGGCCGACGGGGCGACCAACCCGCTGCTGGACGAGCCCGCCGAGGCCACCTGGCCGGTGGTGCCGGAAGGCGACAGGTACGAGGCCGTCCTGGACGGTGCCCGCCTGGTCGAGGACGCGCTGTCGGGCCGGCTTGAGTCCGCGCCGGAGGAGGCGCTGAAGACGTTCGAGCAGGAGCGCGTCCGGGCCTGGGAGCGCGACACCGACCTGCTGCTGCGCGAACGCGAACTGTATCGGCGCGGCGGGGGCAGGACGGTCGAGCTGCCGTCCAAGCTGACCGTCTCGTCGCTGGTCACGCTGGCCGCCGACGCGAAGGAACTGGCCCGCAGGATCCGCCGTCCGGTCCCGGTCAAGCCCGCGCCGCTGGCCCGCCGTGGCACCTCGTTCCACCGCTGGCTGGAGACGCGCTGGGACCAGCAGCGCCTCATCGACGACTTCGAGCTGCCCGGCCTGGACCTCGTGGAGGAGGAGGCCGACGTACGGCTGGCCGAACTGCAGGAACGCTTCGAGGAAAGCGAATGGGCCACCCGCAAGCCCCTCGACCTCGAGGTCCCCTTCGAGACCATGATCGCCGACCGGCTGGTCAGGGGCCGCATGGACGCCGTCTTCCAGCTGCCCGACGGCACGTACGAGGTGGTCGACTGGAAGACGGGAGAACGCCCGTCCGGCAAGGCGGCCGCCGCCGCCTCCGTGCAGCTCGCCGCCTACCGCCTGGCCTGGTCACACCTGGCCAAGGTCCCCCTGGACCAGGTGGGCGCCGCCTTCCACTACGTCCGCCCCAACGAGACCGTCCGCCCGGTGAACCTCCTCGACGCCGACGGCCTCATCGCCCTCATCGAAGCCGTCCCCACCTCAACCTGACAGGTAGTGGAACGTGGGTTTGGGGTGCATCAGGAAGTCGTGGTGGGAGATGTTCCAGGCGTAGGCGCCGGCCATGGCGAAGACCACGGTGTCGCCCACGTGGATGGAGGTGGGGACGGCTCGGGCGAAGACGTCCTTGGGGGTGCAGAGCTGGCCCACGACGGTCACGGGCTCGTCGGTGACGCCTGGGCCGGTGCCGGTGGGGAGGACGGTGAAGGGCTGGTCGTGGCCCTTGGTGACGGGGGTTCTCAGGTGGTGGGTGCCGCCCAGCACGATCGCGTACGCCGCGCCGCGTACCCGCTTCACGTCCACGACTTTGGTGACGTAGTAGCCGCAGTACGCGGTCAGCGACCTGCCCGGCTCCACGCGGACCGTCTGGCCGGGGGTGCGCAGGCGGGCCAGGCCGGTGCCGTAGGCGGGCCAGTCGAAGCGGGCGGCGGGATCGTGGTAGTCCACGGCCATGCCGCCGCCCAGGTTCACCTCGCCGGGGTGGGTGGACAGCAGGGTTTCCGCCAGTTTCAGGAGCTGGTCGGCGTTCAGGCCGCTGGCCAGGTGGTAGTGGCGGCCGCGTAGCCGTACCCGGTCGTCGAACAGAGGCAGGCAGGCGCGCACGTCGTCGTCGTCCATGCCGAACGGGCCGCTCATCGTGAGGGCGGCGCCCTCGACGGGCAGGTCGGGGCTCACGCGCAGGAGGACGTCGGCGGCGCGGCCCGAGGCGAGCAGGCGGCGCAGTTCGCCGGATGACTCCACGTGCAGGCGGTGGGCGGGCAGGAGGAGTTCCGCGTCGGTTTTGCCGGGGCCGCCGAGCGCCAGTGGCTTGTCCGGGAACAGGGCGCTGACGTGGGCGTGCTCGCCGCCCGATGAGACCTCGAAGCCGTCCACGTGGGGTTCGAGCACGCGGAGCAGTTCGGGGTCGGGGTTGGCCTTGACCGCGTAGTAGAGCTCGATGCCGGGCAGCGCCCGGCGGACGGCCGTGGCGTGCGTGTCCAGGGCGGGCAGGTCGTAGACGTAGGCGGGCGTGTCGTCGGCGGCGGCCTCGGCGATCCGGGCGGCGTGGGTGCGGCTCATGCGAGCGGGTTCGCGATCGGGACGTAGCCGGCCGCGCGGTCGGCGGCCCTGGCCCAGCGCACCGACAGGTTGGCCTTGGCGGGCAGGGGCGCGCCGGCCAGCAGGTCCGACAGGGGCACGGGGTTGCCCAGGTCCGCGGCCACGCGGGCGATCACTTCGGCGGCGGATCGCCACAGGCGGGTCAGCGTCGCGTCGTCGGGCGCCACGCTGGCGGCGATCTCGGTGAGGTGGTTGACCAGCAGGCAGTAGGCGACCCTGGCCCAGCCGCGCTCTGCGTCGTAGGACAGCGCCTCCGCCACGCGGTCCGGCACCCCGGTCAGGTCGTGGCGGCCGGTGACCAGCTTGGTGCCCTCCAGGTCGCGGAAGACCACCTCGGCGGGCAGCCCGTCCGCGTCGAGGCCGACCAGTACGTTCTGCAGGTGGGGCTCCAGGACCACGCCATGCCGGAAGTAGAGCTCCAGCACGGGCGGGACCAGCGCCGCGACATAGGCGCGCCACCACGCGGCGGGGTCCGGCGTGCGCACGCCCTCGGTGGCCAGCGCCCCTGCCAGCACCGGCGTGACGCCGGGGGAGACGACCGACCACGGGCTGGAACGCACGATCACGCCGAGCCCTTCCAGCAGCCGCGTGCCCAGGCCCGCGGAGCGGTAGCCGGGCTCGGGCAGCCACCGCGTCGCAGGGTATTTGCCGGAAATTTCATCGAATATCGTGCCCAAGCGGCGGTTCAGCTCCACCGCCCCCGCCAGCTCATACCAGGCGTTCTTCCGTACACAATTCGTGATCCGGACATCCAGCGAGAACTTCAGGCAGACCCCGAGGTCCGGCGCGTAGACCGTCCGCACCGACGACGTGGGCACCACCACCGGCCCCGGACCCAGGTCCACCAGCCGGTCGTCGAAGACCGGGCCGAGCAGGTCGAGCTGCCACGGATGCGCCGGCAGCAGCGCGTACCCCGGCGGCGCCTCGCCCAGGCGGTCCAAAACGCCGGTCACACCCTCCTGCGCCACGACGTCGGACCGTACCCCCAGCAGCCGCACCGGGAACCGCGCGTGCGCCTCGGGCGCGTAGGCCAGCCAGTCGCGCCCGCCGCGCGCCTTCGGGCTCGGATGGAACGGATGCCCGTAGACCAGCGCCTGCTCCGAGGCCAGCCACGGGTCGGCGGGCGCGACCGCCCCGGCCCGCGCCGAAAGGATCGCCTCCAGCGCCTCGCGGCTGGCCGCCACCTGCCCGGCGAACTCGGCGTTCACCTCGCCGAGGCTCAGGTCGGATACGGCCCGCCGTACCAGCTCATCGGTGGTCAGAGGCACCCAGACGCCCTGCTCCAGCCGCTCGGGCGGCCCGGTGAAGCGCAGCGCGGCGCCGCCGCGCGTGCGTGCCCGCAGCAACGTCCCGCCCACCCGCAGCAGCAGGTACGGCGGCGCCGGCCACACCAGGCCGCGCGGCCCCGCCACTTCCCGCACGCAGCAGCGCAGCAGCGCGGCCAGGGTCGCCTCCTCGGCCCGGGGAGGCGACGCGGCGGGGGAGTCGAGGACCAGGCTTTCCACGTCACGCTCTCCTCAGGTAGTTGGGCCCGCTGGCGCCGTAGTACTTGTTGACGTCACGGGCGCCGGTACGCTCCTTGGCCACCAGGGTGCCCGCGGTGATCATCGATTTCCCGGTGAGCCGGGCCGCGTCGAGCGTCCTGGCGCGCAGCAGCCGGGCCATGGGGTCCTCGCCGTGCTCGTCGAGCGCCTCGGCGAGGGTCTCGCGCAGCAGCCGGGCGGCCCGCTCGTGGGGCAGCGCCCCGAACGCGACCGCCGCGGCGGCCAGGTGCAGCGTGATCGTCACGAACACGTCGGCCAGCGCGTGGGGGTCGTCGGTCAGCATGCGCTCGTCGGTGAAGGCGGGCGGCTCGACACCGGCGGCGCGCAGCCTCGCCGGCGAGGCCAGCAGCCCGTCGTTGTCCTTGACCAGCAGTTTCATGCCGTCGTCCGTGAACACGAGGGCGAGGTTCTGCTGGTGTGCCTCCAGCGCCACGCCGTGGCGGACGAACAGCCGCACGTTCCAGCGCAGCAGGATGCGCAGGTACTCGGGGATCACGTCGCCGAGCCGTTCGAGCACGGTCGGGGCGTTGAGGGCGGCGACCGGCACGATCCTGCCCTCCGGCAGCCTGCGGATCATCCACGCCAGGTACTCGTGCCCGGCGTGCGCGTAGGTCTGCTCGTCGGCCACGAGCACGCCGGGGTCGGCCAGCTCGCGGACCAGCAGCTCGGCCAGGGCGCCGTCACGCAGTGTCCCCGGCCTGATCGAACGGCGGTTGCGCACGCCCAGCGTGCTGACCGGAATCGGAAGCTTCAGGTGGGTACGCGCGTCCAGCTCGACGGTCCGCATCGACAACGTGGGCCGCACGATCGTCGCCCGCCCCGAGACCTCGCGCACCCCCTCGACCTTCAGCGCCTCGTCGATCGTCAGCGGGTGCACGGGGAACGGCTCG
The DNA here is from genome assembly GCF_042740095.1 of Nonomuraea sp. NPDC059023. Lineage (NCBI taxonomy): Bacteria > Bacillati > Actinomycetota > Actinomycetes > Streptosporangiales > Streptosporangiaceae > Nonomuraea > Nonomuraea sp. NPDC059023. The sequence goes on along the minus strand of NZ_JBHYIO010000025.1, from coordinate 41,267 downwards.
TCGTGACCGGGCACCGCGACCCAGCGCAGCGCGAACGCGGGCCCGAACTCCGGCGCGTACGCCAGCAGGTCCGCGGCGCTCATCCCCACCCGGGCCCGCGAGGTCGGATACACCGGATGCTCCACGAACGCCGCCAGCGTCTCGTAGGACGGCTCGCCCGCCAGCACCCGATCGGCGTGCAGGGCGTGCAGCTCACCGGCCGCCAGCGCCGCCGCGCACTCGTCGGCGAAGGCCGCCACGCCCTGCGCGTCGGCCGGATCGGCGACCTCGGCCAGCGTGGCGAGCACCTGCTCAAGGCGCAGGCGTTCCTCGGGGGCCACCACGAAGTCCTGGTAGAGCGACCCCGGCACCAGCCGTACGACCCTGCCGTCGGCCAGCGTCAGCCGCACGCCCTCCCGGGTCCTGCTCACCCGCCGCGACAGGCCGCCGTAGTCCTCGCGCAGCAGAGTGTCGAGAACGCGCGCGGCCAGCCTGGCCTCAGTGGAGTCGAGACTCACGCCGAGATCACCCACGGCCGCTCCGCCCGGTAGGCGTCCACCGCCGCCTCCACCCGGTGGCGGTCGGGGCCGACCGCGCGGATGACGCCCAGGTAGTCGCGGTTGGTGTGGGTTCTGGTGATCTGTTCTCCGGCGGCGCGCAGGGGGCGGTGCCAGAGGCGGACGCCGTCCTGGGAGCGTTCCTCCGCTCCGGGGGCCTCGGTGATCGTTCCGGATCGGTCGGCCACCAGGCTGACGGCGGTGCCGTACCCGGGAGTGGGGGGTGTTTCGGGAAGCCGCTCGCCCAGGTGCGCCCGCAGGATCCACTCGAACAGCGGGACGCCCAGGATGTCGCCGAGCAGGAAGTCGCAGTGGTCGCCGATCACCCGGTAGTTGACCTCGACGATGCGCGGTCCGGCCGGCGTGAGCACGTACTCGGTGTGGCAGGCCCCGAAGCCCGCCCCCAGCGCCCCGAGCGCGGCCAGCACGTGCTCGTGCGGCCCGTCCGGCGCCCAGTCCAGCCGCTCCTCCACGAAGTGCGGCAGCGGCCCCAGCTGCGTCGCGTAGCCGCCCAGCACCCGCGTGCCGGTCGCGTCGCCCAGCGTCTCCAGCGTGCGCAGCGGTCCCTCCAGATACTCCTCCACGACCACGTACGCGCCCGGCCGCGCGCGCCGCACCGCCGCGACCGCCGTCTCCAGGTCCTTCTCCACCAGCATCACGTCCTCGCTGGCCACGCCCTCGCGGGGTTTCACCACCAAGGGGTACGGCAGGCCGCCGGGAACGGCGTCGTCCGGACCCAGTTGGATCGAGAAGACCTCCTCGACCCCGGCCTCGGCCAGTTTCGCGCGCATCAGATACTTGTTCTTGGCCGACAGGCACGCCCGCCAGTCCTTGCCGGGCAGCCCGAAGTAGGCGGCGGCCAGCGCGGTCTCGGTCTGCAGGTGGTCGGAGTTGCTGAACAGGGCGTCCGGCCGCCCGAGACGCGAGACGGCGTCGATGAGGGCGCGCGGGTCGCGCACGTCGCACGCGACCGCGTGCGGGTGCTGCTCTGGCCGGTCGGTCAGAATGGTGACCTCGCAGCCGAGCGCGCGAGCGGCCGGCAGGAATCCGTCGGTCACCGAGTCCGTCGGCTTGAGCGCCGTCATGAAGAGCCGCAAAACAGGGCACCCCCGGATCAGGTAAGGCTAACCTAACTCGGCGATGATAGTCCCGGGACGATCACCTCGTTGCCCCGACAGGCTAATCGGCGGCCAAATGAGAGTCTTCTCATTCTCGTCTCACCGACATCTCCTCCGCAGAGCCTACGGTCCTGTCATGACCCGTAGGACCACGCTCGTGGGCGCCACGGTCGGCGCGGTGCTCGCCGCGCTGGCCATGACCGTGGTGGTCAAAGCGGGGGCCGTCGAACCGGACCTCGGCGGCGAGATCATCGTCACCCCCACGGCCACCCCGCCGCCCAGCCCGACGCCGACGATGACGCCGAGCCCGACCAGGGAACGCGCGACGCCCACGCCGACCAGGAAGAAGACGAAAGCCGACCCGGTGCCACCCCCTTCGCCGACCAGGGTCCGCACCGGGGATGATGATGAGGACGATGACGACGACTGAGCAGGCAAGGTGAGCGCGAGAGCCCGGATCGTAGGCTGGATGCTCTCGGTCGTGACCCTGGCGCTCGGCCTGTCGATCTTCGCCGCCTGGAACGTCCTGCTGACCCGGGTGGACGAGCGGATCGCGGCCGAGTTCAAGCACGAGTACGAGGAGCTGCGCGGCTACGCGGCCAAACCCACCACCAACGACCTGGAGGACCTGCTGGTCGGCTACCTCCAGGTCAACGTCGCCGACCGGTGGGAGATGTTCTTCACCGTCGTGGACGGCCAGCCCCACCACAAGGGCCGGGCCGAGTCGCCCGCGCCCCTCGACGAGGACGCCGCCCTGGTCGCCCGCGTCGCCGAGGCCCAGCGCCCGGAGACCGGAGAGTGGCCGTCCAAGGCGGGTGAGGTCCGCTACGTCTCGATCCCCATCCAGGTCAAGGGCGACCCGCGCCAGGGCCACTTCGTCATCGCGATCTTCTACGAGCATCACCGCCAGGAGGTCGTCGACGCCGTCCGCGTGCTCGCCTTCACCTCACTGGCCGCGCTGGCGATGGCGGGCGCGGCCGGCTGGTTCGTCGCGGGCCGCGTGCTCGCGCCGGTCCGGATGGTACGGCAGGCCGCCGAGCACATCAGCGATTCCAGCGACCTGACCCGCCGGCTCGACGTGGTCGGCAACGACGACGTGGCCGCGCTGGCCCGTACCTTCAACCACATGCTTGACCGGCTGCAACGCGCCTTCGAGGTGCAGCGCGAGTTCGTGGACGACGCCGGGCACGAGCTGCGTACCCCGATCACCGTCATCCGCGGCCACCTGGAGCTGATGGGCGACGACCCGGCCGAGCGGGAGGAGACGCTCGCGCTGGTCACCGACGAGCTCAACCGCATGAACCGCATCGTCGACGACCTGCTCACGCTGGCCAAGTCGGAGCAGCCGGGCTTCCTGTCGCTGGAGGAGGTGGAGCTCGCGGACCTGACCGTCAGCGTGATCGCCAAGGCCAGGGCGCTGGGCGAGCGCGACTGGCGGGTGGACGAGGTGGCCGAGGCGCGCATCGTGGCCGACCGCCAGCGGCTCACCCAGGCGCTCATGCAACTGGCCGCCAACGCCGTCCGGCACACGCGGGAGGGCGCGCTCGTGGCCGCCGGCTCCGCCGTGGACGGTGACCGCGTCCGGCTGTGGGTGCGCGACGGCGGCCCCGGCGTACGGCCGGAGGACCGCGAGCGCATCTTCCAGCGGTTCGTCCGCGCGGGCAGCCGTTCCCACCAGGGCGCCGGGCTCGGGCTGTCCATCGTGCGCTCCATCGCCGAAGCCCACGGCGGCCGCGTCTGGGTGGAGGACGGCGCCCGCTTCGTCATCGAATTGCAGGTTGACGGAAGAGAGGTGCGGGATTGAACCGGATACTCATCGCCGAGGACGAGGCCAGGATCGCCGCGTTCGTGGAGAAGGGGCTGCGGGGCAATGGCTTCGTGACCACCGTGGTGGAGGACGGCGAGGCCGCCTTCGAGTACGCCCGCAGCGGTGAGTTCGACCTTCTGGTGCTCGACATCGGGCTGCCGCTGAGCGACGGGTTCACGGTGCTGCGCAGGCTGCGGCAGGCCAGGGTGACGCTGCCGGTGATCATCCTGACCGCCCGTGACAGCGTGGCCGACACCGTCGCCGGGCTCGAAGGCGGGGCCGACGACTACATCCCCAAGCCGTTCGCCTTCGAGGAACTGCTGGCCAGGGTGCGGCTGCGGCTGCGTACCGAGCGCACGCCCGAGGTGACCGTGCTGCGCGTGGGCGATCTGTCGCTGGACCTGCGCAGCCGCCGGGTGCACGTGGGCGGGCACGTGGTGGAGCTGTCGGCGCGGGAGTTCGCGCTGGCCGAGGTCTTCTGCCGCCACCCCGACCAGGTGCTCACCCGCGAGCAGTTGCTCAGCCACGTGTGGGGGTTCGACTTCGACCCCGGCTCGAACGTCGTGGATGTCTATGTCCGGTACCTCCGCAAGAAAATCGGGGCAGAACGGATCGAGACCCTACGAGGTACTGGATATCGCATGAAAGCCCTCTAACGGCGGCCTCATGGGCGTCCCACCGCCGCTCGGGAGTCTGAGATCGGCAACGGAACGGACTCCCAGGAGGACGGCATGGAACTCAAGCGGATCCTGATCGCCATCGCGCTCATGTGCGGAACCGGCGCGGCGGGCGCCGGTCTCGTCGCGACCCCGGCCTCGGCCGCCCCGGCCGCACTGGCCCAGGCCGACGACGATGACGACGACCGCCCGAGGGGCGGAGTGGACACCGGAGCGGGTGGCACCAGCGACGACGATGACGATGACGACGATGACGACCGTCCCAGGGGCGGGGTCGACACCGGGGCGGGCGGCACCAGCGACGATGACGATGACGACGACGGTCGCCCGAGGGGCGGGGTGGACACCGGAGCGGGCGGTACCTGGACCGGTACGCAGGCCGCCAACCCGGTACGGCTGCGCGTCCCCGCCATCGGCCTGAAGACGAAGATCATCCCGCTGGCCCTCGACAAGAAGGGCCGCCTGGCCGCACCCAAGCGCTACGAAGTGGCCGGATGGAACCAGGCCGGCCCCGAGCCCGGCGAGCGCGGCCCCGCCGTCATCGCCGGCCACGTGGACTCCAAGACGGGCCCCGCGGTCTTCTACAAGGTCCGCGGCCTCGACCCCGGCGACAAGATCTACGTGGACCGCGCCGACGGCAGCACCAAGGCGTTCACCGTCCACCGCCTGGCCCGTTACCCGAAGACCGCCGTCCCCGGCCGCACGGTCTACGGCCAGACCGGCGGCGCCGAACTGCGCCTGATCACCTGCGGCGGCGTGTTCGACAGAAAGAAGGGCAGCTACCGCGACAACATCGTGGTCTTCGCCCGCTGATCATGAGGACGGGAACGAAGGCTGAGCCCGGCGAGTCCGGGCTCAGCCGCCCGACCAGAACAACCGCCACACCGTGCCGGCGTCCCCGGCCATCGTGGCGAACCGCCGGACTCTCTTCCCGGTCAGGTCCACCACGTCGACTCGCCAAGGGCTGACCCCGTGGTCATAGACCAGCAGGTGGTCCCGGTTGAACCACCCCCACATCTTCTGCTTGGCACCCAGCGGGAAGCGCGAGACGGGCTTCCCGCTTTCGTGTTCCACCACGCAGACGGCGGGCCGCGCACCGGCGCACCCGGCGGCCAGCAACGGCCCGTTGACCTCGGCCGTGAGGTTGTCCGCCGAGCGCACACCCTTCACGGTCCGCGACAGCCGCCCGCCGAGCGTGTAGAGGCCCACCGGCCCGCCCCCGGTGACGAGGACGCTCCCGTCCGGGCCCCAGGCGAAGTCCGTCGCCTTGGCCAGGCCGCCGACCTCCCGCCGGACGAACGTGCGGGCGGCCACGTCCACCACGGCGAAGCCGGTGGCCTTGCCGTCGGTGTCGGCGACGGTCAGCAGGACCCGCGAGCTGTCGCGCGCCCACGTCGGCCGCCTGACCTGCAGCGGCAGCTCCACGGTCGGCACCGCGAAGACCGGCGTCAGCGCCCGGTCGGTGAACTGCACGGTGTTGTTGCCGTCGGAGGCGTACTTGGGCGTGGTGTAGACCGACGCGACCAGCTTGCCGTCGGGGGAGACGACCGCGTCGCGGTACTCGGGCAGGCGGACGAACTCCCGCGTCCCCGGCTTCCTGACGAACCCCGGATGCCGCAGCGACTCCTCCTTGACCGTGAACGAGGTCAGCCGGAGCGGGTCGCGGGGGCTCTCGTAGAACGTGGCCGCGAGCTGCGGCACCGCGACCGCGACGGCGTCGGCCGGCGGCGAACCGCTGACCACGGGCGACGGCACGACGGCGGCCGGACCCGGCCGTGGCCCCACCGACGGTGCCGGCGTCGGCCCGGCGGAGGGCCGCGTGATCAGGATCGTGGCGGTCACGGCCGCCGCCACGGCCAGCGCCGTACCGCCGACCAGGGCCGTGCGCAGGCGCCGGGGCCGGCGCGAGACCGCCAAGCCCTCCCGCAGCAGCCCCTCCGGCACCGAGTCGGGCTGCCGCCGCTCCACCGGCCGCTTGGCGGCCCGCCCGACGTTGCCTCCGCTGCCGGGCGCCGGGTGGCCGAGCAGGCGCAGCAGCACCTGGCTGGCCCGCGGCCGCTCGGCGGGCTCCTTGGCCAGGCAGGCCGCCACGATCTCTCTCAGGTCCCCGTCGAGACCGTTCAGCTCGGGCTCCTCGGTCGCCAGCCGATGCATGATCGCCGGCACCGAGTCCTGCCCGAACGGCGCCCGCCCGGTCGCCGCGAAGACGATCGTGGCCGCCCACGCGAACAGGTCCGCCGGCGGCCCCGCCAGCGACTGCGCGAACTGCTCGGGCGCCATGTACGCCGGCGTCCCCACCACCCCGCCGATCGTCGTCTCACCGGAGGCCGCCCGCGCGATCCCGAAGTCGATGACCCGCGGACCCTCCCTGCTCAGCAGCACGTTCGCCGGCTTGAAGTCACGGTGCACGACTCCGGCCCGGTGAATGGCCGCCAGCGCCGTGACGGTCCCGACCGCGAGCCTGCGCAGCTCCCGCCCGCCGATCGGGCCGCGCTCGCGCACGCTCGCCTGCAGCGTCGGCCCCTCGATGAACTCACTCACGATGTACGGCACGCCGTTCTCGCTGCCCGTGCCCAGCACCAGGGCGGTGCAGAACGAGGCCACCTCGGGCAGCACCTCCGCCTCGCGCAGGAACCGGGCGACGGCCTGCGGATCGGAGACCCGGTGCAGCACCTTGATGGCGACCTTCTCGCCCCCGGGCCCCTGCCCGAGATGGACCACGCCCTGGCCGCCGGAGCCCAGTGTGCCCAGGATCCGGTACTCGCCGACGTGCTCCAGGACGCTCATGTCAGTACCTGTCGAAGCGCAACTGGGGCAGCTTGCCCTTGACGTACACGAGCTCGACCAGCTTCCGCGTCACCTCGCCCTTGAAGTCGACCGCCTCCACGATCATCTTCTTGCCCGCGACCCTGCCCACGATCAGGTGGTCCTCGTCGTACCAGCCGTACATGTAGCCGGCGCCGGGCGGCACGTCCGCGAGCCTCGTGCCCGTGTCGGCGTCCCAGACGCAGACGCCCTGCTTCTTGCTGCACACGGTCGTGACCAGGCGCTTGCCGGAGGGAGAGAACGGCGTCTGCCCGACGGGCCGGCCCACCCAGTGCATGGAACGCACGACCTTGCCCGACAGGTCGCGGTAGCGGATCCCCTCGGCGTTCTCCGGCGTCAGATACCCGGACGCCACGAGCTGGTCGCCCGCCGCCCAGCGGTAGAAGTGAGCGGTGCGCTCCTCCGGCGCCTGCTTCCTGAACTGCGCGACGTCCTCGGCGTTGGCCGTCTCGACGACGGTTGCGCGCCGGCGTTCGACGTCGATGAGGATGAAGCCCCTCACGAAGGCGGACTCGACCTGCTCGTCGCGCTCCATCAGCGACAGCAGCAGCGTGCGGCTGTCGCGCGACCACTGTGGCGAGACGCCCCACCGCGGGTTCGAGACGGTCGGGACCGTGAACTTCTCGCCGGTGACCCGGTGGGTGAAGCCCACGTCCAGGCGCTCCGTGGTCAGGAGGTGCAGCTCGTTGACCGTGGCGGTCCACCGGTTGTCCGGGGAGATCGGGGAGCTGATGTTGGCGCCGCCGGTCCTGGCGAAGGCGGAGCCGTCCGGCGTGCGCGCGTACGCGACGGAGTCCTCGCTGTTCCCGCCGTCGTAGTAGGAGTAGTAGGAGGTGAGACGGACCTGGTCGGCCGCGTTCTCCCAGAGCGTGCCCGCGCCGCCGGGCAGGGTGATCGTCCGGGTCGCGGGCGCCTGCTTCGGCGCGGCGGGCGTCGTGAGGGTGGCGGAGGCCGGCCGGGACGGGGTGCCCGCCGCGACCGGTTGCGCGCTGACCGTCCTGGGGGTCAGCACGTAGCCGAGGGCGCCGAAGACCAGCACGATGACGACGGCCGCAGAGATGAGCAGCAGCGCGCGGGGACGCCGCCGCGGCGGTTCCGGCGTGTCGGGCAGCGCGGTCTCCAGAGCGCCGGACTGGCCGAGCAGGCGCAGCAGCGCCTCCTCCGCGGCCGGGCGGTGCTCCGGGTCCTCGGCCAGGCAGTCGGCCACCAGCTCGCGCAGTTCGCCGTGGAGGGCGCCCAGGTCGGCGGCGCCGTACCGGCGGCGTTTGTCGACCTCGCCGAAGGGGTCGCGGCCGGTCGCCGCGTAGGCGACCAGCGCGGCCCAGGCGAACATGTCCGCCGACTGCCCGCCGTCCCCGGCGGGCGTGCCGCGCAGCACGTGCGTGCCGTCCGCGCCGAGCACGACCGTGTGCGGGCCCAGATCGCCGTGATGTTCGCCCGTACGGTGCACGGAGGCCAGCGCGGTCAGTACGGCCAGCGCGAGCCGGTGGGTCGCGTTGGGCGACAGCGCGCCGCCCTCGGACACCGCCTGGGCCAGCGTCCGTCCCTCCGCGCGGTCGGTGACCAGGATGCCGGAGTCCACGCCGGTCACCTCCCTGTGTAGACGTAGATCAGGTCGTCGCGGTCGTCCTTGCCGGCCAGCTCGCCCATCACCCTCTGCGTACGGCCGCGCAGGTCGATGGCGATGATCCGGTGCACCGCCTTGTCCTTGTCCCTGGGCTCGGTGATGATCAGGTGGCTGTCGTCGTACCAGCTCAGCAACGTTCCGCCCTTCGCCCCGAAGACGGCCACGCTCTCCTGGCGACCCCAGTTCTGGGTGTTCCAGAGGCAGAAGCTGCCGCCGCTCGGGCACAACGTCAGGAACGAGGCGCCGGAGGGCGAGAAGCTGCGCCGCCCCCAGAGTTGGCCGACCCAGTGCTTGGTCCACAGCTCGCGCCCGGCCAGGTCGCGGGCCTTGAGACCCCAGCCGCTCTCGCTCCGGTAGTCGATGACCACGCCGGAGGAGTCGGGCAGCCAGGCGTAGATCCGCTCGGCCTTGTCGTCGGTGGGTACGGGAGTGACGCTTCTGGAGACCGGGTCGACCAGCACGAAGCCCAGGGCCAGCTCGGGATCGCCGCCGTCGACGATGCTCAGCAGCAGCCGCTTGGAGTCCGGCGACCAGGTCGGAAGGGCGAGTTTGCCCTTGACCTCCGGCGTGAGGGCGTACTGCTCCTTCGTCTTCCTGTTGACGACCGTCAGCGTGGGCTCGGCGTAGATCGCCAGCCACTGGCCGTCGGGGGAGAAGCCGAGGTCGGCGCCGGGCGTCTTCAGCTTGGTGAAGGTGTCGCCCTCGCGCACGTACGCGTCCTTGCCCACCCGGTAGGCGCTCAGGACGACCGGGTCGTCCGGGCTCTCGTGCAGCGTCAGGCCGATGCCCACGGCCTTGACCGTCTTGGTGGGCTTGGGAGGTGGGCTGGGGTCGGGCGCCGCCGTACGGACGTCCGGGGAAGGCGAGGCGGGACCGGGCGCCGGAGCCGCGGACACGACCTTGGCCGGCGCCGGGGCCGGTCGCGTCACCCGCGCGACGGCGTGCCCGCCCGCGGCCGACAGGACCGCCAGCGCGAGCGCGGCGGCCACCAGCGCCGGCGCCCTGGAGCGGCGCGGCGGCTCCTCCTCCAGCACCGGCGGCAGGTCGGTCAGCATGGAGTGGCCCACGAGCCGCATCAGCGCCTCGCTGGCCGTGGGCCGCGCCGCCGGATCCTTGGCCAGGCACGCCGCCACGATCGCCCGCGGCGGATCGGCCACGCCACCGAGGTCGGGCTCCTCGCGCAGGATGCGGTTCATCGCGGCCGACATCGAGTTGGAGTGGAAGGGCGACTGCCCGGTGGCGGCGAACACCACGGTCGAGCCCCACGCGAACAGATCGGCGGACACGGGGAACAACTCGCCGGCGAACTGCTCGGGCGCCAGGAAGGCGGGCGAGGAGACCTGCTGGGTGGCGATCGCCGACCCCGACTCCACCGCGGCGCCGACCCCCGCGTTGATCACCCGCGGACCGTCCGGCCCGAGCAGGACGTTGTCGGGCCGCAGCGCCCCGTGCGCCAGCCCCGCCTGATGGATGGCGGCCAGCGCGGTCATCGTCGCGATGGCCAGCCGATGCAACGCCGCGCCCCCTAAGGGGCCGTGCTCGATGACGGCCTGCTTGAGGCTGACCCCGTCCACGAACTCCGAGACGACGTACGGCCGCGCCCCCTCGATCCCGGCGTCGAGGACCATCGCGCTGTGGAAGGCGTCCACGCGTTTCAGCCCCTCGGCCCGTTCCAGGAAGCGCTCCGGATCCTCCAGATCGGTATGGAGCAGCTTGACCGCCACCCGCTCGCCGTCCGGGCCGCGTCCCGCGTAGACCACGCCGGCCGGTCCTTCAGCGAGAACGTGCTCCAGCGTGTAGTCCCCGAGTTGCCGCGGGTCTCCTAAAGGCATCGATCGAGAGCCTCCGATCTTCACGATGCTGCGAGCCAATTATGTGGTTACGGGGGATTCGGCCGGAAGTGCGGCGGCGAGGCTTACCCGAACCTGGCGTCGTAGGATGTCTGCGACTTTGGGGAGGGTGTGTCCGGCGTGGATACAAGGGCTGAAGAACAACTGATCGGGCCACTACTGCTGGCGCGCGGCACCATCGACAGGTCCTCGACACTGCGCGGCGATCGCGCGTGGCTGGAACGTGCCTGGGCCGACCCCGCCACCAGAGTTCTGGTCATCAACGACGGCCACACGCTCGTCCGCCGCACCGGCGAGGACGTCGAGGCCGTGCTGTACACGACCGAGGAAGCACCCGAGGGCGAGCGCTATCTGCTGGGCGTCGAGGACGGCACCGCCTACTTCGCCGTCGCCGCGCCCCTGCCGGGGATCGACGCCGAGCTGAACGGCCGGGCGACCGTACCCATGAGCCTGCGCGACACCCCGGAGGGCCAGCCGGTCGTGGCCGGGCTGCGGCAGGTCGGCGGGCTGCTCGGCGACCGGGACGCCGGTCTGCTGGTCTACGCCGTGGCCCTGGAGGCCTGGCACACGACGCACGAGCACTGCCCGCGGTGCGGGAGCCGTACCCGCGTCGAGGGGGGCGGCCACATCCGCGTCTGCCCCGAGGACGGCTCACAGCACTTCCCGCGCGTCGACCCCGCGGTGATCATGCTGATCCGCGACGAGGAGGACCGCTGCCTGCTGGCCCGCGGGCCGCAGTGGCCGGAGGGACGGCTGTCGATCCTGGCCGGGTTCGTGGAGCCGGGGGAGTCGCTGGAGCACGCGGTCGTACGCGAGGTGGCCGAGGAGGTCGGCATCGCCGTCACGAACCCGCGCTACCTGGGCAGCCAGCCGTGGCCGTTCCCGCGCAGCCTCATGCTCGGCTTCTTCGCCGACGCCATCACCACGACGCTCACCCCGGACGCCGACGAGATCGCCGAGGCCAGGTGGTACTCACGCGTCCAGCTCGCCGAGGCGCTGGCCTCGGGCGAGCTGCGGCTGCCGCCGCCGGTCTCGATCGCCAGGCGGCTGATCGAGACCTGGTACGGCGACGAGCTGGTCGGTGACTGGTAGGTACCTTCAGGCGGCCTGGAGGAGTGCCTTCACCTCGCGCGCCGACGGGTTCGTGCGCACGACCCGGCCCTTGGGGGTCTCGATGACGACCGTCGGGACGACCTGGTTGCCGTTGTTCACGCTCTCCACGAACGCGGCGGCGGTGGGGTTCGCCTCGATGTCGACTTCGCTGAAGCTGATGCCTTCGCGGGAGAGCTGAGACTTCAGCCTCTTGCAGGGGCCGCACCAGGTGGTGGTGTAGACCGTCAGCGCCATGAGGGTTCCTTTCGGTAAACAGGCGCTCGGTGCAACAACGCCGGGCGCCCGCGTAATCCCTCGTGATCCGGTGGGGTTAGCCGATGCGCTCGCTGATCCACTGCTGGACGCGCTCGGCCACGCCGGGCTCACGGAAGAGCGGCGCGCTGTGCTGGGAGCCGGGCTGGGTGACGACCGTCACGTCCACGCCCACCTGGCCCAGCATCGTCTTGAGCAACTCGCTCTGCACCGGCGGCACGAACTCGTTCTCCGAGTGCAGCATCAGCATCGGCGCGTCCTTGGCGCTGGCGTGCCAGGGCACCTCCATGCTGGCCCACACCCGCGAGCACTTGCCCTTGGGCTCGCAGCCGCCGGCCAGCCGCATCGCCGCCACGCGCAGGCGGCGCTTGTTGATGTCCGTCGTCTTGGCGCCGTCGGAGAAGGCGCGCAGCGGCGAGATCACCGGTGACAGCCCCACGACGCCCTTCAGGCCGGGCACGCCGTTGCCGTACGTGCCGACGGCCGCGGCGATGTGGCCGCCCGCGGAGAAGCCCACCACCACGAACTTGGCCGGGTCGAACGACCAGCGCCCGGCGTGCTTGCGGGCCACGGCGATCGCGGAGAAGGCGTCACTGCGCTGCGCCGGCCAGGCCTCCTGGCCGGACAGGCGGTAGTTGAGGTTGAAGACCGTGTAGCCCATGTCGGCGTAGGTGCGGGCGATCTCCGTCATGTACCTCTTGTCGCCGCCGGACCACCAGCCGCCGTGGATGAGGAAGACGCCGGGCCGCTTGGTGCCGTCGGCCGTCCACCACACGTCCATGTCCTGGTTGCGCTGGTGGCCGTAGTTGACGCTCTCCGCCGACAGGCCGCCCAGGCCGTTGGAGTCGACCGGGAAAGGGTCCTTCGCCGTCTCGGCGGTGGCCGCCGCCGGTGTGAGCGCGATCGCAGCGGCGAGCGCGCTCGCGAAAACCGCAGTTCGCACGGCCTTCCCTTTCCCCCATGCAGTTGGTCGCGCCCCATTGTGGGGGAATTGACCTGTTCTTTGCATCTCGGTGATGTGAACGGGTGACGGGCGGCATGTTGCCAGAATGGAGCCCTTCACCGCCACCGGCTGGGAGGATGATGAGGTGAACAGCGTGGACGACGTGCTCGCCGGGCTCGACCCGGAGCAGCGTGCGGTGGCCGAGGCCGTGCGAGGTCCGGTGTGCGTGCTGGCCGGCGCGGGCACCGGGAAGACCAGGGCGATCACCCACCGCATCGCCCACGCCGTACGGAGTGGGTACGTCGACTCCTCCAGCGTGCTCGCCGTGACATTCACCACACGCGCCGCCGGAGAGCTCAGGCAGCGGCTGCGCGCGCTCGGCGCGCCCGGCGTCCAGGCCCGCACCTTCCACGCCGCCGCGCTGCGCCAGCTCACCTACTTCTGGCCGAGGGTCATCGGCGGCGACGCGCCGTCGGTGATCGAGTCCAAGCTGCCCGTGCTGCGCGAGGCCTGCCGGATCACCCGCACCAGCCCCGACGTCCTGCGCGACCTGGCCAGCGAGGTCGAATGGTCCAAGGTCGTCCAGATCGCCCCCGAGGATTACACGGCCGCCGCCGCGAAGTTCAACCGCACGCCGCCGGTGCCCGCCGAGGAGATGGCGCGCGTCTACGACGCCTACGAGCAGATCCGGCGCGAGCGGCACCTGGTCGACTTCGAGACCATCCTGGAGCTCACCGCCGCGGTGATGACCGAGCACCAGGAGGTGGCGGCCCAGATTCGCCAGCAGTACCGCTACTTCGTCGTCGACGAGTACCAGGACGTCAACCCGCTGCAGAAGCTCCTGCTCGACACCTGGCTCGGCGGGCGCGACGACCTGTGCGTGGTCGGCGACCCCAACCAGACCATCTACTCCTTCACCGGCGCCAGCCCCCGCTACCTGACCGGCTTCGCCGTCGAGCACCCCGACGCCGCCGTCATCAAGCTCGTGCGCGACTACCGCTCCACCCCGCAGGTGGTCGACCTGGCCAACCTGGTCATCGCCAAGGGCCGCTCGGCCCACCGCCTGGAGCTGATCGCCCAGCGAAAGGACGGCCCCAAGCCCGTCTTCACCGAGCACGACGACGAGCCCGCCGAGGCCGCCGGGGTCGCCCGCGCCATCCGCAAGCTCCTCGACAAGGGCGTGGCCGCCCGCGAGATCGCCGTCCTGTTCCGGGTCAACTCCCAGTCGGAGGCCTACGAGGAGGCCCTGTCCAAGGCCGAGATCTCCTACGTCCTGCGCGGCGCCGAGCGCTTCTTCGAGCGCCCGGAAGTGCGTCAGGCCGTCGTACTGCTGCGCGGCGCCGCCCGCTCGGAGTCCGGCGAACCCCTGGCCGGCGAGGTCCACCACATCCTGACCGGGATCGGGCTCACACCGGCCGCGCCCGGCGGCGGCAAGGCGCGCGAGAAGTGGGAGTCGCTGCGCGCCCTGGCCGACCTGGCCGAGGACATGGCCGCCGACGGGGCCGACCTGCCCGCGTTCGTGGCCGAGTTGGAGCGGCGCGCCGGCGAGCAGCACGCCCCGCCCGTCGAAGGCGTCACGCTGGCCTCGCTCCACGCCGCCAAGGGCCTGGAATGGGACGCCGTCTTCCTGGTCGGCCTCACCGACGGCATGATGCCGATCATCTACGCCGAGTCGGCCGAGCAGATCGAGGAGGAGCGCCGCCTCCTGTACGTCGGCGTCACCAGGGCCCGCGAGCACCTCTCGCTCTCCTGGGCGCTCGCCCGCGCCCCCGGCGGCCGCAAGGGCCGCCGCCCCTCCCGCTTCCTCGACGGCCTGACCGGCCGCCCGGCCACCACCGCGCGCGCCGCCGCCGCGCCTGCGCACTCACGCGAACGCCGGCAGGTGGCCGCCCCCGTGTCCTGCCGCATCTGCGCCCGCAACCTCGCCACCGCGGCCGAGCAGAAGCTGGGCCGATGCTCCAGCTGCCCCGCCGACTACGACGAGGCACTGCTGGAAAGCCTCAAGTCCTGGCGCACCACCACGGCCAAGGAGGCGAAGATCCCGCCGTACGTCGTGTTCACCGACGTGACGCTCCAGGCCATCGCGGAGCGCGTGCCGCGCACCGACTCCGAACTGCTGTCCATCGCGGGGATCGGCAAGGTCAAGCTGGACAAGTACGGCGAGGCCGTACTCGGCCTGTGCCGTGGCGCGTGATTTTCCCGATACGGCGGGCGGGTTCCTGACGCGGCGGGTGGCACGTCAGACTTATGGTGATACGGCCAGCCGCTAGGGAGAGACACGTGAACGAGGCGCTGAAGGAGCTGCTCGACCTGCTCGACCTTGAGCAGATCGAGCTGGACATCTTCCGCGGCCGCAGCCCGGAGGAGCGCATCCAGCGCGTCTTCGGCGGCCAGGTGGCGGCGCAGGCGCTGGTCGCCGCCGGGCGTACCGTCCCTGACGACCGCCACGTGCACTCGCTGCACGCCTACTTCATCCGGCCGGGCGACCCCGCCATCCCGATCGTGTACAACGTCGAGCGGGTCCGCGACGGCCGTTCGTTCGCCACGCGCCGGGTGGTCGCCATCCAGCACGGCAAGGCGATCTTCACGATGTCCGCGTCGTTCCACGTGCCCGAGGAGGGCTGGGCGCACCAGGCGGCCGCCATGCCGACGGTCCCCGACCCGGAGACACTGCCCACCTTCCAGGACAAGCTGTACGACCTCGTCGGCGACGAGCCCGGCTGGAAGGACTGGCTGTCCAAGCCGCGCCCCGTGGACGCCCGCTACGCCTCGCCGCTGACCTTCGAGGCGTCCAGGAACCCGGAGCTGATCAGCGCCGAGACCAACGTCTGGTTCCGCTACGACGCGGACCTGCCCGACGACCCGCTCCTGCACGTGGTGCTGGCCGCGTACGCCTCCGACTTCACGCTCGTCGACACGATACTGCTGGCGCACGGCCTGTCCTGGGGCACCTCCAACGTCATGGGCGCCTCCCTGGACCACGCCATGTGGTTCCACCGCCCGTTCAGGTCCGACGACTGGTTGCTCTATGCTCAAGAGTCCCCCTGGTCAGGGGGAGCCCGTGGCCTCGCCCGCGGACAGATGTTCACCTCATCAGGAGACCTCGTCGTCTCGGTGGTGCAGGAGGCCATGATCCGCGAGATAAAGTCACAAAATCCCAGGTAGAAAATAAGTTGCCCCTTCCCGGCTTCCCGGTTTAGGGTCATGGTCAAGCGAGTCGGACACTCCTGTCCGACGATCCCGCAACGGAGGTGAGTCCAGGTGATCAGCATCAAGATGTCGGCCACGCAGTGGCTCGCTTCCGCACGTCGTGACTCGGTCAGACTCGCCGATGGGCCGGCCAAGTTCCGACAGGAGCAGTCTGTCTTCGGCCAGGAGCCCGCCTTCTACGCCCACGCCGGGTTCGAAGCCGTCCTGGTTTACGGAGCAGGAGTGGCTCCGTCCGTGCCTGCCGTCGCAGGCGCCCCGAGCATCGTGCCGACTCAGCAGAACACCAAGGGTGGTCTGTGCGGTCCGCAACCCTGGAGGGATGCGCCGGTCATAACCTGACCGGCACACAAGCAGCCCCCAGGCCGCGGATCCGCACATCGGATCCGCGGCCTCTTTGTTTGTCCGTGATCCCCCACCACCTACGAGGTGCCCGAACAAGATCACCGAGATCGAAAACAAGAAGGAGACGCAGATGGGGGCGAAGACGATCATGGACCTGATCGACGAAGCCAAGATCCCCTGCCGTGCCAACCCCGACCTGTGGTTCGCCGAGTCGCCGGAGGACGTCGAGTTCGCCAAGGCGCTCTGCGGTGGCTGCCCGATCCAGAAGGCCTGCCTCGACCGCGCGCTCGAGCGTGAGGAGCCGTGGGGCGTCTGGGGCGGCGAGCTCATCCTCAGGGGGACCGTAGTGCCCCGCAAGCGGCCCCGCGGGCGTCCCCGCAAGCACCCGGTCGCTGCCTGATCAACCGACCTCGTCCCTACTCAAGAAAGGCAACTCACCGAAATGAACATCCTTCCCACCAGGAGCTTTGAAATGCCATATCTGTTCCAGAACATGGTTAACGACCGAATACAAACCCTCCACCGAGAGGCGGAGGAGCAACGCCTGATCAACCGGATCCGCCGAGTAGAGCGTGCCCGGAAGAACGTGCAGCGGGCTCATGACCGGCTGCGTGTGGCGTTGACCCGAGAAGTCTGATCCGGGAGGTCCTGCCGCCGGCGCAGGACCTCCACCGAGGTCTCCTTCTTACCGAAGGGCCCGGGAGCCAAATCGGCCCCCGGGCCCTTCGCCCACTCAACCCCAAACCCCCCAACCACCCCCACCCCCGCAACCTTCCCAACCCCCAAGTCGCCACCCACCCACCCACCCCGGCCGAATCGACCACCTCGGCCAACCACCCACCTCGGTCCCGCCACTGACCGGACCGACCCCGGCCTACCGCCTCGCCCCGGTGCACGCCCCCGGCTCGCGTGATCCCCGGCGCCCCACCCCGGCCCCGGTGCACGCCCCCGGCTCGCGTGACCCCCGGCGCACACCACCTCGGCCCCTGGCCCCCTGGCCACTCCGGCCCATTTGACCCCCGGCCCACGCCACCTCGGCTCACCTGACCCCCTGGCCCAGGCCACTCCGGACCGCATGACCCTCCGCCCATGAAGTGTTGGCCGGACCATCCCCGGCCGATCGCCTCAGCGCGGGCCATCTCTGAAGGGCGGGCGTTCCGCGGCGGGCGTGTTCCGAAGGCCTTTATGGCCACTTACGGATGTTCAGCGTCAGGAGATAGCGGTCGCCAAAGGTGCGTAAGGCTCGGCGGCGGCGTTTCTGGGTTGCTTGTGTTCGGAGATCAGGAAACGGGGATGGAATCGGTGGCTTCGTCCGGGTCGTCGGCGAAGCCTGGGACCCAGCGGATGACCTCGTCGCGGAATCGGGCGGTGGCTCCGAGCTGGCACAGGACACCGATGCCCGCGGCGTGCACCCGATGGATGAGGACATACGAGACAGGAAGGTTGAGCTGGCGCACCACGTTGTTGGGCCGGAGGTCGGTCACGCTGGCGGCCTGCGCCTGGAGCCACTCGCGGCTGAACGTGAACTCCTCCACGGCCGTCGGCTCGACATACGGCGCCAGGAACGCGCGCAGAGCATCGGCGTCGATCTCGATGTGGGGTCGGATGAAGCCCTCGTCGCGAAGGCCGTTCATGACCGTTTCCATGTCGCCGTGGTTGAAGATGCGGGTGAGTTTCCCGAACGCCTTGGGGTACCCGTCGGGGAGCCGGTTGACCGCGCCGAAGTCCAGGACACCGAGTCGGCCGTCCTCAAGCATGCGGAAGTTGCCGGGATGAGGGTCCGCGTGGAGCATGCCCACCCGAGCCGGCGAGCAGAACAGGAACCGTACGAGCAGCAGCCCCGCCCGGTCACGCTCTTCCTTCGTGCCATCGGTGATGATGCGGGACAGCGGCGTACCGTCCATCCACTCGGTCACCAGGACCATCTCGTTGGCGGCGATCACGTCGGGCACCTGGAAGTCGGGGTCGCCGTGGAACTCCTGCGCGAAGGCGTGCTGGGCTTCGGCCTCGTGGAAGTAGTCGAGCTCTTCGGCGATACGTTCGCGGAGTTCGGCCAGCACGGCCTTGATGTCGAGACCAGGCAGCATGACACCGAACAACTTGCCCAGCCGAGCCAACTGGGTGAAATCACCGAGAAGCGCCTTGCCGGCGCCGGGGTACTGGACTTTGACCGCAACGTCACGGCCGTCGTGCCAAACCGCACGATGGACCTGTCCGATCGAGGCGGCAGCGGTGGGCTGGTCCTCGAAGGAGATGAAATTCTCCCGCCAGTCATCACCCAACTGCTCGGCCAGCACCTTGTGAACGGTGGCCACGGGCAGCGGCGGAGCGGCGTCCTGGAGTTTGGTCAGCGTGGCTCGATAAGGCCCGGCGATCTCCGGCGGCAGAGCGGCTTCGAAGATGGACAGCGCTTGGCCCAGCTTCATCGCACCGCCCTTGAGCTCACCGAGGACCTTGAAGATCTGCTCGGCGGTACGCTGCTGGATCTCCTGTGCGACGATCTCGGCGGATTTGCCGCCGATACGCTTCCCGATACCCAGGGCCGTGCGGCCCGCGAAACTGATCGGAAGCGTGGCCAGCTTGGCGGAGCGCGTGACTGCGCGGCGCGGAAGATCGCTCACCCTAGTACGCGGCGTCCCGTTGAGGCGCCACTTCCCCCTTCCGTGGTCGACCCATGTGCGCATGGTCGCGGACCCGGCCCGGTGGCTTCCAGGCCCAATGGTCTCCCCTGATGCCCGTCGGACACGGGCGATGTGCTGGTGGTGCCGGTCCCGCTGGCTGCGAGCCTTCGATCGTGCGAACCCCGCCGACTGCGGGGCATCGCGGGTGCGGCCGTGGGCCCTCTGATGCGGATCCCGCTGGCAGCAGGCTTCCTGCCGTGCGTTGGCGCTGGTCGCGAGCACATGGTGCCCGCTGGTTCGAGCTTCTTCCCCTCTTGTACGGCAAGCCGTATGGGTATGGCAGGTCGTACCTGACGGGAACCGATACGGCGGTGGCCGCGCCTGACCCGAGCAGTGTCGAGATCGCCCCGCCGGGTGCGGGGATTCGCGGCGTCGCCTGTTCGGTGTGGAGCGACGGGTTGCCCTGCTGGATGCAAGGCCGAGGAGGTTGCCTCGCTGGGTGCGGGGCCGGGGTACACCTCGCTGGATGCTGAGGTCATGAGGGACGTCTCGCTGGCTGCGAGGCGGAAAGGGACGATCTCGCTCGATGCGAGGTCGAAAGGTGCTGCCTCGCTGGCTGCGAGGCCGAGGGGGCGCCTCGCGGGATGCGAGGCCGGGCGGTGCTGCCTCGCGGGATGCGAGGTCGGGAGGGAACCTCGCTGGGTGCGAGGTCGGGAGGGGAGCCTCGCTGGGTGCGAGGGTGGTGCGTGTTCCCGCTGGATGCGGGGGTGCTTGCTTGTGACTGTATGGCGCGTGCCCAGAGGTCTGGTCGCGGACCCCCGGGTGACTGGGGCTGTGGCGTGGGATAACTGGCGTGTTTTGGCTGGGTTTAGTCGCGGGTGGCCGCTCTGACCATTCTTAGCGAATCAGGATTGTTGCGTATACACCTACATTGCGGGTGGATCGCCCAGGTCCGCCGCTTCCTCTGCCAATCAGGCAATATGTCGATTGTGCCGTTGGTCACAATCGAAGGGTGGCCGTCAAGGTAGGCGAGGGCGTGTCTGGAGGCTTCCGCGGCCACCAGGGCGGCCAGGGTGGTGTCGCAGGCGATCTCGCCCGCGGGGTAGCCGCCCAGATGAGCGGTGACCATGGGCCAGCCCGGATCGCGGTCGCGGCGGGTCAGGTCCAGGCAATGCAGGCATGCGCTCTGGCTCGGGTGCACCAGCGGGCCCACCGTTCCGTAGCCCTCGAAGGCGGAGACCAGCATGTGCGGGATGTTGAGCGCGGTCAGCTCGGTCACCAGGATCCCGTCCAGCGGGCCCACCGGAGCGAGGATGACCAGGTGCGGAAGATCGGAGCGGTCGTTGAGATACGGCCCGCCCGCGACGAACCGGGCATAGGGCGCCGGTGCCGGCCTGGCCGGTGGTGCGGGTTCTGTTGGCGTGGCCGACGTCCGTGAGGGCGAGCTGGGCTGGGAGGGCGAGGCCGGACGTCGTTTGCCGCCACCGGGGCGGGTGTCCTCGATCGATTGGCTGATGACCCCGGTCCGCTGACGAGCCGCTTGGGTCGGCCGGCTCGGCTTCCGAGCGTCGTGCGCGGCATCCCGGGCGTCACGGGCGTCCGGGGTGGAGGTCCGCATGCCCTGGGCGGAGTCACGGGTCTGGCGAGCGGAGCGTCGAGTGGCTTGGGCGGAATCCCGGGCGTCGTGGGTGGAGCCTCCGACGTCGGGCGCGGAGGTCCGATTGGCCTGGGCGGAGTCGTCAGCCTCGCGGGTGGAGCTTCGAGTGGCTTGGGCGGAGGCCTGAGGCTTGGGCTTGGGGTTTCGAGTGTCGTGGGTGGCGTCCTGACGATCGTGGGAGGGGTCTTGGGGGGTCGGCTGGGTGGGGTGTTGCGATCGGCGGCGTTGTTTTGCGGGGGGATCTTGGGTGGGTTGGTGGGTGGATGTGTGGGGGCAGGTGATCAGGCGGGTGGCGGTGGCGACGGAGGCTTCTTCTCGGGGGAGGCCGAGTTCGGACCATGTGAGGCCGCCGGGGACCAGGTCTTCGGGGCGGGTGGGAGAGGGGTCGATTACGCGGATCGTTCCCACACCGGCTGCGGCCAGGAGGTTGACGATCGACGCGCCCAGGCGGCCTGCGCCGTAGACCCGGACGCGGGCGTTACGGCGGCGGCTGAGGGTGGGCAGGCCGCCTGCGGGGTTGTCTCTGGCCAGGTCCAGGGCGTCCAGGTCGGGACGGAGGCGGTCTCGTTCCGGCAGGGGGATGTCATTCAGGATCGTGAGCGGGATCGAGGCGTCGTCCAGGACGCCTTGGGCGGTGAGTTCTGCCAGGAGGGTTCTGGCTGCCTGCTCTTCCATGCCTGCTTTTACGGCGTGCTTCACGGCTTGGGCCAGGTCCTGGGTGCCGTCCAGGGACTCGATCCAGGCTCGAAGCGGTGGGGTGAGGTCGGTGAGCACGACGGCCTGCATCGGGTGCACGCCGAACTGGAGGGTGCGCTCGTCTCTGAGGATGCGGCGCAGGGAGGGTTTCACGCGGGGCCTCATGACGGTCAGGGTTCCATCATCGGAGGCGGTTGTGGGGGCGGTTGTCACGGGCTGTGGATAACTTCTTCCGCTGGTCAGAGGGCTGTGGATGAAGGTCCCGCCATACCTGGGCAAACCGGCGCGGTGGCAGACCGGGGTGTGGGGGTGCTGAACCCAGTGCGGGCTAGACGCGGGAAACGTCCGTGGCAGGAGAGGCGGGGGCCGGAGGGGTGGAGTCCTCGGGTCGTACGGCAGCGGGAGGTACTGGACAGAGGAGGAGGGCGGGAAGTGGCAGCGTACGGAGGTGCAGGCGGCGACAGCGGGAGGGGCGCCAGCGGGGAGTGGTCGGGGGCCGAGATGGGAGGGCGGTAGGTGGCGGTAGCGGGGCAGGGAGCAGAGGCGGGCCGGGAGGGCGGGGTTACGATCTTGGGCATGAGCGAGCTCTTGGTCGACCGTTCGGACGACGGCGTCGTCTGGGTGACCTTCAACCTCCCCGACCGTCGCAACGCCATGACCGACGCCATGACCCAACGCTGGTCCCAGGAAATGGCCGCCCTGGCCAAGGACAGAACCGCCCGCTGCCTGGTGATCACCGGCGCGGGCAGCGCCTTCTCCGCGGGCGGAGACCTGTCCTGGCTGTCGGAAAGAGCCACCGAATCGGTCCCGGACCTCAGGGACCGCATGCTCACCTTCTACCGAACGTGGCTCTCCATCACCCACCTGGAAATCCCCACGATCGCCGCCGTGAACGGCGCCGCCGTAGGGGCGGGCCTCTGCCTGGCCCTGGCCTGTGACCTCGTCTACGCGGCGGAGGACGCCAAACTGCTGGCCCCGTTCACCTCCCTGGGCCTGCACCCGGGCATGGCCGCCACGTACCTGCTGCCGAAGACGGGAGGCCTGAGGCTGGCACGCGAGATGCTCCTGACCGGACGTGTCCTGACAGGAGCAGAAGCAGCATCAGAAGGTCTGATAAATCGGGCATTCGCGGGAAATGACCTTAGCCGTGCCGTTCAAGAGATCGCCCTCAAGGTCGCCTCAACCGCCCCCATCGCCGCGAAACTCACCAAATCCGCGCTAAATGGGGATCATCAGGATCTCGAAGCCGCCCTCCGCTGGGAGGCCCTCGCCCAGCCCGTGACCATGGCTTCCGCCGACATGGTGGAGGGTCTTCGGGCCCATCGGGAAAGGCGGGTGCCCAAATTCACCGGCTCTTAATCATCTGACCAGCTAAAACAGGGCTCACCCCCTGTGGAATTCGGCCGGTGTCGGCTAACGTGCATATGTGCCCCCCGAGACAGTCGAGGTCCGTCGAAGTTCTCGTCGCCGGCGTACGGTCTCCGCATACCGAGACGGCGACAAGACGATCGTGCTCTTGCCCGCATGGCTGAGCGGCGAAGACGCTGATGAATGGGTGAGCCGGATGCTCGATCGGCTGGCGGCCAAGGAGCGACGGCGTAGACCCACCGACGAAGGACTCCAGGCCAGAGCCAACGAGCTGTCGGCGAAGTACCTCGACGGAAGAGCGCGGCCCGCCACCGTCCGCTGGGTGGACAACCAGCAGCACCGATGGGGCTCGTGCACCCCGGACAACGCCACGATCAGGATCTCGACCCGCCTCAAGGGCCTGCCGGAATGGGTCATCGACTACGTCATCATCCACGAGCTCGTGCACCTGCTGGTGCCGAGCCACGGCCCGCAGTTCTGGGCTCTGGTCGAACAGTATCCCAAGGCCGAGCGGGCGCGCGGCTTCCTCGAAGGATTCTCCGCCGCCGCGCACAACGCCCCGGAGGAATGTTGATCCGCACCGTCGCGGTTCTCGCGCGCCGGAACATGGCGAAGGCGGCGCCTGACGGAGTGGATCAGGAGGAGTTCCTGACGGCCGTGGCCGAGGACACCTACGAGATGGTGGCCGGTCTCGAACTCGTCACTCCGGTGCTGGTGACGAGCGTGCCCGGCCTGGAGGAGATCGTCTGGCCCGGCACCGAAGTGATCACCATAGATGACGACGAGCCCCTGAAGAACATCATCAACCGCCTCCCGGGCGAACAGGCCGCCGTCATCAACGCCGACGCCCCCGACCTGCCCCCGCTCCTCATCGGCAAGCTTTTTCGCGAACTCGGCCGCGCCCAGCTCACCCTGTGCCCCTCCGAGTACGGCGGCGCCGTCGCCCTGGCCTGCCACCTCCCCCTCCCCGACTGGGCCGACCCCGACCTGGACGCCCACGACCCGGTGGCCGACCTGCGCGCCCAGGCCCCCGGCCGCCGCCTGGTCGCCGCGTCACCCGGCTGGCACCGCCTGCGTACCCCCGAGGACGTCCTCCGCCTGGACCCCGGTCTCGAAGGCTGGGACAACACCCGCGCCCTCCTGGGGAAGTTCTAGCCGGGCCACCACCGCCCGGTGGTCGGTCCCCGGCAGGGTGTGCACACCGACCTCCCGCACCCCAACGCGGGCGTCGACCAGCACGTGGTCGATCGTGATCATCGGCGGCAGCCGCGTGTTCGCCGGCCAGGTGGGCACCAGCCCGGCTCCGGCCCGGTCGGCCGCGTCCGTGTACCCGCGGGCCAGCACTTCGCGCAGTGCCGCGTGGTCGAGCGTGGCGTTGAAGTCGCCGGCCAGGATCCGCGGGATCTCCTCCGAGGCGGCGGGCAGTGACGCGAGAGCCGTACGCCATAGCTCCAGATTCTCCGACGTGGGCCGCGGCGGATGCACCGCGAGGACCTCCACCCGACCACCGCCGGGCAGGGTGACCACCGGACCGGTCAGCGGGTGCCGCGAGAACACGCCCCGGTCCGCCTGAAGCTCCCGGTACGGCATCATTCCGCCCAGACCGGCGCCGTCCAGGCGGTCCACGGCCTCGGGCGTCAGTTCCTGGGCACTCAGGACATCGGGCCGCACCCGCCGTACCAGATCCATCAGAGCCGCGGGATCGGCCCGCCCGGCCAGCAAGTTCACCGACAGCACAGTGAACGGCCGGCCGCCCGCGACGGCCCCGTCACCGAACGCCCGGGGCAGCACGCACAACGCCAGCGCGACCGTGGTGACGACGGCGACGCACGCCGCGACGGGCCGCCGCCCGGACACCGCGACGAGGACGGGCACCAGCGACCCCAGGGCCACGTACGGCGTGGCCGACATGACCTGCGTCAACGGCCCGCCACGTTCAAGCCCGGCCACCCGCGCCACAGCCCAGACGGCGAAGGGGACGACCAGGATCCAGGCGAGGGACGCACGCACCGGCGCACGGCGGGCAGGAGTGACGATCGTCCCTCCGACCACCGCGAAACCCCCTCAGGCCAGAAGTGCCGCCCTGCCGCGCCTGGCCAGCCGCCTGGTCGCCTCGTCGGACAGCTCGGGGATCTCCTCCACCGGGAACCAGCGCAGGTCCAGGGACTCCTCGCTGATCACCGCCTCCGCGCCCTCGGGCGCCACGGCGGCGAACTCCACGTCAAGGTGCCACGAACGCGGCGGATGACACCAGACCTCGTGCCGGTCCAGCGCCAGCGGCCCCGGTAGCAGCCGGAGACCGGAGATGCCGGACTCCTCCCCGGCCTCCCGCAGCGCCACCTCCACCAGCGTCCGGTCGGCGCGCTCGCAGTGGCCGCCCATCGGCAGCCACATGCCCGCCTTCGGGTGCAGCGTCAGAAGAACCCGCGCACCGTCGTGGGACAACACCGCGGTGGTCGCGGTCAGGTGCCCGGGAACGCACTCCCGGTACATGGCGTCGGCGTGCGTCGCCAGGTGCTCCAGGAACTCCTTGCGCAGCACCTCCTCCTCAGGGGTCGGCGCCGACCAGCCGGTCAGCACGGCGACCGCGTCGGAGCGCAGCGTCACTCCGATTCTCCGGGCTCGTCCAGCTTGGAGATGTCCCAGTCGGAATCGCCCTTCACGAACGCGTCCGGGTGGTCGAGGTCCTCGGCCGTCGGCATGAGGTCGGGGTGACCCCAGACCGAGTCGCGGCCGTCGAGCCCGCGGTCGGCCTCCAGCGCCTGCCACAGCGCCGCCGCCTCCCGCAGCCTGCGCGGACGCAGCTCCAGGCCCACCAGCGTGCCGAACGTCAGCTCGGCGGGGCCGCCGGTGGCGCGGCGCCTGCGTACCGTCTCGGCGAGGGCGTTGGCCGAAGGCAGCTTGCCCTCGGCGGCGGCGTCCACGACGGTCGCCACCCAGCCCTCGACCAGCGCCAGCATCGTCTCCAGACGGGCCAGCGCGGCCTTCTGCCGCTCGGTCTCCTCGGGCTTGAGCAGCGCGCCGCCGCTCAACGCCTCCTGGAGCGCCTCGGGGTTGCTGATGTCGAGGCCGCGGATCTGCTCTTCGAGCGCCGAGGTGTCGACCGTGATCCCCTTGGCGTACTCCTCGACGGCGCCGAGCAGGTGCGAACGCAGCCACGGCACGTGCTGGAACAGCCGGTGATGGGCCGCCTCGCGCAGCGCCAGGTACAGCCGGATCTCGTCGGCGGGCAGTTCGAGGCCGTCGCTGAAGGAGGCGATGCCGCCGGGCAGCAGCGCGGCCGTGTCCGACAGCGGCAGGCCGATGTCGGTCGTGCCGATCACCTCGCGCGCCAGCGAACCGAGCGCCTGCCCGATCTGCTGGCCGACCATCATGCCGCCCATCTGCTTGAGCATGCCCATGAGCGGCCCGGCCATCTGCTGGGCCTCGGCGGGCAGCCCGGCGCCGCCGAGCGCGCCGCCCATGGTCTCGACCATGCGTTCGGCGATCGGCTCACACAGCTTGCGCCACACCGGGACGGTGTTCTCGATCCACTCGGACCGGCTCCACGCCTGCGGGTTCGACACCCCGCTCGGCAGCGCCGTGGCCTCGTTGAGCCACAGGTCGGCCAGACTGAGCGCGTCGATGATCTGGCGGCGTTCTCCGTCCATGACGGAGGGATCGCCCTCGGCGACCACCGCGTGTCGGGCGATGTTCTTGGCCATGTCCCAGTTGACAGGGCCGGAACCCTGGGGCGCCGACAGCATGTCGGCGAACTGGCGCATCGCCTGAGCCATCTGCTCAGGGTTGCCGAACATGGCGAACGGGTTTTCGTTGGGGTCGTTTTCACGACCTGGCAGGTCAGTCACCGCTCTACCTCGTGCAGGATGGAGGAGTCCACATCCGCCACGTTAGTCGTCCTACGGCGGATCAGTGCAAAGTGAGGACCGTGTGCCTACCTCGAAACGCCCGCGCCAACCGGTCGTCGCCGTCACCGGCGCGGCCTCCGGCCTCGGTCGCGAGCTGCTCGCGAGGCTCGCGACCTCCGCGGATTTCCGCAGAGTGGTGGCCATCGACGAGCAGCGCGGCGACGTCCAGGACGTCACCTGGCGAGTGATCGACGTCCGGGATCCGCTCTTGGCGAACCGCATCTCCGACATCGACGTGCTGGTCCACCTGGCCGGCGACTACGCCGTCGACTCCAACCCCGGTGAGCGCCGCGCGTACAACCTGCGCGCCGCACAGACCGTGCTCACCGCCGGCGCGGCCGCGCGCGTGCGCCGCGTCGTGCTCGTCACGAGCGCGATGGTGTACGGCGCCGCCCCCGACAACCCGGTCCCGCTGCCCGAGGACTCCGCGGTGGCCGCCGAGCCGGACACCGGCGTCGTCGGCGACTACCTGGAGATCGAGGCCCTGGTCCGCCGGGCCATCAGGAGCAACACCGGCCTGGACGTGACCGTCGTGCGCCCGGCCGCCGTCGTGGGCCCGGGTGTCGACACCGTCATCACCCGCCACTTCGAGTCGCCCCGGCTGCTGGCGGTGAAGGGCTGCAACCCGCGCTGGCAGTTCTGCCACATCGAGGACCTGGTCTCGGCGCTGGAGCTGGCCGCCCGCGGCGTGGTCACCGGCGTGGTGGGCGTGGGCTCCGACGGCTGGCTGGAGCAGGAGCAGGTGGAGGAGCTGTCCGGCATCCGGCGCTTCGAGCTGCCCGCCGGCCTGACCTTCGGCACGGCCCAGCGCCTGCACCGGCTGGGCATCACCCCGGCGCCCGCCACAGACCTGCACTACGTCGTCTACCCGTGGGTCGTCGACTGCGCCCAGCTGCGCGAGGCCGGCTGGAAACCCGCCTGGACCAACGAGGCCGCCCTGGAGCAGCTGCTCGAACTGCGCGAGAACCGCACCACCGTGGCCGGACGCCGCCTGCCCGTCAAGGAGGCGACGCTCACCGCGGCCGGCGCCACCGTGGCCGTCATCGGCACCGCCGCCATCGTCCGTCAGGTCCGCAAGAGGCGCCGCCTGTAGGCTTGTTTGCGTGGACGTCATCCGGTTGCTAGACATTCGCGACACCCCGTTGTCGGTCGACGAGGTGTACGCCGCCGTGGGCGACCACGCGGCGGGCGGGACGACCCTGTTCGTCGGCACCGTACGCGAGCAGGACCAGGGCAAGCCGGTCAAGCGGCTCTCCTATTCGGCGCACCCGTCCGCGCCGGCGGAGCTGCGCCGCGTGGCCGAGAAGGTGGCCGCGGACTTCCCGGTGACCGCGCTCGCCGCCGTCCACCGGGTCGGTGACCTGGAGCTGGGCGACATCGCGGTCATCGTCGCCGCGGCCTGCCCGCACCGCGGCGAGGCCTTCGCCGCCTCACGACGCCTGATCGACGACCTCAAGGCCGAGGTCCCCATCTGGAAACATCAGCTCTTCGGGGACGGGTCGGCCGAGTGGGTCGGCGCCTGCGAATAAGCTCTCTCCATGTCACGACGTGCCCTGACCCTGCTCGTGGCGGGCTTTATGGTGCTCGCCCTCGGTGTCGTCGGCGCCCTCATGAAGGTGCCCTACGTCGTGCTGAGCCCCGGCCCGACCGAGAACACCATCGGTGAGGTCGACAAGAAGCCGGTCATCGCGATCACCGGCCGCCAGGTCTTCCCGACCGACGGCGCGCTCAGCCTGGTCACCGTCGCCTACCAGGGCGGCCCCAGCAGCCGCATCGACCTGATGACCGCGCTGCGCGGCTGGCTCGACCCGAACGTCGCGGTGGTGCCGGAGGAGACGATCTTCCCCAAGAGCCGCACCGCCAAGCAGGTCGAGGAGGAGAACACCGTCGAGATGGCCAACTCGCAGGACAACGCGACGGCCGCGGCGCTCACCGAGCTCAAGATCCCTTACAGCACCGTCGTCACGGTCCTTTCCACGGAGAAGGGCAAGCCCGCCGACGGCAAGGTGCAGAAGGGCGACGAGATCAACGCCATCGACGGCAAGAAGGTCACCGACGTCGACATGGTCCGCGAGACCGTCCGCGCGCTCAAGCCGGGCGCCGACGTCGTGTTCGGCGTCACCAGGGGCGAGAAGAAGCTCGACGTCACGGTCAAGACCACCTCGGGCGACAAGGGCGCGACCATGGTCGGGATGACCATGCAGGCCAAGTACAAGTTCCCGTTCAAGGTCAGCATCAGCGTGGGCGACGTCGGCGGGCCGAGCGCCGGCCTGATGTTCTCGCTCGGCATCGTCGACAAGCTCACCCCCGGCTCCCTGACCGGCGGCAAGTCGATCGCGGGAACCGGAACCATCACACCGGAGGGCGAGGTCGGGGCGATCGGCGGCATCGCGCAGAAGATGGTCGGCGCCAAGAAGGCGGGCGCCACGCTCTTCCTCACCCCCGCCGACAACTGCGCCGAGGCGCTGAAGGCGGCGCCCGACGGGCTGCGGCTGGTGAAGGCGGAGACCCTGCACGACATGGTCACGACGCTCGATTCGCTGCGCCAGGGAAAGACAGATCTTCCCGCATGTACGGCCGGCTGAAACTTCTCGCGCCCGTCGTGCGTTAGCCGTACACCTGGCACGCCGGTGTAGGTTGCCAGAGCGAGACGATTGTTCACCACGACGAGGGGTTGGCCTTGAGCTTCCGGACCCCAGGAGCCGGCAGGGCGATGCGCTTGCCCCGCCGCCCGCGACTGCTGCTTCCTGTCGCGATCGCCCTCGTGGCGATTGTGGCGTTCTTCTTCCTGTTTGCCGGCATTTACACCGACTATCTCTGGTTCGACTCCGTCAGGTACACCTCGGTCTTCTCCGGCGTGATGCTGACGCAGATCGTGTTGTTCCTGGTCGGCGCGTTGTTGATGGTCGGCATAGCCGGCGGCAACATGCTGCTGGCGTTCAGGATGCGGCCGATGTTCGGCCCCGCCATGTTCGGCGGAGGCAGCGGCGCCGACCGCTACCGGATGGCGCTCGACCCCCACCGCAAGCTGATCTTCATCGTGGGCATGGCCGTGCTCGCGTTGTTCGCGGGGTCGTCGGTGGCGGGCCAGTGGAAGACCTGGCTCCAGTTCTCCAACGGCGTGAAGGCCGGCAAGACAGACCCGATGTTCGGGCTGGACGTGTCGTTCTTCATGTTCGACTATCCGTTCATCCGGATGGCGCTGAACTTCC
The DNA here is from genome assembly GCF_042740095.1 of Nonomuraea sp. NPDC059023. Taxonomy (NCBI): domain Bacteria; kingdom Bacillati; phylum Actinomycetota; class Actinomycetes; order Streptosporangiales; family Streptosporangiaceae; genus Nonomuraea; species Nonomuraea sp. NPDC059023. Next base: position 11,504 of record NZ_JBHYIO010000025.1, on the reverse strand, counting down.
TGTTCACCGCGATCATCATCTCGATCGTGCTCGCCGCGATCACGCACTACCTGTACGGCGGCTTCCGCCTGCAGTCGCCGGGCGTGCACGCCTCGCGCGCGGCCCGCACCCACCTGTCGGTGCTGCTCGGCGTGTTCGTGCTGCTGAAGGCGGTGGCCTACTGGGTCGACCGCTACGGCCTGGTCTTCTCCGACCGCGGCAAGGTCTTCGGCGCGTCCTACACCGACCTCAACGCGGTGCTTCCGGCCAAGACCATCCTCGCGATCATCGCGCTGATCTGCGCCGCGATGCTGTTCGCCGGCGTGTTCCGCTCCGGCGGCATGCTGCCGGGCGTCTCCTTCGGCCTTCTCGTGCTGTCGGCCGTGCTCATCGGCAGCGTCTACCCGGCGCTGGTCGAGCAGTTCCAGGTCAAGCCGAACCAGCAGGCCAAGGAGAAGGAGTCGATCTCCAGAAACATCCAGGCCACGCGGGACGCGTTCAAGGTCGACGACAAGAACATCTCGGTGAAGCAGTACGGCGCGACGACCAGCGCGACCGAGCAGGTACTCCAGCAGGAGGCCAGCGCGATCCCCGGTCTGCGCCTGCTCGACCCGACGATCCTGTCGCCGACGTTCCAGCAGCTCCAGCAGATCAAGGGCTACTACCAGTTCCCCGAGCAGCTGGACATCGACCGCTACAAGGCGCCCGACGGCAAGATCCGCGACACCGTGGTCTCGGTCCGCGACATCGGGATGCCGCCGGAGGCCGAGCGCAACTGGATCAACAGCCGCCTCGTCTACACCCACGGCTTCGGCTTCGTGGCCGCGCCGGGCAACCAGGTGGGCTCCGGCGGTCTGCCGGTCTTCAACGCCAAGGACATCCCGCCGGTCGGCGACCTGATCGGGCCGAAGTTCGAGCCCCGCGTGTACTTCGGCGAGAACTCTCCCGAGTACTCCATCGTCGGCGGCCCCAAGCCCGGCCCCGGCCAGGGCGTCGAGCTCGACTACCCCGACGACCAGCAGGGCGGCAGCGGGCAGAAGAACAACACCTACGCCGGCAACGGCGGCGTGCCCATCGGCAACTTCTTCACGAAGCTGCTCTACGCCGCCAAGTACGGCGAGACCAACCTGCTGCTCTCCTCCGACGTCAACGACTTCTCGCGCATCCTGTACGAGCGCAAGCCGCTGGAGCGCGTGGGCAAAGTGGCGCCGTTCCTGACGCTGGACAAGGACCCGTACCCGGCGATCGTGAACAACCGGATCGTCTGGATCGTCGACGGCTACACGACGTCGGACTCCTACCCGTACTCCGAGCGCAAGAGCCTCGGCGACCTGACCACCGACGTACAGACCAGCAAGCTGGTGGCCGGTCAGCCGCAGCCCGCGCCGACCGACGTCATCAACTACATGCGCAACTCGGTCAAGGCCACCGTGGACGCCTACGACGGCACCGTGACCCTGTACGCGTGGGACGACGTCGACCCGGTGCTGAAGACGTGGCAGAACACGTTCGGCACGATCATCAAGCCGAAGGCCGAGATCCCGGCCGAGCTGCGCGACCACCTGCGCTACCCGGCCGACATGTTCAAGGCGCAGCGGGAGATCCTGACCCAGTACCACGTCACCGACCCGGGCGCGTTCTTCGGCGGCCAGGACTTCTGGAAGGTCCCCGAGGACCCGGCCACCAAGAAGAGCAAGCAGCCGCCGTACTACGTGACGATGAAGATGCCGGAGGGAACCGAGCGGTTCTCGCTGACGACGACCTTCGTCCCGAACGGCCGGCAGAACATGGCCGCCTTCATGGCCGTGGACGCCACCGCCGACCCGTCGCAGGCGAAGCTGGAGATCCTCCAGCTACCCAGCAACACGGCGGTGCAGGGTCCGCCACAGGCACAGAACACGTTCCTGTCGAACCCGACGGTCTCCGAGCGGCTGAACCTGCTGCGCGGTACCGGCGGCGCCACCGAGGTCATCTACGGCAACCTGCTCACGCTTCCGTTCGGCGGCGGCCTGCTCTACGTCGAGCCGGTCTACGTCCAGCCGAAGGAGGAGAGCGCGGGCCGCTTCCCGAGCCTGCGCAAGGTGCTGGTGCTGTTCGGGGACAAGGTCGGCTTCGGCGACACGCTGGACGCCGCCCTGAAGGAGGTCTTCGGCGTCGCGCCACCGACGCAGACGGGTGAGAAGCCCACGGAGACCAAGCCGAACACGAACACCACCGCGCTGACCAAGGCCATCACCGCCGTCGAGCAGGCCTACCAGGAGGGCCAGGCGGCCCTGAAGGCCACACCGCCCGACTGGGTGAAGTACGGCGAGGCGCAGAAGAAGCTGGAGACGGCACTGAAGGAGCTGCAGGCGCTGGGAGCCACCCAGCCGCAGCCCACGCCGACGGCGACGCCCACCGCGTCCACACCGCCGTCCACACCGCCTCCATCGACACCGCCGCCTTCACCGACGGCCACCGCCACCAGCGGATGACTCACGAGGACCCCGCCTTCCCGGCGGGGTCCTCGCCGCTTCCGGCGTATCAGTTTGCGCAGGCAGCCGGTGGCGGATAGTCTCGTGAAGCACGACGACGCGGGGTGGAGCAGTTCGGTAGCTCGCTGGGCTCATAACCCAGAGGTCGCAGGTTCAAATCCTGTCCCCGCTACCAAAGAAGGCCCTGATCAATACGATCAGGGCCTTCGTGCTTTCCATGATCTTCGTTTTGCGTCCGCGGTGAATCACCGCTATGGTTAAGACATACACACCGACGCGGGGTGGAGCAGTTCGGTAGCTCGCTGGGCTCATAACCCAGAGGTCGCAGGTTCAAATCCTGTCCCCGCTACCAATGAAGGCCCTGATCATTACGATCAGGGCCTTCGTGTTTTCACCGGCAACGCAAATCCAGCCCGGCGTCGTGCATTTCCAGAAATTCCACGATCACCGGCCGCGGTCCTTTTCCTCCGGCGAAGTACACCTCGCCGGGTAATGTCCCGCCTTGGACGCCGCGGATCGTCGTGCTCTCGTAGTACTTCACGATCGCCGCCTCCGGCAGCGTCGTGACCAACGACAACCGCACGAGGTAGTCGCAGTGGTTGCTGTTGCCGATCTGCAGCCCGACCTTGCCCTGTGCGACCACGTTGGGCTGGGTGCCCGGCGGCAGCGGGTAGGCGCGTACCCGCTCGACCAGGGCGCTCAGGCGCATGTCGTTGATCCACATGGGGGTCTGTACCAGCAGGGCCGCCGCTACGAGCGACCCCGCCACCCACCACCAGCGCCGGTTCAGGCGCGTCGATGGTCCGGCCGGTCGGGCGAGCACCGGTGTTTCCGTGAGCGTGCTGTCCACCTCACTCGTCCCTTCTGTAGCACGCTAAGCATCTTGGGGGGCTTCGTGATCGTGAACAAGGCCCTAATCTCGCGCGGCTGACAGGATGGCGGTCATGGGTGATGTGCTGCTGGCCGCCGGTCTGGCGCTGGCCGGCCTCCTGCCGCTGGACCAGCCCTTCGGCCGCGACCCCGACGCGCTGTTCTACGCGCTCTATCTGGCGGGCGCCGCCGCGGTCGCGCTGCGCCGCCGGTTCCCCGTCGCGGTGCTGGTCCTGACCTGCGGTTCGCTCGGGCTGATGCTCGGCCTCGGCTACCTGCCCGGACTGATCATGGGCCCGGCGCTGGCCGGTCTGTACACGGCTGCGGTGCGCGGGATGCGGCTCTGGGCCGCCGCCGGGCTGGCGACGGCGCTGGCGGGCGCGGCGTTCCTGCCGGAGGACCTCGCTGTGCGGGCCGTCTACACGCTGACGTGGGCGGGCATGCTGGGCTGCGCCGTACTGGCCGGGGAGTTCGTGCGTGCTCGGGCGCGCGCGGCCGAGCACGACGAGCGGTTGCGCATCGCACGGGAACTGCACGACGTGCTCGGGCACGGCATGGCCGCCATCACCGTGCAGTCCGCGACCGCGCTCCACCTGCTCGGCGACGCCCATCCCGAGGTACGGCAGGCGCTCCAGGCCATCCGCGACACCAGCAAACAGGCCATGGGCCGGGTCCGCGGCAGCGTCTTCCAGGAGGGCGAGTCGCTGGCCGGGATCGACGACCTCCTCGGCGCGGTACGCCAGGCTGGCCTGGCCGTCGAGGTCACGGGAAGCCCCGGACAACTGCGTCCAGAGGTCGACCACGCCGCGTACCGCATCATCCAGGAGGCGCTCACCAACACGCTGCGCCACGCCGGACCGGGCGCATCGGCCGGAGTACGGCTGGAGCGGACGCCCCGCGCGCTGCTCATCGACGTCACCGACGACGGCGGGGGCGGCCTCGGCAGGGCGGGCAGCGGCATCGAGGGCATGAAGGCCAGGGCCAGAGCGCTGGGCGGGCACGTCAGGGTCAGATCCGACGCCCCGCGGACCGGCGTGAGGGTGTCGGCCAGGCTGCCGCTGCGGCCGGGCCCGCTCGCCCGGCTGGGCCGCCGATGATCAGGGTGGCGCTCGCCGACGACCAGGCGCTGGTCCGCAGCGGGTTCCGGCTGATCCTGCGGTCGGCTCCCGGCATCGAGGTCGTGGGCGAGGCGGCCGACGGCGGCGCCGCCGTGGCCCTGGCCCGCGACGAGCGGCCGGACGTGCTGCTGATGGACATCCGCATGCCGGCGGTCGACGGGCTCACCGCCACCGCCAGGATCGCCGCCGACCCCGAGCTCAAGGGCGTGCGGGTGCTCATGCTCACCACCTACGCCCAGGACGCCAACGTCTTCGCCGCGCTGCGGGCGGGCGCGAGCGGCTTCCTGGTCAAGGACGTGGAGCCGGAGGAACTGCTGCACGCGGTCCGCGTGGTCGCCAGGGGCGACGCGCTGCTCGCGCCCGCGGTGACCAGGAGGCTGATCGAGGCGTTCACGGCCGCCGCGCCCGCCGAGGTGCCCGCGCTGGACGGGCTGACCGGGCGGGAGCGGGAGGTGCTGGCGCTGGTGGCCAGAGGGCACAGCAACGACGAGATCGCCCTGAAGCTGGACATGCGACCGCTGACCGCCAAGACGCATGTGAACCGGGCCATGTCCAAGCTGGGCGCGCGGGATCGGGCGCAGCTCGTGGTCGTGGCCTACGAGTCGGGGCTGGTCGTACCGCGGTCGCGGTAGCCGGCTGCCACGGGTGCGGTAGCCGTACAACGGGACCTGGGCAGGAGGAACGCGCCCGCCGCACGGTCGACCATGGAGATATGCGAAGGATCTGGCGGCTATGGCCGTGGTGGGTGGGGTACGCGGCGGGCGGGTTCGCGGCGCTCGTGGTGGTGCTGGGTGTGGCGGGCGGCGAGGTGTCCGGGTGGGCGGGGGCCGTGGGCGGCGCACTCGGGCTGGCTGGGCTCGTGCTCAGGCGGAGCTGGGTGGTGTGGGCGGGCGCGGTGGTGCTGGCCTTCAGCACGTTCGGGCTGCTGCAGGATCTCGTGACGCTGCTGGGACACGGCCGGCCGGACAGCTGGCCGGCGTTCCTGGCCAAGGCGGCGCGGGTCGTGGCGATCCTGCTGCTCATGGGGTCGGCGCTGGTCCTCCGCAGACGCGCGCTCGGCGTGTGCGGAAGGTGCGGGTACGAGCACGCGGACGGCGCGCCGGTGCCCCTGGGGTTTCCCGAGGCTTCGACGGCGTCCGGGAGAGTGCGGTGGGTGGCCTATGCGGGGGCCGCCTCGTTTCTGCCCTACGCGGCGGCGAAGGTGGTCTTCGGGCTGGAGAACGGGGCGGTCCTCGCCGAGCACGGCGGGCTCATGGCGGAACTGGCCCTCTTCGGCGTCGATCTCACCGCGCTGCTGGCCGTGCTCGGGATCTTCCTGCTCGTGGCCATGACCCGGCCGTGGAGCCAGGTGTGGCCGCGGTGGGTGCCCGGACTGGCCGGACGGCGGGTGCCGCGCTGGCTGCCGCTCGTGCCGGCGTGGCTGGGGGCGACGCTGGGGCCGTACGGGCTGTTGGGGGTGGGGTACCTGCTGGTGTTCGGGACGGATGGGCTGCCGGGCTATGTCGCGCAGGCCGGGATCGTCGGGTTCACCGGGGTGGGGTCCGCCTTCGCGGTGGTGGCCTGGGACTACCAGCGCAGGACCCGGCCTCGGTGTCTCACAGGAGACGGCGCAGCCGTACCTGCTCGGTAGGGGTGGTGTGCGGGTCGCGCAGGCGGGCCGCGGCGGCGTCGGCCAGGCGTGGGGACGGGTCGGTGGCGCTGCCGCGCAGGAGGGCGCGGGCGAGCGGGCGGCGGATCAGCTTGATCGTCGTGATCGGGATCTCGCTCGTGCGCAGCGTCAGGTAGGTCGTGGCCAGCTCGAACGCGGGCTCGCCCGCCGCGGCGTTGCACCAGTCGATGACCGAGGGGCCGTCGGGCGTCATGATCACGTTGAGCGGGTGGAGGTCGAGGTGGAGCACGCGGTCGCCGGGGGAGGGGTCGAGCCAGTCCGGCGCCTCGATCGTGTGGAGACGGTCGTGCAGCCGGCCCAGCAGCCGCCCGTGGCCGGTGACCGTCCACGGCTTCCTGACCAGGACCTCGAACATCGTGGGCCCGTGCAGCCTGGCCATGACCAGGTCGGTCTCGGTCGCGTCGAACACCTCGGGCACCGGATAGCCCTGGGCGCGTACGTGCTCCATCACGCGGGCCTCGTCGAGGGCGGTGTCTCCATCTCGGTAGCGGCGAAGCACTTTGGTGGGAGATAGTGCGAAAACGTCTGCTGTGCGCCCTTTGCCGATGAGGTCCATGACAGGTGCCGCCCATCCATGATTACATGATTACGTGGCTGACAACGAGCAAGTACCGACACTGTACGACTGGGCGGGCGGCAGCGACGCGTTCGAGCGGCTCACCGAAACCTTCTACGCGAAAGTGAAGAAGGACGACGTGGTCGGGCCGCTCTTCGCGCATATGGATCCGGGCCATCCCCGCTATGTGGCCATGTGGCTGAGCGAGGTGTTCGGCGGGCCCGCCCGCTACACCGAGGAGCGCGGCGGCTACCCGCACATGCTCTCCCAGCACCTCGGCAAGGGCATCACCGAGCAGCAGCGACGCCGGTGGGTCAACCTGCTGATGGACGCGGCCGACGAGGTCGGGCTGCCGGACGACCCCGAGTTCAGGGCCGCCTTCGCCGGATACATCGAGTGGGGGACGCGGCTCGCCCTGCACAACTCGCAGCCCGGGGCAAAGCCTCCGGCCAAGGCGCCGACACCGCGGTGGGGCTGGGGGGTGGCGCCGCCGTACCAGCCGTAACCTGGATCTATGAGGGGGACGCTGCGGATATACCTGGGCGCGGCCCCCGGCGTGGGCAAGACCTACGCCATGCTCGACGAAGGGCGGCGCGCGCTCGCCCGAGGCAGAGACGTGGGGGGGGGGGGGGGGGGGGGGCCCCCCCCCCCCCCCCCCCCCCCCCCCCCCCCCCCCCCCCCCCCGGCCGGACGGGCCCCTACCAGGCAGTCGGTACAA
>NZ_JBHYIO010000025.1:0-4110 GCF_042740095.1 Nonomuraea sp. NPDC059023 | reverse complement strand
CGTCGAGACCCACGACCGGCCCCGCACCGCCGAGCTCCTCGACGGCATGGAGATCGTGCCGAGGAAGACGGTCCACTACCGCGGCACCGACCTCGCTGAACTGGACACCGCCGCCGTCATCGCCCGCGCGCCCGCGGTCGCGCTCGTGGACGAACTGGCCCACACCAACGCGCCCGGCTCGCGCAACGAGAAACGCTGGCAGGACATCGACGAGCTTCTCGCGGCCGGGATCGACGTGGTCTCCACCGTCAACATCCAGCACCTTGAGTCGCTCAGCGACGTCGTCCAGCAGATCACCGGAGTCGTGCAGCGCGAACGCGTCCCCGACGAGTGGGTCAGGCGGGCCGACCAGGTCCAGCTCGTCGACATGGCCCCCGAGGCGCTGCGCCGCCGCATGGCCCACGGCAACGTCTACGGCCCGGCCATGGTCGACGCCGCCCTGTCCAACTACTTTCGCGTCGGCAACCTCACCGCGCTGCGCGAGCTCGCCCTGCTCTGGGTGGCCGGCAAGGTGGACGAGCAGCTCGACCGCTACCGCGCCGACCACGGCATCGCCGACACGTGGGAGGCGCGCGAGCGCGTCGTGGTCGCCCTCAGCGGCGGTCCCGAAGGCGACACTCTGGTACGGCGGGCCGCCCGCATAGCCGACCGCTCCAAGGGCGCCGACCTCCTGGCCGTCCACGTGACCAGCGCCGACGGCCTCACCTCCGGCGCGGACCCGGCCAACGTCGCCCGCCAGCGCACCATCGTGGAGAACCTCGGCGGCACCTACCACCAGGTGCTCGGCGACGACGTCCCCCGCGCCCTGCTGGAGTTCGCCCGCGGCGTCAACGCCACCCAGCTCGTCCTCGGCGCCTCCCGCCGCGGCCGGCTCGCGCAGATCCTCTCGCCGGGCGTCGGCGTGGAGACCACCGCGCTGTCCGGCTCCATCGACGTGCACATGGTCACCCACGAGGGCGTCCGGCACGGGCGCAGGCACGGGGACCGCTCCGCCCTCTCGCTCAGACGGCGCGTATCGGGCTGGGCGCTGGCCCTGGCCGGGATGCCCCTGCTCACGGCGGGGCTGCTGCCGTTCCGTCCCGATCTGGCGCTGCCCAGCGAGATCCTGCTCTTCCTGCTGCTCGTCGTCGGCGTGGCCCTCGCGGGCGGCTTGTGGCCCGCGCTCACCGCGGCCGTCGCCGGGTTCGGGCTGCTCAACTGGTTCTTCACGCCGCCGTATCACACGCTGACCGTCGACGAGCCGGAGAACCTGCTGGCCCTCGCCATCTTCGTGCTGGTCGCGGCCATGGTCAGCGCGGTCGTCGGCCTGGCCGCCCGGCGCAGCGGGGAGGCCTCGCGGGCCAGGGCAGACGCCGAGGTGCTGTCCACGCTGGCCGGGCACGTGCTGCGGGGGGACTCGGCGCTGCCGTCGTTGCTGGACCGGCTGCGCGAGGTCTACTCGCTGACCTCGGCGACCATGCTGGAGAAGGACGGCGACGGCTGGCGGATCGTGGCCACGGCGGGCGGGCCGCCGTCGGCCGTACCGGATGTGGTGGTCGACGGGGATCTGGGGCTGGCCGTACAGGGGAGGATCCTCGACGCGGCCGACCGGCGGGTCCTGGAGGCGTTCGCGGCCGAGGCGGCGGTGGCGCTGCGCCAGCAGCGGCTGCGGGAGGAGGCGTCGTCGTCCGCGGCGCTCGCCGAAGCCGACAAGATGCGCACCGCGCTGCTCGCGGCGGTCAGCCACGACCTGCGCACCCCGCTGGCCTCGGCGAGCGCCGCCGTCGACTCGCTGCGCGGCACCGAGATCGACTGGTCGCCCGGGGACCGCGCCGAACTGCTCGACACCGCCCACGAGTCCCTGAACAAACTCGACCGGCTGGTGACCAACCTTCTCGACATGAGCCGTCTGCAGGCCGGCGTCCTGGGCGTGGCCCCGGAACCGGTGTCGGCGGCGGAGATCGTCCACCGGGCCCTCGCCGATCTGGGCGTTTCCCGGCTCGTGGCCGTGGAGATTCCGCCCGACCTGCCCGACCTCACCGCCGATCCGGTGCTCCTCGAACGCGTCCTGGTCAACCTCGTCGGGAACGCGGTGCGCTACGGGGACGTTGTCGTCTCGGCGAGCTGGCACGGCGAGAACGTGGAGATCAGGGTGGTCGATCACGGCCCCGGCATCCCGGCCGAGGCGCACGAGCGGGTGTTCCGGCCGTTCCAGCGGCTCGGCGACCGTTCCACGCACAAGGGAGTGGGGCTTGGGCTGGCGCTCTCCCGCGGACTCACCGAGGCCATGGGCGGCACGCTCACGCCGGAGGAGACACCAGGAGGAGGGCTCACCATGACGGTCTCGCTGCGGAGAGCCGGATGACGCGCGTGCTCGTGGTCGACGACGAGCCGCAGATCCTGCGCGCCATGCGGATCAACCTCGTCGCCCGCCACTACGAGGTGGCCGTCGCCGCCGACGGCGCCACCGCGCTGCGCCAGGCCGCCGACTGGCACCCCGACCTGGTCATCCTCGACCTCGGCCTGCCCGACATCGACGGCGTGGACGTCATCCACGGGCTGCGCGGCTGGACCCAGGTCCCGATCATCGTGCTCAGCGGACGCAGCGACGGCCACGACAAGGTCGACGCCCTCGACGCCGGCGCCGACGACTACGTCACCAAGCCCTTCGGCATCGATGAGCTGCTCGCGCGGGTGCGGGCGGTCACCCGCCGCGCCGCCGTCCCCACCGCGGAGTCCGCGGAGGCGCGCGTGGGCGATCACCTGATCGACCTCGTCGGCAAGACCATCTCGGGCGGGGTACGGCTGACGCCCACGGAATGGCACTTTCTTGAGCTACTGCTCCGCAACCCGGGCAAGCTGGTCAGCCAGCGGCAACTGCTGACGGAGGTGTGGGGCGCCTCCTACCAGAAGGAGACGCACTACCTGCGGCAGTACATGGCGCAGCTACGCAGGAAACTGGAGCGCGACCCCGCGCGTCCCGTCCATCTGCTGACCGAGCCGGGGATGGGCTACCGGTTTCAGCCCTGATCCTCGTCGTCTTCCGGGAAGTACGTCCGGGGCTCCTGGAGGAGATCGACGTGGGCGTCGGTCTGACGGTGATCCTCTTCGCGCATCCACGTCACGATGCTGCGGTCGGCCTCGTCGTCGATCTCGTCGATCTTGTGCCGCTCGGGCAGCTTGTCCTTGTACATGGCGATGACCGACTCCTGGGGATCGTCGCCCATGTCCTGGCTGATCTCGTATGGCTGTTCAGTCATGTCATGCCCGGATCATCACAGTGGCCTTCTGTACGGACCAGCCGGCCAGCAGGAGTCCGAACGCCGCCTGTGCGAATCGAATCCATGGCGTCGAGGCGTCGGCCGCGTACAGCACGACGCCCAGCCACATGAGGCCGAAACCGCCCACAAGGACGATCGCTGCCCAGTTCAACCCCCGCTGCCACATACGCGCAGTCTTACAGCCGTTCATCCAAGACTGGGTATGGACATGGTCTGGCTTTTCTGAGCTCGGCGGCTAGGAGCTGTTTCTTAGATCAGGTGCGGAGCCAGATGGCCAGCGCTGCCAGGGTGACGGTGCCGTGGAAGATGTAGGCGCGTTTGTCGTATCGGGTGGCCACGGCTCGGAAGTTCTTCAGCCGATTGATCGCCCGTTCGACGACGTTGCGCGCTTTGTAGCGTTCGGCGTCGAAGCTGGTGGGCCGTCCTCCGGCCGAGCCGCGCCGGCGGCGGTGGGCGCGTTGATCGCGGGGTTCGGGGATGGTGTGGCGGATCTTGCGGCGGCGCAGGTGGGTGCGGTTAGCGCGGGAGGAGTAGGCTTTGTCCGCGGCCAGGCTGTCGGGCCTGGTGCGCGGTCGTCCCGGCCCGTGCCGGGGTACCTTGATGGCCTCCAGCACCCGCCGCAACTGCGGGCTGTCGCCGTACTGGCCTGGCGTCAGCACCAGCGACAGCACTCGGCAACGGCCATCCGCGGACAGGTGGATCTTGGTGGTGAAACCGCCCCGGGAACGGCCTAAGCACTCCCCAGTCTGACCACCTCCGCCAGCCGGGCGGCCAGCGCGGCCAGCACCGGATCGCCCCGCTTTGTCCCGGCGGCGTCCCCTTTTTGCCGCCTCGATGCGGCAGGCGGCGG
>NZ_JBHYIO010000024.1:0-193296 GCF_042740095.1 Nonomuraea sp. NPDC059023 | reverse complement strand
CGCCCCTCGCCCCTCGCCCCTCGCCCCTCGCCCCTCGCCCCTCGCCCCTCGCCCCTCGCCCCTCGCCCCTCGCCCCTCGCCCCTCGCCCCTCGCCCCTCGCCAGCGCGCAGGACACCAACGAGCCCAGTGGTCGACAACCCTGGAAGAGGCGCCACCAGGATCGCCGCTGACGCGCTGGCTGACGCCTCGCAAGGCGGGGCCATCGGCGTCACGCCGGACCGCGTGGTGACGGCACAGCAAGCGCCACAGCGCAGATGCCGGCACGGCGTCGGAACGGCCTCTGCGGCGAGACCTCGTGGTGAAGACCGCGGCGGCGGCACGGCAGGGGTGGCGGCGAGCAGCGCGTGTGGGAACGGCGTTAAGCGCGGGCGGGTGGCAGGCGTGGGGAACGGCCTTAAGCGCGGGCGGGTGACGGGCGTGGGAGAACGGCGTTAAGTGCTTGTGGGTAGGGGTTTGGGGGGTGGGGTGCCGAGTTGCGAGGCTCTGGGGGCCGGTCGCGTGCAGGGGTGGGGATCTAATTTCCGGGGCGTTGAGCTGGACCTTGACTATTCCCGACATAACCAGATCACGTTAGGTACCCTATGGCTTGCGCTGAGATGACATGATTGCCCCGGAGCAACGAGGGGATGGCATGCGGGAGATCGGCGGACGGTACCTCCTCAGCGAGGAGGCCGGTCGTGGGGGTATGGGAGTCGTCTGGCGGGCCTTCGATCAGCTCCTCCATCGAGAGGTTGCCCTCAAGGAGCTGACGCTGGCCGGTGAGGCCGAGGTGGTGCGCAGGCGAGTGCTGCGGGAAGCCCGCATGGCCGCCGGACTGACGCACCCCAACATCGTCACGGTCCACGACCTGATCGAGAAGAGCGGCAAGCTCTGGATCGTCATGGAGTACCTCGACGGCCTCTCCCTGCACCAGCTTCTCTCCCAGGTGGGCACGCTGCCCGCCCAGAGCGTCGCCGCGATCGGGCAGCACCTGCTCGCCGCCCTGCGTACCGCGCACCAGGCGGGCGTTCTGCATCGCGACATCAAACCGGCGAACGTGATGCTCACCGGCGACCGGGTGGTGCTCACGGACTTCGGCATCGCGACGGCCGAGGGCGACATCCGCACGACGACGTCCCGCCGCCTGCGCGGCACGCCCGCGTTCATGGCTCCCGAGCGCCTGTACGGCGGCGCCGCCACCAAAGAGGCCGACATGTGGTCCTTCGGCGCGACCCTGTACAGCGCCCTGGAGGGCCAGCCGCCCTACCCGGGCCAGGACGCCGCGACCGTCCTCGCCATGGCCCGTACCGGCAGCTTCCCGACCCCCCGCCGCGCCGGAATCCTCCGCCCGCTGCTGGAGGGCCTGCTGCACCACGACCCGGCCCGCCGCTTCACCAACGAGCACACGGCCGGTCTGCTGGCGGGCGTGCGGGCGAGCAGCTTCCAGGCCGCCATCTGACGACCCGGTTCAGCGGGTGATCAGGTGCATGGCGGCCAGCGCCTGCCAGGGCCGCCACCGCTCGGGGTCGACGCCTCCGGGGAACAGTTCGGCCACCGCGGCGCGCAGTGCGGGGTCGGACGCGGGCCACCCCTCGGAATCTCCGCTCCGGAAGGCCAGGCCGGAACCAGCCTGAGAGGTTAGGGTGGCCGCCTTGGCGAGTTCGACCGGCAGCCCCAGCGCCTCCAGGTTGGCCTCCGTGAGCGCCGCGGCATCGGGGAAGACATGGGTCAGCCCGCCGGGCAACCCGGGCACGGCCGTACCCAGGCCGCGCACCAAGGTCGCGAGCCCGTCACCCGCCACGCCCGCCACAACGATCTCCAGCGGACTCCACGCGCCGGGAACCGTCAGCCCCGGACGGGACGCCACCAAAGGCCCCAGAACGGGATCAGCCTCCAGCACGGCGGCCCCGGGCGCCGGATCGGTGTCGAGGCCCAGCAGCCGGCCGACCTGGTCCACGACGTGGATGAGCCCCTCCCAGTAGGGCAGGTGCGCGGTCAGCACCAGGTGGCCGGGATCGCTCCCGGCCCGCACTTCGAGCACGCCGGGCGCCCCGTCCAGGCTCACGGTCCGCCGGTACGCACCGTCGCGCACCTCCTCCACCCCCGGGATGGCACGAGCCCCCAGGTAGGACCGGACGGCCGGCCAGTCGTACCCCGGCAGAACCGGCAGCCGCAGCGCCAGCCCGCCGTCCGCGACCAGCCGATCGGCCCGGTGCCGGCGTTCACGCAGTTCGCCGGGCGCGGCGTGGAAGATCTCCCGCATGGTCCTGTTGAACTGCCGCAGGCTCCCGAACCCCGACGCGAAGGCGATGTCCAGCACGGTGAGATCGGTGTCGTCCAGGAGCCGTCGGGCGAAGTGGGCCCGCCGCGACCGCGCGAGCTGGTCAGGACTGGCCCCCAGATGTTTCAGGAACAACCGGCGCAGATGCCGCGACGACACGCCCACCCGCTCGGCCAGCACCGCCTCGGTCCCGCCGTCCAGAACACCGGAGATGATCAGTTGCCAGGCGGCGCACACCAGCCGGGGCACGTCCGCCGACACCGGCCCCGCCACCCGGTACGGCCGGCATCGCAGGCACGCCCGGAACCCATCCGCCTCCGCCGCCCCCGCATGCCCATAAAGCCGGATATTTTCCGCGAGCGGCCGCGACCCACACCCAGGACGACAGTAGATACCCGTCGTCACCACCGCCGAATACACCGTCATACCCCATGTCTACGCCACCCCCCGCCCCAAGGCCGGACATATCCGGACGCGCGCAAGACGGCCAAGTAAGGTCGGAGCATGCAGGATCTTGAGCGGTTCGCGACCCTGACCACCGCGCACCTGGCCGACGGGTGCATCCGCGCCGGAGTCCAGGTCCGCTGCGCACCCTCGGCGGTACGCGCCGTGGTCCCCGGCTCCCGCGTGATCGGACGCGTCCTGCCCGCCCGGCATGCCGGCAGCGTCGACGTGTTCCTGGAGGCGTACGAGTCGGCAGAACCGGGCGACGTCCTCGTGGTCGACAACGACGGCCGCACCGACGAGGCCTGCGTCGGCGACCTGGCCGTGCTGGAGGCGCGGGCGGCCGGCGTGGCCGGGGTCGTCATCTGGGGCCTGCACCGGGACACCGCGGACATCAGGGCGATCGGGCTGCCGGTGTTCAGCATGGGCGCGCTGCCGACCGGCCCGCTGCGGCTGGACGCGCGGCCCGCCGACGCGCTCGGCAGCGCCCGCGTGGGCGAATGGACGGTGGGGCGCGGCGACCTCGTGGCGGGCGACGAGGACGGCGTGCTGTTCGTGCCGGCCGAGCGGGCCGCGGAGGTGCTCGGCCTGGCGGAGGGGATCCGAGACGCCGAACGCGCGCAGGCCGACCGCATCCGCGCCGGCCGCTCCCTGCGCGAGCAGCTGCGGTTCGGCGACTATCTGGCCGAACGGCAGGCCGCACCCGGCCTCACCTTCCGCGAGTACCTGCGCGCGGTGGGCGGCGCCATCGAGGAGTGATCCTCACCCGCCGGGCAGCCGCAGCAGGCCGCTGTCATAGGCGAAGATCGCGGCCTGGACCCGGTTCTCCAGCCCGAGCCTCGTCAGGATGCGGTTGACACGGCTCTTCACCCCGGCCTCGGACAGGTCGAGTTCGGCGGCGATCTGGGCGTTGGACAGGCCCTTGGCCACCAGGATCAGGACGTCCAGCTCGCGCCGGGTGAGCGGTCCTGGCGCCCGGGGGCGTTCCGGCGGGTCCAGGAGGGCGGCGGGCACCGCGGCGAACGCGCCGATCAGCCGCCTGGTCACGCTCGGGGCCAGCATGGAGTCACCGGCCGCGACCACCCTGATCGCCTCGGCGAGCTGCTCGGGCGAGGAGTTCTTCAGCATGAAGCCGCCGGCTCCGGCGCGCAGGGCGGCGTGCACGTACTCGTCGAGGTCGAACGTGGTCAGGACCAGCACGCGCGGGCGCGGCCGGTCGCGGTGCGGCCAGCCGGACAGGATGCTTGCGGTGGCCTCGACGCCGGTCAGGCCGGGCATGCGCACGTCCATGACGATGACGTCGGGGCACAGGCGGGCGGCCATGGCCACGGCCTGCCTGCCGTCGGCCGCCTCGCCGACGACGTCGAGGTCGGCCCGCCGTACCAGCATGGCCTTGAGCGCGGCGCGGACCAGTGCCTGGTCGTCGGCGATCAGCACGCGGATCATCCCGGTGCCGCCCATCGCAGCCTGGCCTCGACGCGCCAGCCGCCGTGGTGCGGGCCGGCGCGCAGGTCGCCGTCGAACAGGGCGGCGCGCTCGCGCATGCCGATGAGGCCGAGACCGGAGCCGGGCAGCGGGCTGTGGCCCGGAGCGGGCGGGCCGTTGGCGACCACGACGGACAGGCCGCCGGGAGCCTGGCGCACGTCGACGCGGACGGCCACGGGGCCGGCGTGCTTCAGGACGTTCGTGAGGGCCTCCTGGACGATGCGGTAGGCCGAGACCTGCGCGGCCTGCGGCACCGGGGCCGCCTCCCGGCCGGTGAACGTGAGCTCGACCCGGCAGCCGGCCGACTCCGCGGCGGCGGCCAGCCGGTCGAGGTGGCCGAGGGAGGCGCTCGGCCCGGTGTCGCCGGGGCCGCCGTCGGCGAGCAGGCCCAGCAGGCGGCGCATCTCCTCCAGCGCGGTGTCGGCGGCCGAGCCGATCGCGCGCACGCCGGGATCGCCGGGGAGCGCCTCGGCGCTGGCGCGCGCCTGCATGGCGATCGCGCTGACGTGGTGGGCGACCAGGTCGTGCAGGTCGCGGGCGACGCGGGCGCGCTCGGCCGTGACCGCGCGGCGGGCGCTGAGCTCCTGTTCCGCGCGCAGCCGGTCGGTGAGCTCGCGCAGGCGCCGGGCATCATCCCGTACGCGCCGCTGCGCACTGCCCAGCAGCCACAATCCCCACGCCAGGCTCCCCACGAGCACCCACTCCAGCGGCCCGAGCGACAGTCCCGGCGGCGCGGGCCGTCCCAGCACCGGCCGCAGCACCTCGGGCCCCAGCACCGCGGCCGTCACCACCACGATCATCGCCGCGCTGCCCGGCGGCCGGGCGTAGCGGGCCACCGCGTACCCGGCGAGGGCCACGAACACCCCGTCGTTGTAGCCGACGACCGGATCGGCCAGCTCGTACACCACGTAGGCCAGACCGGCCACGGCCATCACCGGCCACGGGTGGCTACGCCGCCACACCAGCGGCAGTCCCTGGGCCAGGATCAGCGCCAGCAGCGTCGCGGCGGTCGCCGGATCGCCCGGCAGGCCCTCGCTCAGCCGCAGCAGCACGCCGAGCAGCGTCACCGCGCAAGCGAACAGCGTGTCGGCGGCGCGCGGGTGCGCGGCGAGGAGCTGGCGTAGGGTCGTCATCGGTCTGGCCAGCGTAAACGAGCCCCGGGCGGCGACTGGACCGGAGGCAACCTAAGATGCGCGGGCGCCGGGAAGATCCGCCTTCTGGGGGAGATAGGGTGTGCGGCGTGATCGCCCGTCAGAGCCAGCTCGTCCTCGACTGCGCCGACCCGGCCCGCCTGGCCGAGTTCTGGGCCGCCGTCCTCGGCGCGGAGCCCGTGCACCGCGACGCCGGCTGGTCGTCGGTCCATCCGCCGGACGGGCTGCGCCTGGCCTTCCAGCGGGTGCCCGAGGGAAAGACGGTCAAGAACCGCCTCCACCTGGACCTGGCCGTCGCCTCCCCCGCCGGGGCCGCGCGGGCGGTGCTCGCGCTGGGCGGGCGCGCCGTCGGCGAACTCCAGGTGGACGCGGTGGGCGCCTTCCAGACGATGGCCGACCCGGAGGGCAACGAGTTCTGCCTCGTCAGCCCCTGATCAGTCCTTCTTGGCGCGCAGCTCGGCCTCCTCGGCGTCCATGGCCGCCGCCTCCTCGGGCGTCGGCGCGGTGCCGCCGAGGTGCGCGGGCTGCCACCAGACGCCCTGCGGGATCTCCGGGTACGTGCGCTGCGCCCGGTCGACCAGCTCCGTCAGGCGGGTCTGCAGGGTGGCGGTGTGCTCGTTGACGTTCTCGCCGCGCTTGGGGTGCATCGGCTCCCCCACCAGGATGCTGATGGGCACGTGCCGCTGGGTCAGCTGCTTGGAGCGGCCCTTGGTCCACAGCCGCTGGCTGCCCCAGAGGGCGACCGGGATCAGGGGCACGTTGGTGGCCTGGGCCATCCGGATGGCGCCGCTCTTGATCTCCTTGACGGTGAACGAACGGCTGATCGTGGCCTCGGCGAAGACGCCGACGACCTCGCCCGCCTTCAGCATGCGCAACGCGGTGGCGTAACTGCCCGCGCCGGCGCCCCGGTCGACCGGGATGTGCTTCATGCCGCGCATCAACGGCCCGGAGATCTTGTGGTCGAAGACGTCCTGCTTGGCCATGAACCGCACCAGCCGCTTGGACGGCAGCGCCCCGAACCCGGCGAAGATGAAGTCGAGATAGCTGATGTGGTTGCTGACCAGCACCGCGCCGCCCGTCCTCGGCACGTGCTCGGTCCCCTCCATGTGGAAGCGGTAGTCCATCACCTTGAAGAGGGTCCGCGCCAGCGCGATCACCGGCGGGTACACGATCTCAGCCATGCCCGAACCGTAGCCTAGGTTGGACGGTGGTCGGGAGAGTGACCATTCCCCGGACGTTGCCGTGGCTGGCGCGCCGGATTCCGGACGGGTCCACGTCGTAGCCCGGCTCCACGGCCTGGACGAGTTCTTCCAGCGTGACGCGGGCTTCGAGCCTGGCCAGGGCGGCGCCGAGACAGTGGTGGCGGCCGGCGCCGAAGCTGATCGCGCGGGAGGTGTCGCGGGTCAGGTCGTAGGCGCCGGCCTCGGGGAAGGCGCTCTCGTCGCGGTTGGCCGAGCCGATGAGGAGCCAGATCTTGGCGCCGGGCGGGAGACGCTCGCCGTACAGCTTGATCTGCCTGGTGAGGCGGCGGGCGATGCCGTGCGCGGGGGTGTCGTAGCGCAGCGTCTCGGCGGCCCATTCCCCGATCGCGCCCGCGAACGCGGCGGCGCGCTGCGCGGGGTGGCGCCAGGCGTGGTACCAGGCGGCGTTGAGCAGGTGGGTGGTCGTCTCCGCGCCCGCGCCGATCAGGAGCATGAGGAAGGCGACGATCTCCCTGTCGCTCAGCCCGTCGTCGGCGACGAGGACGGAGACGAGGTCGTCACGCGGCGACGCGCGGCGCTCGGTGACGATGGAGAGGTAGTAGTCGCCGAGCCCGATGATGCTCTTGAGCCCGTCCTCGCCCATCTCGCCGTCCGGGTCGTAGCGGAGCAGGGCGTCGGAGCGGCCGCGGATCTCGGCCCGGTCTGCGGGCGGCACGCCGATGAGCTCGGAGATGACGTCGAGCGGGAGGCGGGCCGACAGCTCCGTGGCGAAGTCGAAGCTCCCCTTGTCCACCGCGGCGGCCACGTACGCGCGGGCCATCCGCCTGACCATGGGTTCGAGGGCGGCGACGCGGCGCTGGGTGAAGCCGCGGGCCACGATCGCCCGCATCCGGGTGTGGTCGGGCGGGTCCATGGCGACGAACGACAGGTAGGTACGCGCCTTCGGCCCCCACGCGCCGGGATCGATCATGGGCCCGTGGTCGCTGGAGTACAGGTCGCTGTCGGGCAGCGCGGCGGCGACGTCGGCGTGCCGGGACAGCGCCCAGAAGCCGAGCGCGTCGTTGCGGTAGAGCGGCGCCTCGCGGCGCATCCTGGCGTAGACCGGGAACGGGTCCTCGATGACCGCGGGATCGTAAGGACTGTAGACAAGCTCCACCCGGACCACGCTATTCCGCTTGCTCTCCGGTGAGAACGGGCATTGGTTAGTGACCATGAAGAAGCTCATCAATTCGCCCGGCGACGTGGTCGGCGACGCGCTGAAGGGCATGGCGGCAGCGCATCCGTCGCTGCGGGTGGCCGACCAGGTCGTCTACCGCGCGGCGGGGCCGCGCGCGGGCAAGGTCGGGCTGGTCTCCGGCGGCGGCTCGGGGCACGAGCCCCTGCACGCCGGTTTCGTCGGGTACGGCATGCTCGACGCGGCCTGTCCCGGAGAGGTCTTCACCTCACCGGTGCCCGACCAGATCATCGCCGCCACGCGGGCCGTCGACGGCGGCGCCGGCGTGCTCCACATCGTCAAGAACTACACCGGCGACACGCTCAACTTCGAGCTGGCCGCCGACCTGACCGAGGGCGTCGAGGTGGCCGCCGTGCTGGTCGACGACGACGTGGCGGTCCAGGACTCGCTGTACACCGCCGGCCGGCGCGGCACCGGCGCCACGTTGTTCGTGGAGAAGATGGCCGGGGCGCTGGCCGAGCAGGGCGCGCCGCTGGCCCAGGTGGCCAGGGTGGCGGCCGAGGTGGACGGGCGCAGCCGCTCGTTCGGCATCGCGCTGACCTCGTGCACGACGCCCGCGGCCGGCAAGCCGACGTTTGACCTGCCCGACGACCAGGTGGAGCTGGGCATCGGCATCCACGGCGAGCCGGGCCGCCGCCGGGTCCCGCACGCCCCCGCGCGGGAGCTGGCCGAGGTCGCGATGGACGCCGTCCACGGCGACCTGCCCCTCTACGGCGACCTGCTCGTCATGGTCAACGGCATGGGCGGGACGCCGCTGATCGAGCTCTACGTGGTCTTCGCCGAGGTGGAGGCGTACGTACGGGCGAAGGGCGCGCGGGTGGCGCGCTCGCTGGTCGGCAACTACGTGACGAGCCTGGACATGCAGGGCTTCTCGGTCACCGTGTGCCGGCTGGACGACGAGCTGACCCGGCTGTGGGACGCGCCGGTCGAGACGCCGGGACTGCGATGGGGCCGCTGATGGACGCCGCGTTCTGCGCCGCGTGGCTGGAGGCCGCCGCGCTGGCGGTCACGGCGGAGCGCGAACGGCTGACCGACCTCGACGCCGCGATCGGCGACGCCGACCACGGAGCCAACCTCGACCGCGGCTTCTCCGAGGTACGGCAGGCCCTGGCGGCGGGCGAACCCGGCCAGCCGCTGGCCGTGGCCGGGGTGACGCTGATCAGGAAGGTCGGCGGGGCCTCGGGACCGCTCTACGGCTCCCTGCTGCGGGCCATGGGCAAGGCGCTCGGCGAGTCGTTCACCCTGGCCGAGTTCGCGGCGGCCTTCCAGGCGGGGGTGGAGGAGGTGGCGCGGCTCGGCAAGGCCGTGGAAGGGGACAAGACGATGCTGGACGCGCTCGGGCCCGCGGCCAGGGCGCTGGCGGGAGCCGTACGGGATGGGGCGGAGCCGCGCGCGGCGTTCGAGCGGGCGGCGGAGGCGGCGCGGGCGGGCGCGCTGGCGACGGTGCCGCTGGTCGCGCGCAAGGGGCGGGCGAGCTACCTGGGCGATCGCAGCGCGGGACACGAGGACCCGGGCGCGGCCTCGTCCGCGCTGATCGTGGGCGCGCTGGTCACGGCGGGCGGGGAGGCGTGATGGTGGGGATCGTGCTGGTCTCGCACAGCGCCGGGCTGGCCGCCGAGGCGGTGGCGCTGGCGCGCGGCATCGCGGGCGAGCAGGTGCCGATGGCCGCGGCGGGCGGGACGGACGGCGGCGGGCTCGGTACCAGCTTCGACCTGATCGAGGCCGCCGTCGGCGCGGTCGAGCAGGGCGACGGGGTGGTGCTCATCCCGGATCTGGGCAGTTCGGTGCTGACCGCCCGGCTGCTGGTGGATCCGGGGCGGGTGGTGCTGGCCGACGTGCCGTTCGTGGAGGGCGCGGTGGCCGCCGCCGTCACCTCGGGCGCGGGGGCGCCGCTGGCCCAGGTGGTGGCCGCGGCCGAGGAGGCGCGCACGTTCCGCAAGGGCTAGTGGCCTTTGAACGCCTCCTCCAGCCACCAGGACGGCCGCTCTCTCGTGATCTTCGCGTGGACGAGGATCGCGCGGTCCCTGGGGCCGTCCAGCCAGTCGGACACGGCTCGCAGGTCGGCGGTTTCGGTGACCGTGACGGCGGCCATGCCCAGGGCTCGCGCGACGGCCGCGAGGTCGGTGGGCGGGAAGGTCACGGTGTCGTGCGGCTGGCCCGTGAAGTGGTGGACTTCCGCGCCGTACGCCTCGTCGTCGTAGACCACGATCACCATGGGCAGGCCGAGCCGGGCGACGGTTTCGAGCTCGGAGATGCCCATGAGCGCGCCGCCGTCCCCGAGGGCGGCGACGGGCAGCCGGTCGGGCAGGGCCAGCGCGGCGCCTATCGCCGTGGCCAGCCCGAGCCCGATCGACTGGAAAGCTTGGGTGAAGCAGAAGCCCCGCTCATCCGGGACATCCATCCACATTGACGGATATCCCATGAAATTTCCGGAATCAGGGGCGACGACGCGCTCGGCCGGGAGGATGTCGTCCAGTGCGACGGTGAGGGTCCGCGGATCGATGCGCCCTCCCCCCGTCTCGTCCTCAAACGGCACCGCCCGCCACCGCCCTTCCGCCACGATCCGCCCGGCCAGCTCGGCCGAGCGATACCCGGCGGGCAGGCGATACCCGGCAGGGGAGCGAGACTCGGCGGGCGGGCGATGTCCGGCGGGCGGGCCCTCCGGCGGCGTGGGCAGGAGTTCCGGCGGCGGCAGGAGTTCCCGCACGGCGGCGGCCACCTGGGCGACCTCGCCGGTCACCGGCAGATCCACCGGGACGTGGCGGGCGGCGACCGGGTGTTCGAGGTCGACCTGGGCGACGCGGGTGCCCGGGGAGATCAGGGAGCCGTGCCGGGTGGTCCACATGTTGAGCGCGCAGCCCCAGGCGACCACGAGGTCGGCGCCGCTGATGAGCTCGGCGGTCAGCGGGGTGCTGAAGCCGCCGCTGACGTCCAGGTCCCACGGGCTGCCGCGGAACAGGCCCTTGGCCACGGCGGAGGTCGCGAGCAGCGCGCCGGTCAGGTCGGCCAGATCCTCCAGCTCCCGCCGCACGTGCCGCGCACCCCGCCCGGCCACGAACACCGGCCGCCGAGCCTCCCCCAGCAACCGCGCCAACTCCCCCACCCCAGGCCCGGCCCCGCGATCCGCTTCAGGCACGCCGGAAAGCTCCTCATGAGCCCCACGGCCGCCGCCAAGCGCCTCGGCCCCGGCAGCCCAGGGCGAACCCGCGCCCAACCCCGCCGCACCGGTCTCCTCCGCCGGTGAGAGCACGCCCTGCTGGGGTGAGGGCCCGTCCGGCACCGGGGACGGCGTGCCCGGGCCGGGGGAAGGCATGTCCGTGCTGGAGGAAAGGGGGTGCGGGCCGGACGGAAGGGGGGCCGTGGGTGCCTGGGTGACGAAGGGTTCCAGGGTGGGCCAGTCCGGGGCCGGGGTGGACTGGACGTCCAGCGGGAGGCTCAGGACGACCGTGCGCCGGTCCTCGCGGGCCACCCGCAGCGCCTCCAGCGCGTCCTGCGCGCAGGTCAGCCGCATCGGCACCGCCCCCACCGCCCTGGCCAGCGCCGCCTGGTCGAGGTGGAAGTTGGAGTGCGGCTCGGTGACGTCGGCGGCCAGGACGAGCAGGGGTGTGCGGCTCTTGGCGGCCTCGGCGATGCCGGTCATCGCGTTCGTGAGGCCGGGGCCCTGGTGGACCGAGAGCACGGCGACCCGGCCGCTCATGCGGGAGTAGGCGTCGGCCATGGTGGCGGCGCCGCCCTCGTGCCGGGCGGCGACGAAGCGGGCGCCGTGCCGTACCAGGGCATTGGTGAGGTGGAAGTTGCCGCTGCCGACCACCCCGAACGCGGTGTCCACCCCCGCGGCGGCCAGCAGCCGCCCGACGGCCTCCGCGACGATCACCGCGCGGCCTCGGGGGTGGCATGCTCGACCAGCGCCAGGACGCGCACGGGGCTGCCGGAGCCGCCCACGATCGGCAGCGGCGGGGCCAGGACGACGGCGCCGGTGACGGGCAGGCGGTCGAGGTTGCGGAGCTGGGTGAGGCCGTACTTGCCGGCGCCGAGCAGGAAGGAGTGGCAGGGGAACGGGGGGTCGAAGGAGTGGGCGGCGCCGGCGTCGGTGCCGACGGTCTCGACGCCGACGCCGAGGATGGGCGTCTGCTCGGCCAGCCAGCGGGCGCACTCGACGGAGATGCCGGGGCTGTGCGGGCCGGTCTCGTCGGCGTTGAGGAAGGCGGCCTGGTCGTGGGAGCGGGCGTCCCAGCCGGTGCGGTACAGCAGCCAGCCGCCCTCGGGCAGCGCGCCGTTGGCCCGCTCCCACTCCTGGACGTGCTCGACCCGCAGCAGGAAGTCGGGGTCCTTCTCCGCCTCGGCGGCCACGTCGAGTACGACGGCGGGCGCGAGCAGGTGACCGGTCGGCACCTGGGCGACGTCGTGGCCGTCGCGCCCGCTCACCCAGTGGACGGGGGCGTCGAAGTGGGTTCCGGTGTGCTCTCCGGTGTGGATGTCGTTCCAGTACCAGGCGGGGCCGCGGTCGTCGTAGCGGCTGATCTCCTCCAGCCGGAAGGGGATGGTGTTCCCGAACGGCTCGGGCAGCTGCAGGATCGGGGTCTCGGACGACAGCGGCGCGGTCAGGTCGACGACCTCGATCGCGCCGCTGCGGACGGACTCCACCAGGCTGCGCAGTACGGACATGGCATCCTCCTCGGGACGTTTGGTTGTAGATTCCCCCGCCGGGGGTTCAGGATGCCCTGACCCAGTCGGCGCAGCCGCCGGTCTGGAACGCCTTGTCGGCCGGCTGGATGGTGACGCTAGCGGGGCCGGTGACCATGTCGGCGGCGATCACGTCGCCGATCCCGCTGACGCCCTTGAGGCGGGCCCAGTAGCAGGTGCCCTGGCCGGGCGCGGGGCCGGTGGTGCGGTAGGTGCCGGGCGGCATCTCCTGCGGGACGGCCAGCGTCTTGGTCCCGCCCGCGAGCCCGGACGTCAGCCCGGAAGGCAGCCCCGAGGGCAGACCGGACGGCAGCGACGAGGGCAGACCCGACGGCTGAGCAGAAACCTGAGAGGAGGGCTGAGCAGAGGGCGGGGCGCTCTCGTCCGGTAACGGCTCGTCCATCGTGACCGTCACCGTCGGCCCCGGCGAGGTGATCGGCTCCCCCTCGCCCAGCCCGGCGAAGTACCCGATCAGGAACCCCAGCGCGGCCGTCAGTCCCGCGACGAGAAGGATCACCGACGGACTGCTCGTCGCGCGGGGTGGTTCGGGAGGCCCGTACGTCACCGGACAAGACTCCCACGCCTCACCTACCCCGTAACAACCCCCCTTATTGCGACAAGTTCGCAGGTGCAGATTATGCTCGCCGGAGTCCTACCCTTCCCCGGAGGTTCCCCATGAGGCTGGCCCGGCCCGCCGCCGTGCTGTCCATCGCCGCGCTCACCGCCTGTTCCGCGCCGGCCGGCCCGGCACAGCCAGGCGCCCAGAACAAGGGCGACGACACCTTCGTCATCGGCATCAGCTCGGAGTTCGAGAACCTCAGCCCGATCCTCGGCTACGCGGCCGACGGCGGCTCGCTGATGTTCGACGGCCTCATGTCCAGGTCCCCCGACCTCTCGCTGAAGCCGGCGCTGGCGGCCGAGCCCCCGGTCACCTCGCCCGACGGCAAGAAGGTCACCTTCAAGCTGCGCGACGGCGTCACCTTCCACGACGGCCGCGCTCTCACCAGCAAGGACGTCGTCTACACCTACACCACCGTCCTGGACCCCAAGGCGAGCTCCCCGATCTCCGGCGACTACGCGGCCATCGACAAGGTCGCCGCGCCGGACGCCAGGACGGTCGAGTTCACGCTCAAGTACCCCTACGCGCCGCTCACCCAGCGCACCACGCTCGGCATCGTGCCCGACGGCGGCATCGACCCGGCCAAGCCCGTGGGCACCGGCCCGTACACCTTCACCCAGTGGACCCCCGGCGACAAGATCTCGCTGGCCGCCAACGAGAAGTACTGGGGCGGCGCCCCGGCCATCAAGAAGGTCGTGGTCGCCTTCGCCCCGGACGACAACGTGCGTTCCACGCGCCTGGCGGCCGGCGAGTTCGACGCGACCGTGCTCCCGCCGAAGGCGGCCAAGCGCTTCGAGGGCCAGCAGGGCCTGACCGTGTACAAGCAGCACAGCGCGGACTACCGGGGCATCATGTTCCCGTCGAAGCCCGCGGTGACCGGCGACAAGGCGATCAGGAAGGCGTTCAGCCTGGCCGTGGACCGGCAGGCGATGGTCGACTCCATCCTCGCCGGCGCCGGCGAGCCCGCCTTCGGCCCGGTGCCGCACGACATCGCCTGGCACAACAAGGAGATCACCGGCAACCCGGCCGCCGACCTCCCGCAGGCCTCGAAGCTGCTCGACGACGCCGGATGGAAGCCCGGCGCCGACGGCATCCGCGCCAAGGGCGGCACCAAGGCGAGCTTCACGCTCATGTACCCGGCTGGCGACTCGCTGCGCAAGGAGCTCTCCCTGGCCGCCGCCTCCGACGCCAAGAAGGCGGGCATCGAGGTGAAGCTGGCCGGTCTCGACTGGGACGCCATCGAGCCCCGCATGGCCCAGGACGCCCTCATGATGGGGTACGGCTCGCCGTACGACCCCGACTACATCAACTACGACCTGTTCCACTCCTCCCAGGCGGGCAAGGGCTTCTTCAACCCCGGCCACTACGACAACCCGGCCGTGGACAAGCTCCTGGAGAAGGGCCGCGAGTCGGCCGACCCGGCGGTGCGCAAGCAGGCCTACGACGAGTTCCAGAAGCTCATCCGCGAGGACGAGGCCTGGACCTACCTGGCCTTCCTCAAGCACGTCTACGTGGTGCGCGGCTCCTACCAGGGCATTCAGCAGAGCGTCGACGCCCACGAGCACGCGACCGGCGGACTGTTCCGTGACATCCACACCTGGAAGCCCGGCGCCTGATGCTCCGCCTCGTCCTGTGGCGGCTGGCGTTCGCCGTGCCCGTCCTGATCATGGTCACGATCGGGATGTTCGCGCTGGCCAGCGCCTCGCCGTTCGACCCGGTCCGGCAGTATCTGGGTGATCGGGCGATGACCACCTCTCCCGAGGTCGTCGCCCAGATCCGGGCCAACTGGGCGCTCGACCGGCCGATCATGGAGCAGTACGCCACCTGGCTCGGCAACCTCGTCCAGGGCGACCTGGGCGAGTCGCGCTCCTTCCACCGCCCGGTCCTGGACGTGGTGACCGAGCGCCTGCCGTGGACGCTGCTGGCGACCGGCTCGGCGATCGTGCTGATGCTGGCCGGCAGCCTGGTCGTGGGCACGCTGGCCGCCTGGCGGCAGGGCGGCGCCCTGGACCGGGTGATCACCGGCGCCGCGTTCGCCAACGAGTCCGCGCCGGTGTTCTGGCTGGCGCTGCTGGTCGTCTACGTCTTCTCCGTCAAGCTCGGCTGGCTGCCGGCGGGCGGCCTCACCGACGCCGCCTCGACCACCGTGGACCCGCTCGACGTGGCCAGGCACATGGTGCTGCCGGTGACGGTGCTGGCGGTCTCGCAGTCGTCGTGGCTGGTGCTGTACGTGCGCGAGTCGGTGATCGGCACCCTGCGCGAGGACTTCGTCACCGGCGCCAGGGCCCGCGGGCTCAAGGAACGCACGGTGCTGATCCGGCACGCGCTGCGCTCGGCGCTGCTGCCGTTCCTGACGCTGCTGGGCGCCCGCATCCCCGAGCTCGTCACCGGCGCGATCCTGGTGGAGACCGTCTTCTCCTGGCCGGGGGTGGCCTCGACCTCGGTGCAGGCGGCGCTGGCGGTGGACTTCCCGCTGCTGGCGGTGCTGACGCTGCTCGGCACCGTCGCGGTGCTGACCGGCAACCTCGTGGCCGACCTGGCCTACCGGCTGGCCGACCCGAGGGTGGCGACTTCATGAGCACGGCGAACATGGCGGCGGCGGACACGACGGCGGACGTGGCGGTGGTGAAGGTCCGCCGCAAGGGCGTGTGGGCGGCCGCGATCACGCTGGGCGTGCTCGCGCTGGCCGTGCTGGTGGTGCCGCCGATCGTCCAGCTCGACCAGCAACTGGTCGACCTGCGCTCGGCGGGCCTGGCGCCGTCGCTCACGCACCCGCTCGGGACCGACGAGATGGGCCGCGACGTGCTGCTGCGCTCGCTGTACGGGCTGCGCGTCTCGTTCCTGGTCGGCTTGGTGGCCGCGCTGGTCAGCATGGTCATCGGCGGCCTGCTCGGACTGGCGGCGGGCAGTCTCGGGGGTCTGCCCGACCGCCTGCTCATGCGGGTGGTGGACGGCTTCTCCGCGCTGCCCCATCTGCTGCTCGGCATCTTCATCGTGGCGATGTTCGCGCCGAGCCCGTACGCGGTGATCGTCTCGGTGGGCGTGACCCACTGGACGACCGCCGCGCGGATCGTGCGCTCGGAGGTGCTGTCGCTGCGCGAGCGCCCGTTCGTGGAGGCGGCGATCTCCGGGGGCGCGAGCCGCGCCCGGGTGGTCAGGCGGCACCTGCTGCCCCACCTGGCGCCGCACCTGCTGCTGGCCACCGTGCTGATGGTGCCGCACGCGATCTGGCACGAGACCGCGCTCAGCTTCCTGGGCCTGGGCCTGCCGCCGCATCTGGCCTCGCTGGGCAACATGATCAACGACGGCCAGCGCTCGCTGTTGTCGGGCGACTGGTGGTCGAGCTTCGCGCCCGGCCTGTTCATCCTCGTGCCGACGCTGGCGGTCTCGGTGCTCACCCAGCACTGGCGCGACCGTCTCAACCCGCGCACCCGATCGGAGCTGTCACTGTGAAGCTCGACGTGTCCGGCCTGTCGGTCCGCTTCCGCGTCCCGGGCGCGGTGGTGCGGGCCGTCACAGAGGCCTCCTTCGAGGTACGGCCCGGCCGCTGCCTGGCCCTGGTCGGTGAGTCGGGCTGCGGCAAGTCCGTGCTCGCGCACGCGCTGCTGGGCCTGCTGCCGGCCAACGCCACCATCACCGGCTCCGCCCGTCTCCACGCCGGAGGCGAGCCGCTCGACCTGCTGTCGGCGGCGCCGGCCGTACTGGCGAAAAGGGTGCGCGGGCGCATGATCGGGCTGATCCCGCAGAGCCCGGCCACGCACCTGACCCCCGTGCGGACCGCGCGGGCGCAGCTCGCCGAGGCCTGTAGGGAGCTCGGCGCCCGGCACACCGCCGACGAGCTGGCCGAGCGCTTCGGCCTGAGCGCCAGGGACCTCGACCGTTACCCGCACGAGCTGTCCGGCGGGATGGCTCAGCGGGTCGCCAACGCGATCGCGCTGGCCGGCGACCCTGGGCTGCTGCTGGCCGACGAGCCCACGACCGGCCTGGACCGCCCCCTGGTGGAGCGGGCCATGGACGTGCTGCGCGAGCTGTGTGACGAGGGCCGCGCGGTGCTGCTGATCACGCACGACCTGCGCGCGGCCGAGCGGGTGGCCGACGACATCGCGGTCATGTACGCCAGCCGCCTGGTCGAGGCCGGCCCTGCCGAGCAGATCCTGGAACGTCCGCGCCACCCCTACACGGCCGGGCTGGTCGACGCGCAGCCCGACCGGGCGTTCGTCCCGATTGCCGGGCTGCCGCCCGAGCTGACCGCTCTGCCCGACGGCTGCGCGTTCGCGCCCCGCTGCCCGCGGGCCGCCGACGCCTGCCGTACCGTCCCCGCGCTGGAGGACGGCGTCGCCTGCTGGAGGGCCGGACATGTTGCGCGCGCATGAGATCACCGTGAGGTACGGCCGGCGGACGGTCCTGGACCGGGTCTCGTTCGACCTGCCGCCCGGCGAGGTGGTGGGGCTGGGCGGCCCGAGCGGCTGCGGCAAGTCGACGCTGGCCAGGGTGCTGGCGATGATGCTGCGCCCGGCGGGCGGCGCGCTGAGCGTGGACGGCACGCCGGTGCGCGGCTGGCGGCAGCGGGCGCCGCGCGAGCTGCGGACCCGGGTTGCGCTGCTCTACCAGCAGCCCCGGCTGGCGGTGGATCCGAAGCTGCGGCTGCGCGAGATCGTCGCCGAGCCGCTGGCGGCCATGGGGCGTACCGACGAGTCGCGGGTGAGCGCGCTGGCCGCCGAGGTGGGGCTGACCGGCGACCTGCTGACCCGCCGCCCGCACGAGGTGTCGGACGGCCAGCTGCAGCGGGCCTGCCTGGCGCGGGCGCTGACGCTGGATCCCGGCTACCTGATCTGTGATGAGATGACCACGATGCTGGACGCTTCCACGCAGGCTCATCTGGTCGCGGTGGTCAACGCCTACCGCGACAGGACGGGAGCCGGCGTGCTGGCCATCAGCCACGACGAGGTCCTGCTGGACCGCTGGGCCGGCAGCCGGGCCGAGCTCACCGGTGCAGGTAGTCCACCAGGGACGCCTTCTCCGTCTCCAGCTCCTCTATCGCGCTCTTGACCACGTCGCCGATGCTCACGATGCCGACCAGGCGGCCCTGGTCGACGACGGGCATGTGGCGGAAGCGGTGAGTCGTCATGATCCGGCGCAGCTCGTCGACGTTGGCGTTGGGCCCGACGGTGCGGACCTCCGTCGTCATGATCGTCGCGACCTCGGCCTCCAGGACGGCGGCGCCCTGGTCGTGCAGGCGGCGGACGACGTCGCGTTCCGAGACGATGCCGTCGATCGTCTCGCCGTCGGCTGAGACGACGACGGCGCCGATGTTGTGTTCGGCGAGCTGTGCCAGCAGGTCCCTGACCGTGGCTCCGGGTGCCACCGTCATCACGTCGTTGCCCTTGTTGCGCAAGATAGTTCCAATGAGCATCTGCACCACCTCGGCTCTCGTAGGAGGGTCTTTCCCCGCTCAACGCCTGGGTTAAGCACTCCGTGCCCTCATCCGTCGGCAAGTAGGCTGGCTTGCCGCGCCGATGCCCTATTAATATGTGAAATACCACTCTCCGACCGCAGCGCAGGGAAGCGATGAACGAGCAGCTGAACACCGGTAGCCACGACCTGCCCATCACCGAAGAACTGGCCGCCTTCATGCGCACCGGCTGGGCCGACACCCGGCGTACCGACCTGAGCGCGCTGCCCATCGCGCCCTGGGCGGCCAAGCGCAGGGCCGCCCTGGCCGCCCGATTCCCGGGCGAGCGGCTGATCGTGCCGGCGGGGGTGCTCCGGGTACGCAGCAACGACAGCGACCACCGGTTCCGGCCGCACAGCGCGTACTCCTATCTGACCGGCGCGAGCGAGCCGGACGACGTGCTGGTGATCGAGCCCGACGGGCAGGCCAGGCTGTATCTGCGCCCGCGCTCGCCGCGCGAGGAGGGCTCGGAGGCGTTCTACCGCGACCGGCGCTACGGCGAGTTCTGGGTGGGCCGCCGCCCCGACCTGGCCGAGGCCGAGCGGCTCTACCAGGTGGAGTGCGCGGACATCCACGACTTCCGCCCGGCCGGACCGGCGCGCGTGCTGCGCGGCGTGGACCCGGTGGTGGACGCGGCCGTCGCGCCCGGCGAGGGCGACGCGGACCTCGCGACCTTCCTGTCGGAGATGCGGCTGGTCAAGGACGAGTGGGAGATCGGCGAGCTGCAGGGGGCCGTGGACGCCAGCGTACGCGGCTTCGAGGACGTGGTCCGCGCCCTGCCCGAGGCCCTGCGGCACACCCGCGGCGAGCGCTACCTGGAGGGCATCTTCGGGCTGCGCTCGCGGCTGGAGGGCAACGCGGTCGGCTACGACAGCATCGTGGCCTCCGGCGCGCACGCCTGCGTGCTCCACTGGATCCGCAACGACGGCCGCCTCGACCCGAGTGAGCTGCTGCTCATGGACGCCGGAGTCGAGGCCGACAGCCTCTACACCGCCGACATCACCCGCACGCTGCCGCTGTCGGGCCGCTTCAGCCCGGTGCAGCGCCAGGTGTACACGCTGGTGTACGAGGCGCAGAACGCCGGGATCGCCGCGCTGCGTCCCGGCGCCCGCTTCCGTGACTTCCACCTGGCCGCCATGCGGGTGATCGCCGAGGGCCTGCGGGACTGGGGCCTGCTGAGGGGCTCGGCCGACGAGCTCATGGACAGCGGTCTCTACCGCCGCTACACACTGTGCAGCAGCGGCCACATGCTCGGCCTGGACGTGCACGACTGCGCCAGAGCCCGCTCCGAGGTCTACCTGGACGGCGTGCTGGAGGAGGGCCAGGTGCTCACCGTCGAGCCCGGCCTCTACCTGCAGCCCGACGACCTCACGCTGCCCGCGGAGTTCAGGGGCATCGGGGTGCGCATCGAGGACGACCTCGTCATCACCCGTGACGGAGCCCGCCTCATGTCCGCCGCCCTCCCCCGCCACCCGGACGAGATCGAGGGCTGGATGGCCACCCTGCTGTCCTAGGCGCCCAGGGTGGTCAGGAAGCGCGCCACCGCCGGTGTGGGGGTGGCGCGGGCGTCCCAGGCGACGCCGATGGGCCGCTGCTGGGCGGGCACGAGCGGCAGGTAGACGGGGTCGTCGTGCTCCGGCACCGCCGGTCCGGGCAGGATGCCGACGCCCAGCCCGGCGGCGATGAGGCCGCGCACGGTCGCGATCTCCTCGCTCTCGAAGGCGATCACCGGCTGGAACCCGGCCGCCCGGCACAGCCGGTCGATGACGTGCCGCAGGTCCGTCGTGGGCGCGAACGCGATGAACGGCTCCCGCCGTACCTCACGCAGCCGCAGCCCCGGTACGGCCAGCGGGTGCTCGACCGGCAGCGCGATGCACAACTGCTGCTCGCGCAGCCCGTGCCAGCGGGCCGGGTGCGCCTGCGGCGGCGGCGTCACCAGGGCGGCGTCGATGTCGCCCTGCTGAAGCCACGCGTACAGTTCCCTGCCGAACCCCTGCCGCAGCTCGAAGCGGATGCCCGGCGTCCGGTCCCGGTGCTCGCGCAGCACCTCGGGCACCAGCCAGCGCCCCACCGAGTGCAGGAACCCGAGCCGGATCAGGCCGGTGCCCGGATCGGTCAGGGCCTCGATCCGGGCGCGCGCCTCGGTCAGCTCGGCGACCGCGCGCGCCGCGTGCTCGCGAAACAGGGTGCCGAACCGGTTCACGGCCAGCCGCCGCCCGTGCCGGTGGAACAACTCGGCCCCGAGGTCGGCCTCCAGCCTGGCCAGCGCCCGCGAGAGCGTCGACTGGTTGACGCGCTCCAGCGCCGCGGTGTCGCGCATGTTCTCGGTCTCGCACAACGACAGGAACCAGCGCAGCGTCTGCACGTCCATCCAGCGATGATGCGCCAGACGCATCAGCAGCGTCAACCAGTGCATTTTGAGCATCAGGCGAGACCGGGCAGCATCGTGGCCGTGATCCGCCGCGTGAGATATGCGTTGATGTTCGGCGGCCTGGCGAACTTCCTGGCCCTCTACTACGTCCAGCCCCTGCTGCCCGGGATCGCCGCCCGCTTCGGCGTCTCCCCCGCCGAGTCCACGGCGGCGCTGTCGCTGACCACGATCACGATGGCGCTCGCGCTGCTGTTCGTCGGCCCGATCTCCGACATGACCGGCCGCGTGGCCATCATGCGCGCCTCCCTGCTCGGCTCCGCGGTGCTCGGGATCGCCGGCGCGTTCGCGCCGACCTGGCACGCGCTGCTCGTGCTGCGCGGCCTTGAGGGGATCACGCTGGCCGGGCTGCCCGCCGTGGCGCTGGCCTACCTGCGCGAGGAGACCCCGCCGCAGGCACACGTGCGCGCCAACGCCACCTTCGTCATGGGCACCGCCGTCGGCGGCGCCGCCGCGCGGCTGCTGCCCGGCCCCGTGCACGCGCTGTGGGGCTGGCAGGGCGCCACGCTGGCCGTCGGCGGCGTCATGCTCGTCTGCGCGGCCGGTCTGTGGGTACTGCTGCCGCCCTCGCGCGGCTTCACCCGGTCCACGCCGAGCCTGCGCGGCCTGGCCCGCAACACCGCGCTGACGCTCCGCGACCCTGCATTGGTGGCGTTGTGCCTGGTCGGGGCGGCGACCATGGGCGCGTTCGTGGGGTTGTGGAACGCGCTCACCTTCCGGCTGGAGGCGGCGCCGTACCTGCTGGGCGGGGCGGGGGTGCTGGTCTTCCTCGCCTACCCCTTCGGCGTGCCGGCGCCCATCGCGGCCGGACGGCTCGCGCTGCGCCGGGGCCGGGGCGCGACGGTCCTGCTCGGCGTGGCGCTGCTGCTGGCCGGGACGCTGCTCACCGCCGCGCCCCAGCTGCCCGCGATCGCGGCCGGGGTGGCGGTGCTGACCTTCGCCTTCCTCGGCACGCACTCGCTGGTCAGCGGCTGGGTCTCGGACCGCGCGCAGCGGGTGGGCGTGGGTGTGGGGCAGGCGGCGGGCCTGTACCTGCTGGCGTACTACGCGGGCAGCTCGGTGTTCGGGGCGCTGGCCGCCCAGCGGTGGGAGAGCGGCGGCTGGTCCAGCGTGATCATGGTCTCGGCCGCGCTGGCCACCGGCGCGGGGCTGCTGGCGGTCCTGGCGCGCCGGTTCGACGCACGGTGAAGGAGCTAGAGTTCCGTGGTGTACATCGCTCATCAGGTACGCGGCGGCGGCGAGCCCCTGGTGCTGCTGGCCGGGCAGGCCAACTCGCACCTGTGGTGGGAGAGCGTCCGGGAGGACTTCGAGACCCGGCACACCACGATCACGCTCGACTGGCCCGGCACCGGCGACAGCGACAAGCCCGACATCCGCTACTCGACGCGGGGCTTCGCCGCCGACGTGGTGCGGGTGCTCGACGAGCTCGGCATCGAGCGCGCCGCCGTCTACGGCACCTCCATGGGCGGCCGGGTCGCGCAGTGGGTCGCGGCCGACCACCCCGGCCGGGTACGCGCGCTGGTGCTCGGGTGCACCTCGCCGGGCGGCGCCCACGGCGTGGAGCGCTCGCAGGAGGTGCGCAGGGCACTGGCCGCGCCCGGGGCCGGGCGGTACACGCTGGAGCTGATGTACACCCCGGAGTGGCTGGCCGGGCACGCCGGGCCGTACCACACGGTCGGGGACCCCGGC
The DNA here is from genome assembly GCF_042740095.1 of Nonomuraea sp. NPDC059023. Classification (NCBI taxonomy): domain Bacteria; kingdom Bacillati; phylum Actinomycetota; class Actinomycetes; order Streptosporangiales; family Streptosporangiaceae; genus Nonomuraea; species Nonomuraea sp. NPDC059023. The sequence continues at coordinate 170,648 of NZ_JBHYIO010000024.1, read as the reverse complement.
ATGTGCCCTCCTACGCCCGCCGCCGCCACCTGACCGCCAGCGCCCGGCACGACGCGTGGGACGCGCTGCCCCGCATCATCGCGCCGACGCTCGTCGTGCACGGCACCGACGACCTGTTCAACCCGGCGGCCAACGCGCCCCTGCTGACCGAGCGCATCCCGGGGGCCAGGATGCACCTGATCAGGGGCGCGCGGCACGCCTACTTCGAGGAGTTCCGCGAGGAGGCGGGACCGCTGGTGCTCGACTTCCTGGCCGACGCGCCGGGGTGACCGGCGGTGAAGAGCGGGTCGCGGGTGTCGAACGGCACGTCCTCGCGCGACTCGCGCACCGCCCGCATGGACGAGGGCAGATCGAAGGGCAGCACTCCGTCCACCGGCGCCCGGCCTAGCAGCGCGTCCAGCACCACCTCGTCGGCCGCGCCGAAGTCGGCCAGCATCCGGTCGGCGACGGGCACAAGCCCGGTCAGGACTGCCGGGCGATCCAGGTGGACGCAGAAGGCCGCCGGGACCTTCGCGGCCACCGCGCGCAGCCGGTCGAGCTCGGCGGCGGGGAACTCCAGCGAGCCCGCGTGGAAGTGGGACTCCAGCAGTCCCTCCCGCGGCTCGTAGGGAGCGGTCAGGCGGATCACCGCCAGGTCGGCGTCCTCCGGCCGGTCGGCCACCCGCCCGTAGCGGGCGGCGACGTCCGGGTCGACGTTCTCCACGTAGAGGGTCCGCGCGCCGCGCGGGCCGCCGGTCAGCCACACCAGCGAACGGCGCTGCGCCTCCCGGCCCAGGCTCCGGTGCTCGGGCCCGCCCACCAGCCGCTTCGCCGCGTCCGGGTCGGCGTACGGGTTCTCGAAGAGCCCGAGCCGGAACTTCTCGCGCAGGAGCCGGCGCGCGGAGACGTCGAGGCGGGACTCCGGCACGCGGCCGGCGCCGACGAGCTCGGTGAGCAGCTCCGGGCGGGTTTCGCCGCCGAGCTGGTCCACGCCGGCCTCCAGCATCATCGCCAGCTGGTCCGGGACCGGCAGGTGCTCGACGCCCCAGTTGCGCGGCGGCAGGGAGAGCACGCCCGGGATCTCGAAGCCGGTCAGCGCGTTGAAGTCGGTGCAGACCACGCCGTCGAAGCCGAACCGGCCGCGGGCCAGGCCGGTGATCACGTCGTGATTGAAGTTGGCGCCGACCTCGGCCAGGCCGCTGCCGGTGGGGATGGCGTAGCACGGCATCAGCTGGCTCACCCCGGCCGCGAAGGCGGCGGCGAACGGGCGCAGGTGGTAGTCGAGGTTGGCGCCCGGGTAGGCCTGGTGCCTGCCGTACGAGAAGTGCGGGTCCTCACCGGCGGCCTGCGGGCCGCCGCCGGGGAAGTGCTTGACCATGCAGGCGACGCCCGCGCCCTGCATGCCGCGGATGTAGGCGGCGACCATGCGCGCGGCGCGCCCGGCGTCCTCGCCGAAGGTTCCGCTGATACGCGCCCAGCGCGGCTCGGTGGCCAGGTCGGCCATCGGGTGCAGGGCCAGCCGGATGCCCACCGCGCGCAGTTCCCGCCCGGCCATCGCGGCGAAGCGCTCCACCAGGCCGGGGTCGTCGCTCGCGGCCAGGCCGATCGGCTCGGGCCCCGGGCTGAAGCCGCCGCCGGTGTGCGCGGTCGCCGGGTTGCCGGCGAAGCCGTGGCGCGGGTCGGAGGAGAAGGTGACGGGGATGCCGAGCCGGGTGCCGGCGGCCAGGTCCTGGACCGTGTTGTTCCACTCGGCCATCTCGGCCGGGGAGGGCACGTGCATCATCGCGAAGTGGGTGAGGTGCCGCTCGGTGACGAGCTCGGCGCCGGAGCCCGGGAACATGCGGCCGTGGCACATCAGCCCGGCCTTCTCCTCCAGGGTCATGCGGCCGAGCAGGTCGGTGACCCGGTCCTCCACGGGCAGCGCGGGGTTCTTGTAAGGCGTCATTTCCGAATCAGGCGTCATTTCCGGATCAAGGGGGTCAGGGCGGTGGCGAGCAGGGCCGCGACGGCGCCACCGCAGAAGAGCAGGAAGTAGTTCTTGTCCGCCGCCGGCGCGACCGGGTCACCGCCCACGGCCAGCAGCAGCGGCGCGACGGCCGGGGCGATCGACTGCGGCAGGGCCTTGGCGATGTTGAACACGCCGAGGTAGCGGGCCGAGTCCGCGCTGCCGGGCATCACCCGGATGACGAGCGCGAGGTCGACGGCGTAGAAGACGCCGAGCCCGATCCCGGCCAGGCCGGTGGCCAGGTAGATCGGCCAGACGGTGTCGGCGACCATCTTGACCAGCATCGAGGCGGTCAGCAGCAGCCCGGCCACGACGATGAAGGCCCGGTACGCCCGCGTACGCGAGGCGAGCTTGCCGGAGACGCCCGCGGCGGCCACGTTCAGCAGCAGGGAGAGCAGGCCCGTGGCCGAGACCAGCGCGGCCGCCGCGGCGGTGCTCATCTCCAGCCGGCTCATCAGGTAGAAGAGCCCGAAGGTGCCGATGAGCGCGTTGGCGAACTGCAGCAGGAAGCGCTGGACCCAGACCACCGTGAAGCTGGGCGAGAGCCGCGGGTCGAAGACCATGCTGGACAGCACGCTGCGCAGGTTGACCGGCGCGGCCTCGGGCAGGATGGTGTCGTCGCGCAGCATCCGCCAGGCCAGCAGCCCGCCGAGCGCCCCGGCCCCCGCGGGGATGAGGAAGAGGGCGGCGACGTTGCCCGGCAGCAGGCCCACGAGGACCAGCCCCGGCGTGACACCGGCGAACCCGGCGGCGCCGAACAACCCGGAGACCGTCGCCTGCTGCTCGGGCGGCACCCGGTCGGCGATCACGGCCGACAGCGCGGCCAGCGCGGCGTTGTAGGACGCCTGGGCCAGCAGCCAGCCGATCAGGAGCTGGGCGGTCCCGGTCGCGGTGGCCATCACCACGGCCGCGGGCACGCCGCCGGCCAGCCCGGCCACGATCCAGGGGCGGCGGCGGCCGTAACGGCTGCGGGTGCGGTCGGACAGGTGGCCGAAAACCGGATTGAGCAGGAACGCGGCCAGCGCGCCGACGGCCGTGACCACGCCGAGCAGGCTCTCCTTGGCGGCCGGGTCGATCTCGTTGGCCTTGAGCCCGAGGGTGGCGATGAGCGGGGTGGCAAGGGCGAAGGTGAGCAGCAACTCGGTGACGAGCAGCGCCGTGACGGTACGGCGGGGCGCGCGCACCAGGACGAGCTCAGCCACGGATGGCCGCGATCGCCGCCGGTGAGACGCCACAGCGCAGCAGGAACTTCTCCGCGCCGCCGTGCCTGGACCCGATCGTGGCGAGGAAGGCGGTGATCGCCTCCGCGGGAGCATGGAGCAGCGGTGGCGGGATCTTGGCGAGCCGCTCACGGAGCGCCTCGACCCCCGCCTGCCCGGCGGCGCCTTCGTTCAGCGCGGTGACACTCGCGTGCCCCGCGGCCAGTTCCCGGAAGATGTCCGGAAGGGCCGCCGCGGTCGCCACGTAGTCGGCCACGATCTCCTGCCTGGGCACGCCCCGCAGGTCGAGCAGCAACGCCACGAACAGCCCGGTCCGGTCCTTGCCCGCCGCGCAGTGCACGAGGACGGGCCCCTGGAAGGCGACGATCTCCGCCGCCGCGGCGATGACGCCGGGCGCGCCCTCCGCCATCCGCACGTAGAAGGCGCCCAGGTCGGCACCGGTCTCCATGGGCGGAATCACCCCGGTGACGTCCAGGGGCAGGTGGTGCACGACGCACCCGGGCACGCGGTCCCACTCGCCGGGCACACGCTCGGCCGCGCCACGGAAGTCCACGATCGAGCGCACGCCGCGGAGCTGCTCAAGCGCTCCGGGCCAGCAGGAGGCGAACGGCTGCGCGGAGCGGAACAGAGCCCCGGGAAGCGGTTCACGGAAGTTCATGAGAGACACATCTAGATGTCTAGATGTTGAAGTTGACGCGGGTCAATACTGCCGATGGCAAGCTGGTGAACATGCGTTCCTCCATCCCGGTCTACCTCCGGCTCGCCCGCACGCTCCAGGAACGGATCGACTCGGGCGCCCTGCCCGCCGGATCCCGGCTGCCCAGCGAGCCCGAGCTGTCGGCGGAGTTCGGCGTCAACCGGCTGACGATCCGCCAGGCCATCGCGGAACTCGACCGGGCCGGCTCCGTCGAGATCCGCCGCGGCATCGGAACCTTCGTCCGCTCCCCCGTCACCCGGGTCTCCATCGACGTCGACCCCCTCAGCCAGCGGGTCGACCTGGGCAGCATGCACGCCGGCCTGCCCGCGGAAGGCGTGGACGGCGCCATCGAGCGCATCGTCGCCACCGCCACCGCCGCGAACGCCCCCGAGGACCGCGAGGCCGCCGCCCACCTGGGACGCGGCCCCGGCGAGCTGGCCCGCATCGACACGCTCATCTGGATCGAGTCGGAGCCCTGGGCCATCAGCACGTACTGGCTGCCCAAGCACCTGCTGCCCGGCCGCCTGCCGCCGGAGGGCAACGTGGTCCGTTCCCTGGGCGTGGCCCTGCAGTACGACTGGCGGGCCTTCAGCGCGACCGCCGCCGACATCGGCGACGCCGAGCACCTGGGCGTGGCCATCGGCAGCCCGCTGCTGGTCCGCGAGGGCGTCAGCTGCGACCCCGGCGGCGCGCCCGTCCTGTTCGTACGGCGCCGCATCCAGGGCGACCGCATCCGCTTCGTCCTGAACTTCCGGCGTTAGAGCATGAAGACGAGCTGGACGGCGATGACCACGTCCACGACCCCGCACCACTCGGCGTAGCTGCGGGCCACGACCTTGTCGAGCTTGAGGTGCACGAAGTCCCAGACCCCGTGGAAGAACCACCCCGCCGCCACCAGATACCGCCCGATCTCCGGATCGACGATCAGACCGGCGAAGGCCAGCACCCCGAACGCCAGCATCCCCACCGCCTGGACCCGCAGCGTCCCGGAGCTCCTGAGCTGCCCGTCGACCGCGCCCCAGACGAGGACGACCAGCGCCATCCCCGCGTACACGAACGCCGGCTCGACCACGTCCAGCATCCGCAGCCCGACGACGAGCGCGAGCCCGATCACGAGCCCCGGCCAGGTGGCCTCCCGGCGGCCGAGCTTGGCGACGACGAGGTAGAGCAGCGGCAGGATCAGCAGCGTGCCCGCGAGCGAGCCCACCGCCGCGTCCGATTGGCCGCCACCGGCGGTGAGGGCTGACATGGCCAGCGCGAGGGCGGTGGGCCAGCGGTTCCTGAGCCACAGGAGTGTTGTCGATGTCATGACTCAAACCTCGGCCCGCCGGCCGTCAAAGGGCAGATGCGGAACGCACGACTCGACCATGCGGTTTCCCCGTAGGAGGCGGCCCGGATGCCGGGGGCCGGGCGGGTTAGGGCAGGCTGGGCGGGGTGATGGCGATTCATTCGCTGCCCACGCGGCCGCAGGCGGAGCCGTACGAGATGACCGCCCGGCTGCCGCCGCCGTGGCTGCGTCCGTACGTGCTGGGATGGGCCGGGTTTCGCGCGGGCGAGGCCGACCTGCCCAGCCGGATGCTGCCGCTCAACGCGGCCACGCTGATCGTCGACTTCACCGGCATGGACACGATCGTCACCGGCCCGCGTGCCGCCGTGACGTTCTCGGCCCGTTCGCCGTGGCGGCACGGGGTCGCGCTCGGGCTCACCCCCGCCGGGATGTCGGCGCTGACGGGCGTGCCGCTGCGCGAGGTGACCGGGACGACCGTGCGGCTGGAGGATCTGCTCGGCGCACGGGCCGAGGAGCTGACCGGGCGGTTGACGGCGGCGGCGGGCTGGGCGGAGCGCTTCGGCGTGCTGGAGGAGCGGCTGACGGCGTGGCTGCGTCCCGGCACCGGCCGCGACGAGCTGGTCATGCGCGCCTGGTCACGGCTGCAGGATCCGGCCGGGCCACCCACGATCGCCGCCCTCGCCGCTGAGCTGGGCGTCAGCCGTCGCCATGTCGAGCTCGGGTTCCGCCGGGTGGTGGGGTTGTCGCCCAAAACGGTGGCCAGGATCGCCCGGTTCCAGCGGACCGTCGACACGTGGAGACGGCCGCGAGCCCGGCTGGACACCGCCCTCGCCTGCGGTTACGCCGACCAGTCCCACCTCGCCCGGGAGATCAGGGCGATGGCGGAGATGACGCCGAAACAGCTGTTCGCATTCGTTCAATACAACGATCGGCTCGCCGGTTAGCGTGACCTTCCTCTGCGGAAGGGGCACCACGTCATGGCCGATCCGACCCTCGCCGACTTCGGCGCGGACCCGTTGTGGATCATCATCGTGAAGGCGGTGATGCTCTTCCTCTTTCTGGCGCTGGGGGTCGTCTTCGGGGTCTGGTTCGAGCGTAAGCTGATCGCGCGCATGCAGCACCGCCGCGGGCCCAGCCGGGCCGGACCGTCCGGCATCCTGCAGTCGGTCGCGGACGCGATCAAGATGGGCCTGAAGGAGGACCTGTTCCCGCGCGCGGTGGACCGGGTGCTGTACCTCCTGGCGCCGGTCATCATGGTGGTGCCGGCGTTCCTGGCCTTCTCGATCGTGCCGTTCGGGCCGGTGGTGAGCCTGTTCGGGGTGCGGACGCCGCTGCAGCTCGTGGACCTGCCGGTGGCGGTGCTGTTCACGCTGGCCATGGGGGCGGTGTCGGTGTACGGGGTGGTGCTGGCGGGGTGGTCGTCGCGCTCGCCGTACGCGCTGCTGGGTGGTTTGCGGAGCGCGGCGCAGGTGGTCTCCTACGAGATCGCCATGGGACTGTCGTTCGTCGGCGTGTTCCTGGTCGCCGGGACGCTGTCCACCTCGGAGATCGTCGGGGCGCAGGAGCGGACCTGGTTCGCGTTGCTGCTGCTGCCGTCATTCCTGATCTATGTGGTCTGCATGTTCGGCGAGGCCGCGCGCATCCCGTTCGACCTGCCCGAGGGTGAGGGCGAGCTGGTCGGCGGGTTCCAGACCGAGTACTCCTCGTCGCTGAAGTTCGCCCTGATCATGATGGGCGAGTACCTGCACACGTTCACCGCGTCGGCGATGGCGATCACGCTGTTCCTGGGCGGCTGGCGGGCGCCGTTCGGCCTGCCGGACGAAGGCTGGTGGGGACCGCTCTGGTTCTTGGTCAAGTTCGTGCTGGTCTTCTGCTTCGTCGTGTGGGTACGCGCCTCGTTGCCCCGCGTCCGTTACGACCAGCTGATGGCGCTGGGGTGGAAGGTGCTGATCCCGGCCGGCCTGGCCTGGATCATGGTGGTGGCGGCGGTGCGCAACCTTGTGGTGAACGGCGCCGAGCCGCTGGGCATCGGCCTCGGCGTGGTCATCGTGGTGGGAACGCTGGCCGTCTGGCTACGGTTCGACACCGTGAGACAGCGGCGCGAGGAGGCGCGGCAGGCGGAGCTGTCCCGCGTGCCCGCGGCCGGCGGCTTCCCGGTGCCGCCGCTCGACCTCCCGCACTACCACGACGGCTCCCGGCCATGAGGCACCCGCTCGGCCTTCACGTCGGTGACCGCCACCACCACGACGTCCGGCGGCTCCTGCCATTCGAGCACGTGGTGACCGTCCCACGCGATCGGGGTGCGGACCGTGTCCAGGGACAGTTCGCCGCGTTTGATGAGCGCTTCCTTGCGCGCCCACAGGCGGATCAGCTCCGTGTTGTCGGTGACGCTCGTGGGCGCGGCGATCTGGGCCGCCAGCGTGGTGTCGAAGGCGCCCGGGGGGACCCGCTCCGCGTCGACGCCCACCTTTCCCGGCCCCGCCGCCGCCGCGACGTAGCCGCGCGTGTGGCTCAGGCTGACGCCGAGGCCGGGGAACTCCTTCAGGTACGGCCGGCCGTGCCCCTCCCCATGGATCTCGCAGTACTGCAGCAGGGTGAGCGTGGCCGGGTCGGCGTCCAGGCAGGCCGCGGCGCTGAGCCGTACCAGGAGATGGGCGGCGACGAACGCGCGGCGGTCGGCCTCGTGCACGAAGCGGGCCGAGCGGGCGCGCTCGACGTCGGTGAGCCAGGCGGCGGGGGCGAGCACCTGCTCGGGAGGCGCGCCCATGACGACAGCCGTGGCGGCTACTTCTTCCTGGTGGGTGTGGGGCTCGGGTCGGCCAGGGGCGTGCCGTCCTTGTTGTACTGGTTCTCCTGGGCCGCGCCGAGCACCGTGACCTCGCGAACCTTCCATGACCCCTTCTCCCGCACCAGAGCGATCTTCAGGTGCGAGTCCTTGACGCTTCTGATCGCCTTGGCGGTCGTCACCTGTTGGTCCACCACCACAATGGCATGAGCGGAGGACTGGTCGACATCGGCGAGGTAGACGTCGCGGACGGTGGCGACGGAGACGGCCTGCAGCTTGACGATGACCTGTTCCATCACGCCGCCGAAGGCGTCGTCGTAGGTGTTGAGGAAGTCGCCGGTGGCCATGGCCATGAGCTTGGTCCTGGTCGCCTGCAGGCTCTGGTAGTCGTAGCTGAGCAGCGACTGGCCGAAGGTGTGCGCGGCCTGCGAGACCTCCAGGCGCAGCGCCCGGTCGGCCTCCAGCGCGGCGCGGGCGTCCTGGGCCCGGCCGGCGGAGATCCACTGGAGCACGGCCGTCGCGGCGAGCGCGGCGACGAGCATGGCGGCCACGGCGCCCATGATCTTCATGCGGAACCCGGAGTCGACCTTCGCCTGAGCCTCGGTCTCAACCTCTACTTCAGACTCAGCCTTCGCGGGGGTTTCCTGGTCGGTGGTCATGAAAGCTCCGTTTCGCGCCGGCGGGCGGCACGGCCCACCGCGATCCAGCCCACGATGCCACCGCCCGCGACGACCGCGAGGAAAATCGCGGCAATCAGCGGCGTGTGGTCGAGTGGGGTGTCGGCCGAGGCCGTCCTGGCGGGGACGTCCTTCTCCGGGGTCGGTGTCGCTTCTGCCGTGGGTTCCGCCTTCTCCGTGGGCTCGGGCTTCTTCTCCGTGGGCTCCGGTTTCTTCTCCGAGGTCACGGGCCGGGCCGCGCGCGCGTCCTCCTCGCGAGGGCGCTCCGCGGCGGCCTCGGGAGCGGCGGGCGCCCGCTTCGGGCAGGCGCGCAGGCCCGGGATGGCCGGGGGCCCCAGCGGCTCGGCGTACTCCTCGGCCACCTTCGGCCCGCCCGGCACGCTGAAGACGAACATGTTGCGCCCGTAGACGGTGCCGTCGCGGCGATCGCTGATGTCGTCGGCCAGGCTGAGCGCCGTCGGCATCGTGCTCAGCAGGTGATGGATGTTCCGCTCGGAATCCGGGGAGAAGATCGGCTTGTGCGGTGACCCGGCCGCCGACAGCAGGCAGGAGAAGCCCGGCCTGGCCCGCTGGAGCAGCCCGTCGATCTGCGCGAACACCCCCGGCCCCTGGTCCAGGAACGCGTTGAGGTCCTGCCGCGACTCCACCAGCGAGGAGGTCACCAGCTCGGTGTTCCCGATCCCCGAGGCCAGCTCGTTCCTCTTCCCGGCCAGCGTGTGGGTCAGCTCGGTGAGCTGCACCGACAGCTCGTCGAGTACCGCGGAGTTGTCGGCCAGCGTGTCGGTCAGGCCGTGGGCGTCGTCGACGATGCTCCTGATCGCCGGCGAGCGCCCTTCCAGCGCCACGGCCAGCTCGTGGGTGATCGTCTTGGCGTCCTTGGGCGGGACCGCGTTCAGCAGCTTGCCCACGCCCTCGAACAACTTCTTGTAGTCCAGCGGCACCGACGTCTTACGCAGCGGGATCGTGTCGCCGGGCGCGAGGTTCTGGCCGGTCATCGTCTTGGGCGGCGACAGCTCCACGTACGGCTCGCCGATCGCCGACTTGCGCCGGACCTCGGCCGTCAGCGCCTTGGGCAGCCGGACCTCCCGCTCGATGTCGAGGCCCACGACGATCTTGCCGGGCGCCAGCCGTACGTCGCCGATCCGCCCGACCCGCACGCCCAGGTAGGCGACGTCGAAGCCGCGGATCAGGCCGGGCGAGGACTCGAACTCGGCCGAGACCCGGTACGGCTGCTCGATCGCGTCCAGCTTGATGATCGTGGTGAACGCCCAGATCGTCATCACGATGCCCAGCAGCGCGAAGAAGCCCAGGTTGACGTAGATGCGCAGGTTCTTCATCGCGGCGGCTCCCACAGCAGCTGGAAGTCCTTGAGCTGGTTCGGCAGCGCCGGCGGCTCGACCTTGATGTCGTTCGGGATGACGCCCCTGTTGTCGTTGACCAGCAGGCCCTTCAGCCAGACGTAGATGAGCACCTGGCCGTTGACGGTGATCGGCGGCGTGTCGATGAAGTACTGGATCCTGGCCATGAGGCGCTTGAGGTCCTCCTTGCCGCGCACCATCGCGCCGGTGACGCCGTCCAGCTCGCGCATGATCGTGCGCAGGCGGGCCGCGTGGCGCGGGTAGACGGTGGTGTTGGCCTCCTTGGCCAGGCCGGTCAGCGCGACGATGGCCTTCTTCACGTGCTTGCGGCCGTGCGCGATCCTGGCGGTCGCCGCGGCCAGCGTGCCGGGCAGCTTGTCCAGTTCCTTCTCGCCTTTGGCCAGGTCGTCACCGAGCCGCGCCAGGTAGTCCACGGTGGCCGCCAGTTCGGTGCGGGCGGCGGCATAACTGTCGGTGACCTCGGTGGTCTGCCTGATGAGCTTGTTGACGTCGCCGCCCTTGCCGGCGAAGGCGGTCGAGGCGGCGTCCAGGATGGCGTTGACGTCCTGCGCGCCGATGGCCTCGATGAGCGGGCCGGCCTTCTCGGTGACCTGCTCGATGTCGGGCTCCACCGAGGTGTCGGTGATCGTCGCGCCCGCGGGCAGGTAAGGACCGGTGGACAGGTCCTTGCCCGGCGGCGGGATGAGCGCGACGTAGTTCTCGCCCAGCACCGAGGTCTTGGCCACCGTCGCGGTCGTCCCCTGCGGGACCCGGTGCGCGCCGTCGATCTCCATGGTGACCCTGGCCCGGTAGCCCTGCAGCCGGATCTCGGTGACCGAGCCCACCTTGACGTCGGAGACCTGCACGCTGTGGCCGGTGACCAGGCTCTGCACGTCGTCGAAGGTCGCGTGGAGCGTCAGGTCGCCGCTCGTCCCGCCGAGCGTCTGGAGCGAGCACGAGGTGGTGATCGCCAGGGCGAGCAGGCCGGTCAGGGCGCGCGCTGTCATCGTCCGCCCTTCTTCTTCTGGAACGGGCAGTTGCTGAGCTGACCGGGCAGGCACGGCACCTTGCCCAGGTTCAGCGCGTCGAACAACGGCTGCAGCCACGCCCTGGTCATCGCGTTGAGCACGACGCGGATCTTCAGCAGGTGGTTCTTCCTGTCCCACGCCTCGACCAGCACGTCGGCGAAGTCGGCCGCGCCCTTGATGCCCGCGGCCAGCGACTCGCTGTTGGCCCGCACGGTCAGCACCAGCTCGGCCAGCGTCCCCGCGGCTCGGGGCAGGCGCTCGGAGTACTCCTCGATGATCACGTCGCCGCGCCGGACGAAGTCCGCCATGCCCGAGATGAAGCCGCGCAGCCTGCGGCGTTCCTCGGCCAGGATCGCGCTCGCCTCGGAGAAGGCGTCGATGGCCCTGGTCACCTGACCCTGGCGGTCGTTGAGGCTGGTGGCCAGCCGGTTCAGGCCCTTGGCCAGGTCGATGAGCTGCTGGTCCTGCTTGGCGAGCGTGCCGGTCAGCTCCGCGGTGTCGGAGAGCGCGTTGTTGATCGTCTTGCCCCGCCCGCGTACGCCGTCGGCCAGGTTGCCCGCGACGTCGCCGAGCTTCTCGTCGTCCAGGGCGTCGGTCAGCTTCGTGAAGGCGTCCAGCGCGTCGTCGATCTCCACCGGCAGGTCCGTACGCCCCAGCGGGATGACCGTGCCCGGCCCGGCCCGCCGCTCGCCCGGCTTCCACGGCGGATACAGCACCACGTTGCGCTCGCCGAGCGTGTTCTGCGGCGCGACCACCGCCTTCACCTGCTCCGGCAGCGGCACCCGCGCGTCCACCGACATCGTCACCCGGACCTTGTCGCCCTCGATCGCGATCCGCTCCACGTACCCGGCGTCCAGGCCCATCACCTTCACGCGCGCCTGCTCGTACAGGGAGGGCGCGCTCGAGAAGATCGCGGTGATCGTGTACGGCGCCGCCCCGCCCACCAGCCCGCACCCGCCGGAGGAGACCAGCAGGAGCGTCGCCACGAGCAGCTTCAGCACTCTCATCGGTCGTTCTTCCTGTCCTTGGCGATGGCGCCCAGCACCTCCGGGTTGATCGGGCCGAGCCCGGTGGCGATCGCCTCGATCCAGGGCCCCTGGCCGCCCATGGTCGCCAGGCCGGAGAACGTCGGGCCGATCCAGGCCACGAGCTTGTTGAACTCCTGGTTGCTGGTATTGAGCCGCGTGGTGATCGCGCCGTTGTCGTCGAGGACCTGGACCAGCGCCTTCTCGTGCTCGTTGATCAGTTTGGTGGTGCTCTGGACCAGGTCGCTGCCGTCGCCCAGCAGCGTGCGCAGCTCGTTCCTGCGGCCGCGCAGCTCGTTCAGCATGATCTCGATGGCGTCGATCAGGCGGGCCAGTTGCTTGTCCTTCTTCTCCAGCAGGTCCATGATCCGGGTGCCGTTGTCGAGGAGCTTCTGCAGCTGGGGCTCGCTCTCGCTGATGGTGTCGGACAGGTCGCCGATGTTCTTCAGCAGGCGGGTGATACGGCCGCGCTTGCTGGTGTCGATCTTGCCGAGTTCGGTGAGCAGGTCGTCCACGGCGTCGGTGTCCAGGGCCTTGACCAGGCGGGTGGCGTCCTTGACCGCGTCGTTGATCAGCGTGGGGGTGCCGGTACGCTCCACCGGGATGCGGCGCTGCCCCTCGGGGAGCTGGTCCATGAAGGGAGCGGCGACCGGGCCGGTCAGCCTGAGGTAGCGGCCGCCGAGGAGGTTGGACAGGGCGATGTCGGCCCGGGTGGTGCGGCCGAGCCGTACGTCGGAGTCGACGCGCCAGGTGACCACGACGTGACCCTGCGCGTAGTCCGCGCGGACCTCCGTCACCTCGCCGACGCGCACGCCCGCCACCCGCACGTCCTGCCCACCGCGCAGGCCGCCGGAGTCGGTGAACGTGCCCGACATCGTGTAGCCGCCCTCCAGCAGGCCCAGGCTGCCCACCAGGAACGTGGCGACCAGCAGCGAGCCGAGCACGGCCATCGACACGAGGCCGACGACGATCTTGTTGCGGTCGCGGAAGGACTTCAGGGCCATCAGTCACCCACCATGAGCTTCCGCAGGTCCTTGGTGCTGGCGATCTTCTTGCTGCCGCGCAGCGGGGGCGGCGTGGTCATCGGGTACGGGCACGGCGACGGGCCCAGGGCCACGCACGGGACCGCGGAGATGAAGTAGTGGCCGCGGTTGACGCTGGAGTAGGCGCGCTCGAACAGCGGGCGGAAGGTGTTGACCGTCTTCTCGATGGTGCCCACGTTGCGCCGGATGCCGCCGGTCAGGCGCGACAGGTTCTCCACGAGCGCGCCCAGCTCGCCGGCGTTCTTGCCGAGCACCTCGTTGGAGGTGTGCAGGGTCGCGCTGAGCTCCACGATCGAGTCGTCGATGAGCTTCCTGTTGTCCGCGAACGCCTCCGACAGCACCACCAGGTTGTCGACCAGCTGGGAGATCTGCTCGTCGCGTTTGGCGACCACGCCGCTGACGGTCGCGTAGTCCTTCAGCAGGCCGCGGATCGTCTGCCTGCGCTCGGTGAGCGTGCCGGTGATGGCGTTGACGTTGTCGAGCAGTCTCGGGATGTTCTTGTCGTTGCCCTTGAGCGCCTTGGCGGCGGCGGTGAGCAGCTGGTTGATCTGCTCGGGGTCCAGGCTCCTGGTCAGCGGGCCGAGGTCGCTGACCAGCTCGCCGATGTCCACGACCGAGGCGGTGCGGGCGATGCGCGCGCCGGGCGGCAGGCGGTCCTTGGCGGTGCCGGGCAGCAGGTAGACCACGCGCTGGCCCACGGCGTTGCGCCAGCGGATCGCCGCCTCGGTGTCGGAGGGCACGGTGATGCCCTCCTGCACCTCCATGGTGACCTCGGCTCTGCCGTTCACCACCTTGATGGTGCCGACCTGCCCGACCGGCGCGCCCGCGATCTTGACCTGGTCGCCCTCCACCAGGCCGGAGACGTCGTCGAAGGTCGCGACGAGGCTGTAGCCGCCGCCGGTGGAGACCCGGGCGATCTGGACGGTGATCAGCCCGATCAGGCCCATCGCGACGCCGAAGAACAGCGCGAACTTCGCCAGGGTCCAGCGGCGCCGCACGATCTGCGGCGAGGTCCTGGCGGGGGCGGCCACCTCAGCGCCTCCCGTCGGTCGGGCCGCAGGCGCCGACGATCAGCTCGCAGATGTCGGTCGAGACGAACGCCTCCACCTGGATCTGCCGGGCGCCGTCCGGGCCCGGCGCCTCGATCAGCTCGTTGAGCAGGTCCACGAGCGTGCGCAGCCCGCGTACGCCGTCTCCGGCCAGGCCGAGCTGGGCGTAGATGAGCGCGGCCACCCGCTCACCGGAGTGCACGCCGGCGCGCAGGTTCTGCCGGTGCTTGCGCAGGCCGTGCGCGCTCAGATCGGAGATGTCGGTCATCTCCTTGAGCAGGGCGCGTACCTTGTCGGCCCGTTTCAGCAGGTCGGGGGTGATCGTGTTGAGGTCCTCGCTGATGGCCACGAGCTCGTCGCCCTTGTCGGCCAGCGCGCCGGACAGGGCCGCCGTGTCGCGCAGGAAGCGCTGGGCCAGCCCGCGGTGCTTGTGCGCGACGCCGACGACCGTGCCCGCGTCGTCGATCAGCTCGCGCAGGTCCTCGCCCTGTCCCTCCAGGCCCTTGGCGAGCGTGTGCACGATGACCGTGACCTCGCGCGGGTCGACCGCGTCCAGGCCGCGGTAGGCGTCGCCGAGCGTGTCGGACAGGTCCAGCGGGTCCTCGGTCTTCGTGATGACCGCCCCGCTGCCCAGGTACGGCCCCGCCCCCTCCCCCGAGCCGAGCTTCAGGTTGACGTACTTGGGCCCGAAGACCGAGGCCGGCTCGATCGAGGCGACCGCCGACTGCGGCACCCGCACGCCCGCCTGCACGTGCATGGTCACCACCGCCTGCCCCTTGGCGTTGAGCGCGACGCCGGTCACGTCGCCCACCGTGATGCCGCGGATCTTGACCGGCGAGTTCGTGTCCATGCCCTGCCCGGCGCGGCCGAAGACCGCGTCGATCCGGGTCCCGCTCACCTGGGTGGCGTTGCGCACGATGAAGACCGTCGCCGCCACCAGCGTCACGAGCACCAGGGCGGCGATCGCCATCCGGGCGGGCAGGGTGAGTTCCTTGCGTCCCATGCCCCTCACCCCGTCAGCTTCACGCTGCCGCCGCCACCCCAGAACAGGTACGACAACAGCAGGTTGAGCAGGACGATCGTGACGATCGACTGGCGGATCGCGCGCCCGGCCGCGACGCCCACGCCGACCGGGCCGCCGGTGGCGTAGAAGCCGTGGTAGCAGTGGATGACGATGACCGTGAACGCGAACACCCCGACCTTGGCGACGCTGAAGACGATGTCGCTGACCGGGAGGTACAGGTAGAAGTAGTAGTCGTAGACGCCCGGCGCCAGGCCGAACAGCACCGTGCTCATCAGCCGGGTGGCGAAGAAGCTGGCGAACAACGCGATCAGGTAGATCGGCATCAGCGCCAGCAGCGCCGCCACCACACGGGTGCAGATCAGGTAGGTGAAGGCGTTGATGCCCATCACCTCCAGCGCGTCGATCTCCTCCGAGATCCGCATCGCGCCCAGCTCCGCCGTGAACGCCGAGCCGACCTGCGCGGCCAGCGCCGTGGCGGCGATGATCGGCGTGATCTCGCGGACGTTGGCGAAGCTGCCCACCAGGCCCATGAACGACTCGGCGCCGATCGCCTGGAGCCCCTGGTAGCCCTGGAGCCCGACGGTGGCGCCCACCACGAAGGCCATCGTGAACACCACGAAGATCATGCCGCCGCCGATGACCGTTGCGCCCACGCCGATCACGACGTCGCTGACCTGCCGCATGACGACCTTGAAGTAGCGCAGGCGCAGGACGATGTCGCGTACGGAGTAGAACAGCACCCGCCAGACGAACAACGGCCAGTCGGCGAGCGTGGCGAACTTCTCGCCGACCTCCCGGCCCTGCCGGGCGAACCTGAGGCCCGCCGTACGGGTGGCCATCACAGCGCCTTGGGCGGGTAGGCGAGGAAGTAGACGGCGGAGATCACGTAGTTGAACGCGAAGACCAGCATGAACGTGACCACGGTGGACTGGTTGACCGCCCGCCCGACGCCGACCGGGCTGGTCGCGCAGGTCATGCCCTTGTAGCAGGCGACGGCCGCGGCGATGAAGCCGAACACCCACGCCTTGAAGAGGGTGACGTAGAGGTCGGAGCCGACGACGAGCGAGAGCGCGCCGTCGAAGTACGCGCCGGGGGTGACGCCCTGGACGACGACGTTGAAGAAGTAGCCGCCCGAGGCGCCGGCCAGGATGACCAGCGGGCACAGGCACACGGCGACCGTGCTGGCCGCCCACATGCGCGGCGTGACCAGCCGGTGGATGGGGTTGACGGACATGACCTCCATGGCGCTCAGCTCGTCGCGGATGTGGCGGGCGCCGATGTCGGAGGTCATGGCGCTGCCCCCGGCGCCGGCGATGAGCAGGGCGCTGGCCAGCGGGGCGACCTCCCGGATGAGGCCGACGAAGACGGCGCTGCCGGTGGCGGAGGCGGCGCCGAGCTGCCAGGCCAGCTCGCCCACCTGGAGGGCGACGGTGGCGCCGAGCGGCAGCGAGACCAGGAGCACGGGCACACTCGTCACCCGGGCCAGGAACCAGCACTGCTCGACGAACTCCCACCACCAGCTTCTGACGTCCCAGGTACGCCGCAGGCCCTCCAGGACGATGACGAAAAGCTCACCCACCTGTCCCAGGGCCGACCCGGCCTTCCGGCCGACGTAACCGGCCATCAGCGCTCCGCCTTGGTTACCGTCATGACCACCTCGTGAACCGGGGCGACTCCGGAGCAGTCACCTTACTGACGAGTTGTCCAGTAGGTCGATGCTTTCTGCTGAATTTGCGCAAAAGCTATGAGACCCGGCTCACCTGTTGTCAGCCCACCACGAAATGTGACAACCCCGTTACCACCGTGGATCCGACTCCGAAGAAGGCGCCGTGGTGGACCGCTGATGTTGTGGCCCTTAGCGGCGGGTGGGGGTCGGGTCGAGGAAGACCTGGGAGATCGTGGGCACGTGCGCACGCAGCCGCCGGTCCACCTGGTCACAGGCGATCTCCACCCCGGCCGCGCTCGCCGCGTCGTCGAAATCGATCTTGGCCGCGACCAGCAGCCGCCCCGGCCCCAGATACATGGTCAGCAGCTCGACCACGTCGGCCACCTCCGGCTGGGCCAGCAACAGGGCCCGGATCTCCGTCTCCACCGGCCGCGGCGCCGCCTGCCCGATCAGCAGCGAGACGTTGGCCGCGATCAACGCCAGCGCCACGACCAGCAGCAGCACCCCGATCGCGACCGACGCCGCCCCGTCCCACAGCGCCGACCCGCTGAGCTGCGCACCCAGCAGCCCGCCCGCGGCGATGACCAGCCCGGCCAGCGCGGCGGCGTCCTCCAGCATGACCGCCTTGAGCGAGGTGTCGGAGGTGCGGGCGACCAGCCGCACCGGCCCGATCCCCCACCGCCGCGCCTCGCGGCGCGCCTGGGAGAACCCCTTCAGGAACGAGACGCCCTCGATGGCGAACGACACCCCGAGCACCACGTAGGAGATGGTGAAGTCGCCCAGCGACTCGCCGTGGACGATCGTGTGAACTCCGTGCGTGATGGAGAACCCGGCGCCGCCCACCAGCGTGGCCACGGCCGCCATCATCGCCCAGAAGAACCCGGCCTTGCCGTATCCGAAAGGATGGCGCCGATCGGCCGGCCTGCCCGTCTGCCGGACCGCGACCAGGAGCAGGACCTCCGTCACCGTGTCGGCGGCCGAGTGGGCCGCCTCCGACAACATCGCGGCGGATCCGCTGATCAGGCCCGCGACCAGCTTGGCCACGGCGATGGCCAGGTTGGCCAGGCCCGCGACCAGCACCGTCCAGAAGCTCTCCCCCGCACCCTCCGCCATGGCCATCACTCTACGTGAGCGATCTTGGGCACCTTCGAAATCAGGTGACTCCGCAACGAAGCGCCCATGAAAGCGCGCACCAAAGCGCGAAGCGGCTCCGGGAACACATGGGTATGCGGGTTTCGACACAGGTCCGGCAGGGTTTGGGGAGGGGAGCAGGCGCTCGCGAGAGGTAGATTGAGATCATGAACGCCCCTCGTTGGCTGACCGACACCGAGCAGCGCGCATGGCGTGCTCATCTCGCTCTGCACAAGCTGCTGATGCACCGCCTCGATCGGGAGTTGCAGGAGTTCGAGTTGTCGCTCAACGACTACGAGATCCTGGTCAACCTCTCCGAGAGCCCGGAGCGCAGGATGCGGATGAGCGACCTGGCCGACGCCACGATCCAGTCACGCAGCCGCCTGTCGCACCAGATCTCCCGCATGGAGGCCAAGGGCCTGGTGGTCAGGGAGGACTGCCGCGACGACCGTCGTGGAACGTTCGCAGTGCTCACCGGGCAGGGCTGGGAGACGATCCAGCGGGTGGCGCCCCACCACGTGGCCAGCGTCCGCGAGCACTTCGTGGACCGGCTCACCGACGACCAGCTCGACGAGCTCGACGCCGCGTACACGCCGATCGTGGAGCATCTCAAGAAGTTGCGCTGACACCCAACCGATACCGGCGACCGGCCCGTCGGCTCCCGCACGCTCGCTACGATCCGGACATGCTGAGAAAGCTGCTGATCGTCCTTGCTCTAGCGCTGGCCGCGGCCTGCTCGTCCGGCGGCGGGGCGGCGCTGCCCAGCGGTCCCGACCTGATGAAGAAGTCCGCCGAGGCGATGAAGTCGGTCAAGTCCGCCTCGTTCGCGATCGCCACCGAGGGCAAGCCCAAGGTGCAGATCCGCAAGGCCGACGGCCGGCTGACCTCCGCCGGCGACGCCGACGGCACGCTCACCATCGAGGTGCTCGGCAGCCTGCAGGAGATCAGCTTCTTCGTGGTCGGCGACACCGTCCACTTCAAGGGCCCCACCGGCGGCTTCCAGAAGATGTCGAAGAAGGACCTGGCCCAGATCTACGACCCGTCGCTGATCCTGTCGCCCGCCGAGGGCATCGCCAAGCTCCTGTCGACCGCCACGGACCCGCGGGTCGAGGGCGAGGAGGGCGCGGCGTACAAGGTCGCGGCCACCTTCTCGCCCGAGGTTCTGGGCAAGCTGATCCCCGGCGTCTCCCAGGGCGTCAACGGACAGCTCCTCGTCGACAAGGCCTCCTCCCGCCTGACCAAGGCCACCCTGCCGCTGCAGGACGGCTCGGTGATCGTCTCGTTCAGCGACTACGACGCCCCGGTCACGATCACCCCGCCCGCGGGATGAGGGCGGCGCGCCGGGTCGCCCTCGGCGTGGGTGGGACGGTGGTGCTGCTGGCCGCGCTCGACGCCTACGTCGTGGTGACCGTCCTGATCGACATCGCCACCGAGGTCGGCGTACCGCTGAACCACCTGGAGCGGGCCACGCCGGTGGTGACCGGCTTCCTGCTCGGCTACATCGCCGCGATGCCGCTGCTCGGGCAACTGTCCGACCGGTACGGCCGGCGTCCCCTCATCCACGCCTGCCTGGCCGCGTTCGCGCTGGGCTCCCTGCTGACCGCGCTGGCCGGATCGCTGCCCATGGTCGTGGGCGGGCGCGCCCTGCAGGGCATCGCGGGCGGCGCGCTGCTGCCGATCACGATGGCGCTCATCGGCGACCTGTGGGACGAGCGCGAGCGCCCCGTCGCCCTGGGCGCGGTCGGCGCCGCACAGGAGCTCGGCAGCGCCCTGGGCCCGCTCTACGGCGGCGTGCTGGCGCTGGTCCCGGCCTTCCAGGTGTTCGGGGTGGAGCTGGGCGGCTGGCACGCCATCTTCTGGATCAACCTCCCGCTGGCCGCGCTGGCCGCGATCGCGGTCCACCGCACGGTCCCCGGCCGCCCGGCGGTCCCGGTCGCCCCGGCGGGAGCCAGGATCGACACCGTGGGCGGCGTGCTGCTCGCGCTCGCGCTGGCCCTGCTGGTCGTCGGCTTCTACAACAACGACCCGGCCAAGGCGATCCTGCCGCCGTGGGGCCTGCCGGCGATCGCCGCCGGCCTCGTCGTCGGGGCGGTGTTCGTCTGGTGGGAGATCCGCTCGCCGGTACGCCTGCTCGACCTGGCCGGCACCCGCAAGGGCCCGCTGCTGGCCACGCTCGGCGTCAGCTTCCTCGCCGGCGCCGCGCTCCTGGTCACCATGGTGTTCGTGCAGTTCACCGCGCAGACGCTGCTGGACCTGGAGGCGTTGGAGGCCTCGCTGGTGCTGGGCCGCTTCCTCATCGCGCTGCCGGTCGGCGCCGTGCTCGGCGGCGTGCTGGCCCGCAGGCTCGGCGACCGCCCCGTCACGGTCGCCGGCCTGCTCGTCGCCACCGTGGGATACGTGCTGATGAACCGCTGGCCGCTCGACCTGACCGGGCACCCGATCGACCTCGCGCTCATCGTCGCCGGCCTCGGCCTGGGTCTGGTCATCGCGCCGATCTCGGCCGCGGTGCTGCGCGTGACCCCGGCGGTCCAGCACGGCGTCGCCTCGGCCGCCGTCGTCGTGGCCAGGATGATGGGCATGCTCATCGGCATCGCGGGCGTGTCCGCCTGGGGCTTCTACCGCTTCCAGTCGCTCACCGCCGACCTCGACACCCCGCTGCCCGTCGGCGTCGACGCGGCCACCTACGCCCAGCAGCTGGCCGTCTACACCGCGAAGGTGAAGGCGGCCCTGCACGTGGAGTACACCGAGATGTTCCTCGTGACCGCCGTGCTCTGCCTGCTGGGCGCCGTGGTGGCCCTCTGGATGCCTACGGCGAGAGGCGATGCAGGTCGCGCGGGAACAGAGTCGCCTGCCTGATGTTCGCCGCGCCGGTCAGCCGGGCTGTCCAGCGCTCCAGGCCGATGGCGAAGCCGCCGTGCGGCGGCATGCCGTACGCGAAGGCCTGCAGATATCCCCGGTACGGCTCCGCCGCCTCCCCCCGCTCGGCCAGCGCGGCGAGGTAGTCGGCGTGCCGGTGCAGCCGCTGCCCGCCCGTGACCAGCTCCAGCCCCCGGAACAGCAGGTCGAAGCCGTTGGAGTAGCCGGGCCGCGCCGGGTCGGGATGGGTGTAGAAGGGACGCTTGGCCATCGGGTAGCCGGTGACGAACAGGAAGTCCGAGCCGTGCTCGCGCCGCGCCCACTCCGACAGCTCGCGCTCGCGCGCCGGTGACAGGTCGGGCTCGTCGCTGACGTCGGAGAAGCGCACCGCCGGGATCTCGGCGGGCACCTCGGGCAGCAGGTCGCGGGCCTGCGGGACGCGGCGCCGTACCGACTCGACCATGCCCGCGACGGCCTCGCGCAGGACCGCCATGACGTCGCGGTGGTCGGCGACGAAGCCGAGCTCGGCGTCGAGGCTGGTGTACTGCGCCAGGTGGCGGGCGGTGTCGTGCGGCTCGGCGCGGAAGACGGGCCCGACCTCGTAGACGCGCTCGAAGACGCCGACCATCATCTGCTTGTAGAACTGCGGCGACTGGGCCAGGTAGGCGCGGCGGCCGAAGTAGTCGACGGAGAAGACGTTCGCGCCGGACTCGGTGGCCGACTCGACCAGCTTGGGCGTGTGGATCTCGGTGAACGCCAGCCGGTCCAGTGTCTCCCGGAACCCCGCCACGCTGGCCGCGGAGATCTCCAGCGGCAGGCGGAGCGCGGGATGGCGAAGGGCCAGCGGCGCGTGGTCGAGCACGGTCGGCAGCGCCGCGCCCACCTCGGGACGGAACAGCTCGAACGGCGGCCGGGCGGCCTCGCCCAGCACGGTGATCTCGGGTTCGGTGATCTCCACGCCGCCGGGCGCCCGCGCGCTGGGCGTGGCGATCCCGGTGATCTCGACGACGCTCTCCTCACCCGGCAGATCCGGGCTGGCCGTGACCGCCTGGGCCAGGCCCGCACGGTCGCGTACGACGAGGAACGACACGGACTTCAGCTGCCGGCGGCGATGAACCCATCCGGCGATCTTGACTCGTTGCCCGGCGTGCTCAGCGAGCTCCGCCGACAGGACACGAGAGATCATCACAACTCCTCAGGGAAGATGCATGACCCCTTGGGAGTGCGGGGGAGAAGGGAGCTCCCGGTGCCACCGCACTTTCGCCGCCCCGCGAGGAGGCGGCCTCCACGACCCGATGACGGGGGTCAGACCGGCGGGGCATTTCCTCCCCGCACTCGGGAGTGTCTTCGCCCGGGGCGCGGGACCGCCTTCTCAGCTGCCGGCGGCTCTCTGGACCCGCGTGGTCCCCGGACTACTCATCTCCGTCTACGCGTTGCCGGTCAACTTATCATTTCTTGGCCGGGGCCCCGCCGCTCTTGCGCTTCTCTCGGATCTTCATCGTCACCTCAAGGGGTGAGCCGGCGAAGCCGAACTCCTCGCGCAGCCGGCGTTCGATGAAGCGCCGGTAGGTGTCCTCCAGCCAGCCCGAGGTGAACAGCACGAACTTCGGCGGCTCGGTGGACGCCTGCGTCGCGAACAGGATCTTGGGCTGCTTGCCGCCGCGCACGGGCGGGGGCGTCGCCTGGACCAGCTCGGTGAGGAAGGCGTTGAGCCGCGACGTCGGCACCCGGGTGGACCAGGAGTCGAGCGCCTTCTCCAGCGCCGGGACGAGCCGGTCGACGTGCCGGCCGGTCTTGGCGGAGATGTTGACGCGCAGCGCCCACGGGGTCCGCACGAGCTGCCGGTCGATCTCCTTCTCCAGGTAGTAGCGCCGGTCCTCGTCGACCAGGTCCCACTTGTTGAAGGCCACGACCATGGCCCGGCCGGACTCGATGACCAGCCCGATGATGCGCAGGTCCTGCTCGGTGAGCGGCTCGGAGGCGTCGATGAGCACGACCGCCACCTCGGCCTTTTCCAGCGCGGCGCGGGTGCGCATGGCGGCGTAGAAGTCGGCGCCCTGCAGCTCGCGGTCGCGGCGGCGGATGCCGGCGGTGTCGACGAAGCGCCACGGCTTGCCGCCGAGCTCGATCAGCTCGTCGACCGGGTCACGGGTGGTGCCCGCCATCGGGTCGACCAGCACCCGATCCTCCCCCGCGAGCTTGTTGAGCAGGGAGGACTTGCCGACGTTGGGCTTGCCGAGCAGCGCCACCCGGTGCGGGCCGCCCTGCTCGCCGAACTTCAGCTCGGGCGTCTCCGGCAGCGCGTCCAGCACGATGTCGAGGAGGTCGCCGCTGGAGCGCCCGTGCAGAGCCGAGACGGGGTACGGCTCGCCGAGCCCCAGCGCCCACAACCCGGAGGCCTCCAGCTCGAGCTGCTGGTTGTCGACCTTGTTGGCGGCCAGGATGACCGGCTTGCCGGACTGGCGCAGCACGTTGCCGACGATCTCGTCGGCGTCGGTGGCGCCCACGGTGGCGTCGACCACGAACAGGATCACGTCGGCGAGCTGAACGGCCACCTGGGCCTGCTCGGCGATGCGCAGGTTCATGCCGGTGGCGTCGGGGTCCCAGCCGCCGGTGTCGACCACGGTGAAGCGGCGCCCGCGCCAGTTGGCGTCGTAGGCGACGCGGTCGCGGGTGACGCCCGGCACGTCTTCCACGACCGCCTCGCGGCGGCCGATTATGCGGTTGACCAGCGTGGACTTGCCGACGTTCGGGCGTCCGACGATGGCCACGACGGGCAGCGGCCCGCTGTCGTCGTCATGGTCACTGATCTGCAGGTCGTCGAACTCAGCCTCGACCCAGTCCCCCGTGTTCACGATGTTCTCGTCCTTCGCGTGAGTACCGCACCTGAAGGTCAGGCGCGCTCGTTTACCCGGTCGCGCTCGCTGCGGAGCCCGCCCGGGCCCTCGTGCCGCGCGACCACACTCAGCACCGCGTCGATGACCTCTTGCAGGGTCAGCGGCGTGGTGTCGAGCTCGATGGCGCCATCCGCCATCGACAGTGGATCTGCCTTGCGTGTCGAGTCCAGGGTGTCACGCCTGGCCATGGCGGCCTGCTGCGCCTCCACCGTGGTGCCCGACAGCTCCGCGGTGCGCCGCAGGGCGCGCGCCTCCGCGCTGGCGGTGAGGTAGATCTTGACGGCCGCCTCCGGCCAGACGACCGTGCCGATGTCGCGGCCCTCGACCACGATGCCGCCGGCACCGATGATCTCCCGCTGAAGGGCGACCAGACGGGTCCGCACCTCGGGCACCGCGGCCACCGCCGAGACGGAGCCGGTGACCTCGCCGGTGCGGATCGGCCCGGCCACGTCGGTGGCGCCCACGTGGATGGTCGGGCCGTCCGGGTCGGTGCCGCTGACGATCTCGGGCTCGCCGCAGCGCGCCGCGACGGCGGCCGGATCGGCCACGTCGACGCCCTGTTCGAGCATCCACCAGGTCATCGCCCGGTACATCGCCCCGGTGTCCAGGTAGCGCAGACGCAGCGCACGGGCCACCCCGCGCGACACGCTCGACTTGCCCGACCCCGAAGGGCCGTCCATGGCGACGACCAGACCGGCCACGGTCTCTCCCTCTTCACGGCTTTACCTCAACCTGAAGAGGCTACCGCCTCCGCGTCACTCGCCGATCCAGCTTCGCTTCTCAGCCGCTGCTCAGACGGAACGCGCGGGCGGGCACCAGGCCCCGCTTCAGCAGCGCGAAACCCGGCAACGGGCTGCTGCTGACCGTCTCCTTGTACAGGACGGCCAAGCGCCCGGTCAGGTACGCCCGTCGCGGGCTGTCGTCGCCCCGCGTGAACTGGATGACCCCGTCGGCCCGCCCCAGGCTGAGCGGCTGGTGGAAGTACCCGAACCGGAACGGCCTGGCCCGCCGGCCCCGCAGCCGCGCGGCGATCACGTCGGCCGCGTGCAGAGCCGTGGGGATGCCGCTCTGGCAGGTGCCGTGGATGACCCCGTACGGCTGGCTGACGGCCGCCGCGTCCCCGACCGCGTACACGTCGGGATGCGAGACCGAGCGCAGCGTCGCGTCGACGACCACGCGCCCGCGGCCGTCGACGGCCAGCCCCGACTCCCGTGCCGGCGGCAGCCCGGTGGTGCCCGCGGTCCACAGCGTGGCCGAGGACGCGACGAGCTCGCCCCCGGCCAGCTCCACCGCGTCGGGCAGCACCTTCTCCACCTCGACGCCCGCGCGCACCTCGATGCCGAGGCGGTCCATCGCCCGCCGTACGTAGGCGCGGGCCCGGTCGCCCATCATCGAGGCCGGGGCGCCCCGGCTGAGCAGGACCACGCGCAGGTGGGGGTGGGCTTCGGCGATCTCGGTGGCCGACTCGACGCCGGTCAGGCCGCCGCCGGCGACCACGACCGTGCCCTCGGTGAGGCGTTTCAGCGCGTCGGCCAGCCGTACCGCGCCGTCGTGGTCGTCGAAGACGTGGGCGTGCTCGCGCACGCCGGGGGTGGAGCGGTCGGTGACGGTGCCGAGCGCGTAGACGAGCGTGTCGTACCGGGCGACGCGGCCGCTCTGGAGCGTGACCTCGCGCCGTCCCGGATCGAGCCCGGTGACCCGGTCACGCAGGAAGGTGATGCCCGTCCCGGCGATCACCTTGTCGATGGCGTGGCCGGTCAGCCGCTGGCCCGCGGCCGTCTGGTGCATGCGCAGCCGCTCGGTGAAGCGCGGCGAGGCGTTGACCAGCGTCACCCTGACGCCGTGGCGGCGGGTCTTCACCGCGACCCGGATCGCCGCCATCATCCCGGTGTATCCGGCTCCCAGAACCATGATGTGTGTCATGCCGGGAAGACGGATCCACCGCCTCAGAACGTGACATCCGCCGGCGCCGAGGCACCTGCGCGGGCGTAAGAGACACTTGAGCGGACGTAAACCCGCGCGGGCGTAAGGCACCCGCGCGGGCGCTACGGCACCTGCCAGCCACGCTCGTGCAGAGCCTCCTGCAGGACGGCCACCGCGTCCGGCTGCACCGACACCTCCGCCAGGCCCAGGGGCAGGCCGGGAGCGTGCTCCAGCCGGACGTCCTCGACGTTGACCCCGACCTCATCACACACCTGGAACAACCGGGCCAGCTGCCCCGGCCGGTCACCGATGACCACCTGGACGATGCCGTAGGCGGCGGCCGGGCCGCCGTGCTTGCCCGGGATGCGCCCGTGCCCGGCGACGCCGCGCTTGAGCAGTTGCGTGACGTCGGGGCCCGCGCTCTGGTCGCCTCCGGCCAGCGCGCGCAGCGCCGCCGCGGCCTCGGTCAGGTCACGCGAGACCGCCTCCAGCACTTCGGCGACGGGCGCGGCGTTGCCCGACAGGATGCCCAGCCACAGGCCGGGGTCGCTGCCGGCGATCCTGGTCACGTCCCGTACGCCCTGACCGGCCAGGCCCAGCGCCACGTCGGAGGCCTCCGACAGCCGGGCCGCCACCGCCGAGGCGGCCACGTGCGGCGCGTGCGAGACCAGCGCGACCGCGCGATCGTGCTCCTCGGCGCTCACCTCGACCGGGTTGGCGCCGCACAGCTCGATCAGCTCCAGCACCGCCCGCTTCGCCTCGGGCCGCGCCGCCTCCGTCGGGCACAGCGCCCACGGCCGCCCCAGGAACAGATCCGCCCTGGCCGCGCCCGGCCCCGCCTTCTCGCGGCCGGCCATCGGGTGCGAGGCCACGTAGAGGCCCATGTCGCAGCCCAGCTCGACGGCCCTGGCGATCGGCATGGCCTTCACGCTCGACACGTCGGTGTAGAAGCGGGCGGCGTCGCGCCGCTGCAGGCCGCGCAGCTCGGTCGCCACGTGGTCCGGGGGGACCGCGACGATCGCCAGGTCGGCCTGTTCGCCGGAATGCCATTCCTGGCCGGCGCCCATCTCCCTGGCCAGGCGTACCGCGCCGAGATCGCGGTCGGCCAGCAGGACGCTCACGCCGCGCTGGCGCAGCGCCAGCCCGATCGAGGTGCCGACCAGGCCGGTGCCGAGGATGAGGACGGTCTCGAGCTTCATTGGGCGATGTCCTCACGCAACGCGACGGCGCCGCGCAGGTAGACGTGGCTGATCTCGCCGCGTGGCCGGTCGGTCTCCACGTGCGCCATCAGCCGTACCACGCGCGGCAGCGCGCCCGGCACGTCGATCTCCGTGCAGCAGATGAGCGGCACGTCGTGGAAGCCCAGCTTGCGCGCGGCCAGAGCGGGGAACTCCGCCGTCAGGTCGGGCGTCGCGGTGAACAACACGCTGATCACGTCGTCGGTCGACAGCCGGTTGCGCTCCATGAGCGTGCTCACCAGCTCCGTCGTCGCCTCGATGATCGCGTCGCGGGTGTTGGCGCCGACCTGGATCGCCCCGCGAATCGCCCGGACCATGGTGCTCGTCCCCTTCATAAGGCATGGAGCCCGTACACGGCGGTACGGGCTCCTTGGTATGGGCTGCCAGGTTACATCTTGACGGCGGCGTACAGCTCGCCGACTTCCGCCAGCGACAGCGCCCTGAGCGTGCCCGCCTTCGTCCGGCCCAGCTTGACCGGCCCGAACTCGATCCGCGCCAGGTCGATCACGCGGTGACCCGACTCCTCCAGCATGCGGCGCACGATGTGCTTGCGGCCCTCGTGCAGCACCACCTCGACCAGCGCCTGCTGGCCGTGCTCCTGCACGATCGAGAACGAGTCGGCGCGGGCGAGGCCGTCCTCCAGCTCGATGCCCTCACGCAGCCTGCGGCCCAGGTCGCGCGGGATCGGCCCCGGCACCTTCGCCCAGTACTTCTTCTGCACCCCGTAGCTCGGGTGCGTCAGCCGGTTGGCCAGTTCGCCGTCGTTGGTGAGCAGCAGCAGGCCCTCGGTCTCGGTGTCCAGCCGGCCCACGTGGAACAGCCGCGGCGCCAGCTCCTGCACGTAGTCGGCCAGGCACGGACGTCCCTGCGGGTCCTCCATCGTGGACACGACGCCGATCGGCTTGTTCAGCGCGTAGTAGACGAGGTCGGGGGCGGTGGGGATGCGCTTGCCGTCCACATGGATGACCTGCGCCGCTGGGTCCACCTTCGCGCCGAAGCGGCGGACGATCTGGCCGTTGACGGTCACGCGACCGGCGCCGATCATCTCCTCGCAGGCACGCCGGCTGGCCACGCCCGCCTGGGCGAGCACCTTCTGCAGCCTGACGCCGCCGGGGACCTCGGTGGTGTCCCGCTCGTCGGTGTAGCCGGGCTCGAAGAACGCGGTGTCGCGAATGGGCTGGCGGGCGGTCTTGAACCGGTCCGCCGGCCTGTCGCCCCTGCTCGGCCGCTCGTCACGCCGCGGCCCTCTGCCGCTGGGAGCCTTGCCGCCGGTACGGCTGCCGCCGATCGTCTGGACGTCGTCGCGCTTGCCGTACCGTGCCCTGGTGGGGCCGGGGGCGGAGTCACGCCACCCACCCCGAGCGGCCCGGAACCCGTCGCCCCCGGAACGCTCCGGCCGCTCCGCCCGGTCGTCGCGGGGCTGGTAGCCGCCACGGTCACGGTCATCACGCCGCTGGAACCCACCGCGGTCACGGTCATCGCGCCGCTGGAAGCCACCACGGTCATCACTACGACCCTGATAGCCGCCACGGTCACGATCATCGCGCCGCTGATACCCACCACGGTCGTCGCTGCGACCCTGGTAACCGCCACGGTCACGGTCGTCACGGCCCTGGTAGCCGCCGCGGTCGTCTCGGCGGTCGTCGCGGCGGTCGGTGGGCTTGGTGGGGCGGGTCCGGGAGCCGCCCCGGTCGGCGCGCAGGGAGTCTCGGTCCCCGCCGCCGCGTCGGTCGTCGGAGCGGAAGGCGGGACGCCCGCCGCGGCCCGCGTGGCCGCCCGAACGTCCTCGACCGCGTCCATCACCGGACGGGGTGCTTCGCCTGTTGATCACTTCGTTGTCTCCTCGAGGTTCTCCACGTCGTCCGGGAGGAGCGGCGCAAGCTCAGGTAGCTCGCCGATGTCCTTCAGTCCCAGACGCTCCAGGAAGTATGAGCTTGTCCGGTAGAGCACTGCCTGGCTCTCCGGGTCGGTGCCGGCCTCTTCGACCAGCCCCCTGGCGACGAGCGTACGCATGACGCCGTCGCTGTTCACACCGCGTACCGCGGCCACGCGGGCACGGCTCACCGGTTGCCGGTAAGCCACGACCGCGAGAGTCTCCAGAGCAGCTTGCGTGAGCCGCGTCTGCTGCCCGTCGCGCACGAAGCGCTCGACCAGAGGCGCGCACTCGGCCCGCGTGTAGAAACGCCAGCCGCCCGCCACCTCTCTCAGATCAAAACCCCGCCGATCGGCCGTGTATTCCGCCGCCAGTTCCGAAAGCGCCCGTCCGACCTCCTGCGTCGGCCTCTCCAGCACCTGAGCCAGCGTCACCTCGGCCACCGGCTCATCCACCACCAGCAGAATCGCCTCCAGCGAAGCCTTCAACCCCAGCCCCGCCTCGCCACCCGTCCCCGGAATCTCCCCAGAAGACGGCCTGAACTCCGAGTCCGACACACCCGAAGCCACATCGGCCGACTGGACCGGAGCCTCATCAACCCGGCCAGAAGGTGCCGCGGTCTCCGCATCCGAGGCGGCACCAACGGAGTCCGACACCGACGAGACAGGAACCTCCGGATCCGAGGCCCGGCCCGAGGTGGCGGGCGCCACACCACCGGAGTCCGACGGGACCGGAGCCTCGTCAGCCGGATCCGTGGTGTCTTCCGGAGACACGGGGGCCGGGTCGTCGTCGGCGGTGGGCGTTTCGGTGGGGAGGTCCGTCGCGAGGCGGTCGTCCTCGGAGTCGGCGGGCAGGCGGGGTGCCGGGGTGGGCGGGGTGGTGGACAGGGCGCCGGGGAGCGTCATCCAGGCGGGCAGGTCCGGGTCCGCGGAGCGGCGGGGGGCGGGCGGGGTGTCGTGCTCAGGCATCGGTCTTCTTCTCCGCGGGTTCTTCGTAGTCGTCGCCGACCGAGATGTCGCCGTCGTCGGTTCCGGTCCAGGTTACGTGGAGGTCGCCGAGCGGTTCGACCTGGTCGAACGTCACGGCCGACTCCCTGAACAACTCCAGCACCGCCAGGAACCGGGCGATCACCTCGAACGTGCCCTCGCAGTCGGCGACCAGGGCGCGGAACGTGGCCTTGCGCATCCGCCGCAGGCGAAGCACCAGGATAGCCGCCTGCTCGCGGACGCTGGCGAGCGGTTGGTAGATGTGACCGACACTCACCGTCGGCGGCAGCTTCGGGGTGAAGGCCTTGGCCGCGATCCTGGCGAGCTGGTCGGGCCCGATCCCCAGGATCAGCTCGGGCAGCAGGTCGGCGAACTCCCGCTCCATGGGCACGATGCGCGGGAAGCGCAACGCCTCCTCCGCCATCCTGCCGGCGAAGATCTTCGCCACCTGTTTGTACGCCTTGTACTGCAGCAACCGGGCGAACAGCAGGTCACGCGCTTCCAGGAGCGCGAGGTCCTCTTCGTCCTCCACCTCGCCGGACGGCAGCAGTCTGGCCGCCTTGAGGTCGAGCAGGGTCGCCGCCACGAGGAGGAAGTGGCTGGTCTGGTCGAGGTCCCATTCGGGCCCGCGCGACTTGATGTAAGCGATGAACTCGTCGGTGACCTTCGACAGGGAGACCTCGGTGATGTCCAGCTTGTGCTTGGAGATCAGGCCGAGCAGCAGGTCGAAGGGGCCCTCGAAGACGTCCAGATGGACCTGGAAGCCGCCTTGCTCGGTCGAGGTCGATGTCACCTGGCCATTGTCGCAGGAGCGGGCCAGCGCGACAGCACTTCGCGGGCGAGCTCCCGGTACGCGTTGGCACCGAGCGAGGACGGGTCGAAGGTGGTGATGGGCTCCCCGGCGACGGTGGCGTCGGGGAAGCGGACGGTGCGGTTGATCACGGTGTGGAACACCTTGTCGCCGAAGGCCTCGACGACCCGGGCGAGGACCTCGCGGCCGTGCAGGGTACGCGCGTCGTACATGGTGGCGAGCAGGCCTTCGATCTCCAGCTCGTCGTTGAGGCGTTCCTGCACCTTGGCGATGGTGTCCATGAGCAGGGCGACGCCGCGCAGCGCGAAGAACTCGCACTCCAGCGGCACCATGACGCCGTGGGCGCAGGTCAGCGCGTTGACGGTGAGCAGGCCCAGGGACGGCTGGCAGTCGATGAGGCAGACGTCGTAGTGCGGCAGCAGCGGCTTGAGCACGCGGCCGAGCACCTGCTCGCGGGCCACCTCGGTGACGAGCTGGACTTCGGCCGCGGACAGGTCGATGTTGCTGGGCAGCAGGTCGAGGTCGTCGACGCCGGTCTCCAGCAGCACGTCCTCGGCGGAGACGTTGCGGTCCATCAGCAGGTTGTAGACGGTGAGGTCGAGCTGATGGGGGTTGATGCCGAGGCCGACGGAGAGCGCGCCCTGCGGGTCGAAGTCGACGAGCAGGACCTTCAGCCCGTATTCGACGAGCGCGGCGCCCAGGTTGATGGTGGTGGTCGTCTTGCCGACGCCACCCTTCTGGTTGACCATCGCGACCACGCGGGCGGGCCCGTGGATCTCGCGCCGGGCTGGTTCCGGGAACACTGGACGCGGCCTTCGGGTGGGGCCCAGGTTCACGCCGGCGGTGGGCGTGGCCGTCTTCGTGTCACCCCAGGGGTTTTCGGGGTTCCCCTGGGTCGATCCGTTGGTCGTCACAGTCACCAGCTCGAACCTCCCTGACGATCCCGAACCGGACCGTCCGGACGGACACTATGGCGTCAGCACTTAACGCGGCAAGGCGGCACGCCGTACTCGCCGCACGTCGCAAAGACTATAGATCACTGCCGGGCACGCGGATGCGCCGCGGCGTAGACCTCGCGGAGCCTGTCGACCGTCACCAGCGTGTAGACCTGGGTGGTGGTCACCGAGGCGTGACCGAGTAGCTCCTGGACCACCCTAACGTCGGCGCCGCCGTCGATGAGGTGGGTTGCGAAGGAATGGCGCAACACGTGGGGGGAAATCCCGGCAAGTCCGGCTCGTTCCGCGGCGGCCTGGAGGACCTCCCAGGCGCCCTGCCGGGTCAGCCGGCCGCCCCGGGCGTTCAGGAACAACGCGGGCGTGCCCCGCCCATGGGCCACCAGACCGGGGCGGGCCCGGACGAGGTAGGCGTCGAGGGCTTCGCGGGCATAGCGGCCCAGCGGGACGACGCGCGTGCGGCCGCCCTTGCCGCGCAGCCGTACCTGCTCGGCTTCGAGGTCGTCGACGGCCAGGCCGACGGCTTCTGAGATGCGGGCGCCGGTGCCGTACAGGACCTCCAGGAGGGCGCGGTTGCGGAGGGTCAGCGGCGCGCTCTCGGGGCCGGAAGCGGCGATGAGGAGCTCGACCTCGTCGACGGTGATCGGCTTCGGCAGGCGGCGCAACTGGCGGGGCGGGCGCACCTGGTGGGCGGGGTCGTGGCCGGTGACGCCCTCGCGCAGGGCGAAGCGGTGCAGGCCGCGTACCGCCGAGACCGCCCGCGCGGCCGAGCTGGCCACGAGGGCGGGGTGCTCGCCGTCGCCTTCGCGCAGCGCGGACAGAAAAGCCAGGACGTCGGCCTCGGCCACCTGGTCGAGCTCCAGGCGCCCGCGCGCCTGGAGATGGTCGACGTAGCGGCGCAGGTCACGCTTGTAGGAGGCGAGCGTGTTGACAGCCAGACCCCGCTCCACCGCCAGATGGGCGAGGTAGCTGGAGAGCACCGCCTCCACGAAAGCTCACTCCTCAGGTGCGTCGGCGGGCCGCAACAGCCCGAACCCTTCGACCGATGCCGCGTACGCGGCGAGGATACCGGCCACGGCCGGGGAATTGTGGATCATTCCCATGAGCGCTTTCTCGACGGCGTCGGCGAGGGGTACCCATTCGACCGGCATGTCGGTCTCTTCGTGCTTGCGCTCGAAGTCGATCTCGGTACGGCGCAGCCCCCGCGCCAGGAACACCCGGATGCGCTCGTCGGTCATGCCCGGCGAGCTCATCAGGTCGACCAGCGTGTACCAGGTGTCGGCGGC
Organism: Nonomuraea sp. NPDC059023; assembly: GCF_042740095.1. Classification (NCBI taxonomy): domain Bacteria; kingdom Bacillati; phylum Actinomycetota; class Actinomycetes; order Streptosporangiales; family Streptosporangiaceae; genus Nonomuraea; species Nonomuraea sp. NPDC059023. Next base: position 137,850 of record NZ_JBHYIO010000024.1, on the reverse strand, counting down.
GTACCCGGCCTCCTCGGCCAGCTCACGCGCCGCGGTGGTGACCAGCGGCTCGCCCTCGACGTCGCGGATGCCGGCGGGCAGCTCCCACAACAGGTGGCGCACCGGGTGCCGGTACTGGCGCAGCAGCAGCACCCGGTTGTCCTCGTCGAGCGCGAGGACGGCGACCGAGCCGGGGTGGACGACGTAGTCGCGGTCGGCGACGTCGTCACCCGGCATGCGCACGGAGTCGGTGCGCAGGCCGATCACCCGGCCCTGGAAGTGGTTCTTGGAGGCGACGACGTCCCACTGCTGCGCGGTGTCCCTCACTTGGCGACCTTGGCGGAGACGCGGCCGTCGGCGAAGGCGAGGGCCGCGGCGATGAGGCCCTTGAACAGCGGGTTGGCCCGGGTCGGGCGCGACTTGAACTCGGGGTGCGCCTGGGTGCCGATGAAGAACGGGTGGGTCTCGGCGGGCAGCTCGGTGTACTCGACCAGGCGGCCGTCGGGCGACAGGCCGGAGAAGACCAGGCCGACCTTCTCCAGCTGCTCGCGGTAGGAGTTGTTGACCTCGTAGCGGTGGCGGTGGCGCTCGTCGGCCTTGGCCTTGCCGTAGAGCTGCCTGGCCAGGCTGCCTTCGCCGAGCTTGGCGGTGTAGGCGCCCAGGCGCATGGTGCCGCCCATGTCGCGCTCGCCGGCGACGACGTCCTCCTGGTCGGCCATGGTGGAGATGACGGGGTGCTTGGTGTCGGGGTCGAACTCGGCGGAGTTGGCGTCGACGACCCCGGCCAGGTTGCGCGCGGCCTCGATGACCATGCCCTGCATGCCGAGGCAGATGCCGAGCAGCGGCACCTTGTTCTCGCGGGCGTGCTTGATGGCGCCGATCTTGCCTTCGATGCCGCGTACGCCGAAGCCGCCCGGGATGAGCACGCCGTCGACGCCGTCGAGCTCGCGGGAGGCGCCCTCGTCGGTCTCGCAGTCGTCGGACTTGACCCAGCGGATGTTGACGCGGGCGTCGTTGGCGAAGCCGCCGGCGCGCAGTGCCTCGGTGACCGACAGGTAGGCGTCGGGCAGGTCGATGTACTTGCCGACCAGCGCGATCGTGACCTCCTTGGCCGGGCGGTGCACGCGCCGCAGCAACTGCTCCCACTCCTTCCAGTCCACGTCGCGGAACGGCAGGCCGAGCCGGCGCACGACGTAGGCGTCGAGGCCCTCGGTGTGGAGCACCTTGGGGATGTCGTAGATGGAGGCGGCGTCGACCGCGCTGACGACGGCGTCCTCGTCGACGTCGCACATCAGGCTGATCTTGCGCTTGATGGAGGTCTGCACGGGCCGGTCGGAGCGCAGCACGATCGCGTCGGGCTGGATGCCGATGCTGCGCAGCGCCGCGACGGAGTGCTGGGTGGGCTTGGTCTTCAGCTCGCCGGAGGGACCGATGTACGGCAGCAGCGAGACGTGCAGGAAGAAGACGTTGTCACGGCCCACCTCGTGGCGGATCTGGCGCACGGCCTCCAGGAACGGCAGCGACTCGATGTCGCCCACGGTGCCGCCGACCTCGGTGATGACCACGTCCACGTCGGGACCGGCCATGCCGCGGATGCGGTCCTTGATCTCGTTGGTGATGTGCGGGATGACCTGGACGGTGTCGCCGAGGTACTCCCCGCGCCGCTCCTTGGCGATGACGTTGGAGTAGACCTGGCCGGTGGTGACGTTGGCCGAGCCGTGCAGGTCGGTGTCGAGGAAACGCTCGTAGTGCCCGACGTCGAGGTCGGTCTCCGCGCCGTCGTCGGTGACGAAGACCTCGCCGTGCTGGAACGGGTTCATCGTGCCGGGGTCGACGTTGAGGTAGGGGTCGAGCTTCTGCATCGTGACCCGTAGCCCGCGTGCCTTGAGCAGACGGCCGAGGCTGGAAGCCGTGAGCCCCTTGCCGAGACTGGAGGCGACACCGCCGGTGACGAACAGATGCTTGGTTTGCGATGCGCTGCGCAAAGGGGCTCCCGTGGCTCGAGGTGTGGTCGATGTGTCCACGGGCTCTCAGGATATCAAAGAACGCCCCCGACATGCCCGAACGGCATGACCAAGCGGTAACTTTGGGCCCTATGTCACACGTACGGCGGGCGGCGGGCGCGCTGATTCACCGCGCCTACGCCGCTTTGCGCAGAGCCGGCGCGATCAGCCCGTCCAGTCCGGCAGGCTATCGCTTCCGCCATCTGGGCCAAGGGGTGTCGATCGCGTTCCCGCCCGGGGCGATCTTCGGCGAGCAGTGGATCGAGATCGGCGAGGGAACGCTCGTCGGGGAGCGGGTCTCGCTGTCGTGCGGCATGGGTCCGGGCGTGGACCTGGGCCCGGACTCGATCCTGCGGATCGGCGGAAGCTGCTCGATCGGGCGCGGCAGCCACGTCGTGGCGCACCAGTCGATCGACATCGGCGACCACGTGTTCACCGGCCCGTACGTGTACATCACCGACCAGAACCACGTCTACGACGACCCCGAGGTGCCCATCGGGCGGCAGTGGCCGAGGAACAGCCCGGTCTCGATCGGCTCGGGCTCGTGGCTGGGCGCCGGCGCGATCATCCTGCCGGGCACCCGGCTGGGGCGGCAGTGCGTGGTGGCGGGCGGCGCGGTGGTGCGGGGCGAGTTCCCCGACCACAGCGTGGTGGCGGGCATCCCGGCCAAGCTGGTGCGCCGCTACGATCCGGCGCTGGGCTGGCACTCCCCCGGCACCTCCGCGATCACCTCGCTGGACCGCCAGGCGACCGCCTGAACCACCACGGGCCGCCCGAAGCACCCATGGACCGTTCATAACCCGGCAAAGGCGGCCTCGCGCCCGTCCCGGCGGGGGACATACCGGGCGTGGAGATCGATCTGCTGCTGCGCCTGGTCGCGGCCGCGGTGCTCGGCGCCGTCATCGGCATCGAGCGGCAGTGGCGGGCCCGGATGGCGGGCCTGCGCACGAACCTGCTCGTCGCCGTCGGCGCGGCCCTGTTCGTGCTGCTCAGCGCGTACGGCTTCCAGGGTGCCACCGCCGACCCGACCCGCGTGGCCGCGCAGATCGTCTCGGGCATCGGCTTCCTCGGCGCGGGCGTGATCCTGCGCGAGGGGTTCAACATCCGCGGCCTCAACACCGCGGCGACCCTGTGGTGCGCGGCGGCGGTCGGCTCGCTGGCGGGGGCGGGAATGTACCTGATGGCCACGGCGGGGACCTTCCTGATCGTGGGCGCGAACACGGCGATGCGCCCGCTGGGCCGCTTCCTCGACCGGCGGCGGGCGGCCCGCCGTACCCGCTACCGGTTCGAGGTGCGCTGCTGGGACGACGACCAGGCGCATGTGCGCAAGCTGGTCGTCAACGCGCTGACCCGGCCTGAGCTGCGGCTGCGCAGCCTCCAGGGGCAGGAGGCGGACCGGCGCGGCCAGGTGGAGGTGATCGCGATCGTGGACAGCCTGCGCCGCGACGAGAACCTGTTCGAGTCGGCCACGAGCCGGCTCAGCCTGGAGCCCTCGGTGACGTCGGTGTCGTGGACGGTCGAGGGCGAGGATGACGACGACGAGGACGAGTCCTAGACCGAACAAGGTTCTGGGGGTTAGCGTCGCGGCATGCGCACCGAACTGGCCGACAGGCTCGGCGTGGAGTTCCCGTTGTTCGCCTTCAGCCATTGCAGGGACGTGGTGGCCGCGGTCACCAACGCGGGCGGGTTCGGCGTCCTGGGCGCCATCGCCTACTCCCCCGCCGAGCTGGACGCCGAGCTGTCCTGGATCGACGAGCGGGTGGGCGGCCGGCCGTACGGGGTGGACGTGCTCGTTCCCGGGAAGATCGAGGGGCCGCGCGTGGACGTCGCGGCCTTCATCCCCGAACGGCACCGCGACTTCGTCGCGCACCTCTTCCGCAAGTACGGCGTCGCCGCCGCCTCCGGCCGGGAGATCCGCTCGGCCGACGAGTTCGCGGGCCGGGTGACGGCGGCCGGCGCGACCGGGCTGATCGACGTGGCGCTGAAGCACCCGATCGGCCTCATCGCCAGCGCCCTGGGACCGCCGCCGCCCGAGATGGTGGCCAGAGCCCGCGAGCACGGCATCCCGGTGGCCGCCCTGGTCGGCACCGTGGAGCACGCGCGCAGGCAGGTGGCGGCGGGCGCGGACGTCATCGTCGCCCAGGGCACCGAGGCCGGCGGGCACACCGGCGAGATCTCCACGATGGTGCTGGTGCCGCAGGTCGTGGACGCCGTGGGCCAGGTCCCCGTGCTGGCGGCCGGCGGCATCGCCGGCGGGCGCCAGATGGCCGCGGCGATGGCGCTCGGCGCGCAGGGCGTGTGGTGCGGGTCGGTCTGGCTGACCACCGAGGAGGCCGAGACGGCCCCGGCGGTCAAGCGCAAGATGCTGGCCGCCTCCTCGCTCGACACCGTCCGTTCGCGCTCGCGCACCGGCAAGCCGGCCAGGCAGCTGAAGTCGGCGTGGACCGAGGAGTGGGACGCCGCACCCGAGAGCCCGGGTCCGCTGGGGATGCCGTTGCAGATGCTGGTGGCCGAGGGCGCGATGGCCCGCATCGGCGCGGCGGCCGAGCGCGGCGAGCCGGGCGCCGTGGAGCTGGCCAACTACTTCGTCGGCCAGGTCGTGGGCCAGCTCGACCAGGTCAGGCCGGCCCGCGAGGTGGTCTACGCGATGGTGAGCGAGTTCGCCGACGCGGTGGAGCGGCTGCGGCGCCTGTCAGAGTAGAACGGTGGAGTTCGTCGAGCTGGCCAGGGGCGGCGGGGTGCCCGCGCACGTCCAGATCGAGCGCTGGCTGCTGGAGTCGATCGCGCGCGGCGAGATCGCTCCGGGCGACCGGCTGCCGGGCGAGCGCGACCTGGCGGCGCGGCTCGGCGTGTCGCGGATGACGCTGCGGCAGGCGCTGGCGACGCTGGAGGCGCGCGGTGTCCTGGTCCGTACGCAGGGGCGCGGCGGCGGGGCGTTCGTGGCCGAGCCCCGGGTCGAGTGCGACCTGACGGGGCTGGCCGGGTTCACCGAGCGGATGCGCAGGGCCCACCTGACCGCCGAGGCCAGGCTGCTGCGGGCGCGTACGCGCCGGGCGCCGCCTGAGGTCGCGGCGGCGCTGGAACTGGAGCCCGCGGCGCCGGTGCACGAGATCGCCCGGGTGCGCTCGGCGGGCGGCTCGCCGGTGGCGCTGGAGTTGTCGTTCTTCCCCGCGGCGCTCCTGCCGGGCTTGCTGAGGGAGGACCTCGGCGGCTCCCTGTACGACCTGCTGGCCGCCCGCTACGGGCTGGCGCCCAGCCGCGCGGTCGAGCACCTGGATCCGGTCGTGGCCACCCCCGAGCAGGCCGCCGAGCTGGACGTGGCGCCGGGCACGCCGCTCATGCGCATCGAGCGCACCGCCTACGCGGTCGCGGGCGTGCCGGTGGAGCACGCCCGCGATCTCTACCGTCCCGACCGGGTCCGCCTGACGGTGCGGACCTAGCCGACCGTGCCGGTGACGCGTTCGCCGAACAGCTCGACCTCCACGGCGGTGCCCGGCTCGGCGTTCAAGTAGGCGTAGGCCAGCGAGGCGCCCAGCGTGTAGCCGTAGCCGCCCGAGGTGACGCGCCCCTCCACCCGGCCCTCGACGCGCACCGGCTCGTTGCCGAGCACGACCGCACGCGGGTCGTCCAGCGTGATGCGGCGCAGCCGCCGCGGCGGCGACGGGTCGAGCGCCGCGCGGCCCAGGAACTCCTTGTCCATCTTGACGCAGAAGCCCAGGCCCGCCTCGTACGGCGTCGTCTCCGGGCCGAGGTCGGCGCCCCAGACCCGGTAGCCCTTCTCCAGGCGCAGGCTGTCGATGGCCTTGTAGCCGCAGGCCATCAGCCCGTACGGCTCACCGGCGGCCCACAGGGTGTCCCAGAGCGCCCTGCCGTACTCGCTGGAGCAGTAGAGCTCCCACCCGAACTCGCCCACGAACGTCACCCGCAGCGCCAGCACCGGCACGTCGCCCACGGTCAGCTCGCGCGCGGACATGAACGGCGCGTCCAGCGGGTCGGCGGTGAGCGTCGCCATGATGTCGCGCGCCTTCGGGCCCCACAGGGCGAAGCAGGCGTACTGCCCGGTCACGTCGGTGATCCGCGCCCCCGAGCCGCGCAGCCTGGCCTGCTTGCGCAGCCAGCCGAGGTCGTGGGAGCCGAACGCGGTGCCGGTGACGATGAGGAAGTCCTCCTCGCCGCGCCGGGTGACGGTGAAGTCGCACTCGATGCCGCCGCGCCGGTTGAGCGCCTGTGTGTAGGTGACCTGTCCGGGCTCGCGGGCGACGCGGTTGGCGCAGACCCACTCCAGCAGCCCGGCCGCGTCGGGGCCGCTCACCTCGATCTTGGCGAACGAGCTCTCGTCGAACAGTCCCGCGCCGGTGCGGGTGGCGCGGTGCTCGGCGCCGATCGCGGGATGCCAGCCGCGCGCCGCCCACCCGCGCGGCTCCTCTTCCTTCCGGTACGGCTCCGCCGCGTTCGGCGCGTAGTAGTTGACCCGCTCCCACCCCGACTTCTCGCCGAAGACGGCGCCGTGGGCGGCGTGCCAGGCGTAGGCCGGCGAGGTGCGCAGCGGGCGGCCGGCGGCGCGCTCGTGGCCGGGGTAGCGGATGTCGTAGTAGGTCTCGTAGTTCTCCACGACGCGTTTGCGCGTGTAGGAGGGTGAGCGGTACTGGCGGCCGAAGCGGCGGATGTCCATGTGCCACAGGTCCATGGACGGCTCGCCCTCGACGATCCACTCGGCCATGACCATGCCGATGCCGCCCGCCCCGGCGATGCCGTGCGCGCAGAAGCCGGCCGCCACGTAGAAGCCGCCGACCTCGGTCTCGCCCAGGCAGAACTCGTTGTCCGGGGTGAACGCCTCCGGCCCGTTGATCATCTTGCGGATGCCGACGTCGCCCAGGGCGGGGACGCGAATGGCGGCATTGTCGGAAATTTCGGTGAATCGGTCCCAGTCCTCCGGCAGCAGGCGGCCGTTGAAGTCCGGTGGGACCGGGTCCAGCCAGGGGGCCGAGGTGCGCTCGTAACCGCCCATGACCAGGCCCTGGACGTCCTGGCGGTAGTAGACGAGCAGGTCCGGGTCGCGCAGCGTGGGCAGGCCGGTGTGCTCGTGGAAGCCTTCCGTCACCACGTACTGGTGCGACATCGGGATGATCGGCACGCGTACCCCGGCCATGCGGCCGATCTCCGGGGCGAACATTCCGCCGCAGTTCACCACGATCTCGCAGTCGACGTCGCCCCGATCGGTACGGACCCGGCGGACCCGGCCCCGCTCGACGTCTATGCCGAGGACCCGGGTGTGGGTGCGGATCGTGGCGCCGCCCTCGCGGGCCAGGCCGGCCAGCGCGTAGCAGAGCTGGGAGGGGTCGATCTGGCCGTCGGTCGGCAGGTACGCGGCGCCGACCACGCCCTCGGGGTCCATGAGGGGGAACAACCCGGCCGCCTCGGCCACCGAGATCTCCTCCAGCGGCAGGCCGTACGTGCGGGCCCAGCCGATCTGGCGGCGGATCTCCTCCATGCGCTCGGGGCTGGAGGCGAGCTTGATGCCGCCGCACTCGGTCCAGACGTCGAGCTTGCGGTAGAGCTCGACCGAGTACTGGTTCATGCGGGTCAGGGTGGGGTCGGCGCGCAACTGGCCGACGAGTCCGGCGGAGTGGAAGGTGGAGCCGCTGGTCAGTTCGTCGCGGTCGAGGACCAGGACGTCGCGTTCGCCGAGTTCGGTCAGGTGGTAGGCCACGCTGGCGCCGCCGACGCCACCGCCGATGATCACGATCCGGGCCGAGTCGCTCATGCTCGCGACGCTAACCGGCTGGCCGTAAAAGGTCTAGACCGTTTCCTGGTCGATCGAGCGCGTGTCGCGGGTGCGTGAGGCACGATCGGAGGTGGGGGCACGGTGCTAGCATCGCCGGTCAATCTTGACGAGGAGAGCGCCCATGGACGAGGTTCTCGACCGTATTCCCCTGCTGGCGGGCCTGCCGCGTACCGTCGAAGAGCTTCCCGGGGGGCTCACCAACCGCAACTACAAGGTGAGCGTGCCGGGCGCGGCGTACGTGGTCAGGGTGCCGGCCAGCGAGGGCGGGCTGCTGGGCATCGACAGGGACGCCGAGCACGCCAACTCGATCGCGGCCGAGCGGGCGGGGGTCGGGGCGCCGGTCCACGCCTATCTGCGGGAGCTCGGGGTGCTGGTGGTGGGGTACCTGCCGGGGCGGACGTTCACCGAGGCGGACCTGCGGGACTCGGCGAACCTGCCGCGAGTGGCCGAGGCGTGCCAGAGGCTGCACACCGGGCCGCGCTTCTCCCGGGACTTCGACATGTTCGAGATCCAGAAGGGATACCTGAAGATCGTCCAATCCCGAAATTTCCGCCTCCCTGCGAAATATCGGGATTTCGAGCCTCATGTGGCGCAGATCCGTGAAGCGTTGAAGGTCCGTGACGAGGGGACCGTCCCCTGCAACAACGATCTCCTGCCCGGCAACTTCATCGACGACGGCGAGCGCCTGTGGCTCATCGACTACGAGTACTCGGGCAACAACGACGCCTGCTTCGAGCTGGGCAACATCTGGAGCGAGTCCGACCTGTCGCTGGAGCAGCTGGAGGAGCTCGTCACCGCCTACTACGGCCGCCGCCTGCGCAACCGCATCGCACGGGCGCGGCTGCTCGGCCTCATGTCCAAGTACGGCTGGACGCTGTGGGCCGCCATCCAGGACGGCGCCAACGAGTCCATCGACTTCGACTTCTGGTCGTGGGGCATGGAGAAGTACGAGCGCGCGATGGCCGAGTTCACCGGCCCCGCCCTGCCCACACTCCTGGACGAGGCCACCCGCCCCGACTGACCATGCGGCGATGAGCCGGCTCTGCCCTCGCCCGCGCGGGTCTGCGACCACGTGCTCGGCGGCAAGGACGACTACGAGGCCGACCGCCGGGCCGCCGAGCACGTCATGCGGGTCTTCCCCGAAGGCAGGGACCTGGCCTGGGCCAACCGCAGGTTCATGCGCCGCGCCGTGACCCACTGCGCCCGCCACGTCGCCCAGATCGTCGACCTCGGCACCGGCATCCCACCCCGCCCGACGTCGGCGCCGTCGCCCGCCGGGTGCGGCCGGACGCGGTGGTGGCGGCGTCGGCAACGACCCGGTCGTGCTCGCCTACGACCAGGGTGGCCCCTTCCGCATCGTGGCGGGCGACGTGCGCGATCCGGCCGCGACCGTAGCCGCCCTCGGCGGCGAGGTGGTCCGGGCGCGGCCGCAGGAGGCGGAGCCCCTGATCGACCTGCGGATACACGGAGGTGTCGCCGAGGTGACCTGACGCCGGGCGGGCGGGCTAGGTTGGTGTCATGTTCGCCACGCTCACCGGCCTGGGTCTGTCGACGGCCGCCGGGCTCAACGCCTACATCCCGCTGCTCGTGGTCGGGGTGCTGGCCAACTTCACCGACCGCGTGAAGCTGCCCGACGGCTACGCGTGGCTGTCGAACTGGGGCGTGCTGGCGGTGCTTGCCGTGCTGCTGCTGGCCGAGGTGGTGCTCGACAAGATCCCGGCCGTGGACAGCGTCAACGACATGATCCAGACGGCGGTCCGGCCGGCCTCCGGCGGCGTGGTGTTCAGCGCCACCTCGGCCGCGGCCGAGCTCGACAACTCCACCTGGCTCACCGAGAACCCGTGGCTCAGCTGGGTGCTCGGCATCCTGGTGGCGCTGGCCGTACACGCGCTGAAGGCCACGGCCCGCCCGGTCGTCAACGTCGGCACCGGCGGGGTCGGCGCGCCCGTGATGAGCACCGTCGAGGACGCCGGCTCGCTCGGCGTGAGCCTCGTGGCGATCTTCATCCCGCTGCTGGTGATCGTCCTGCTCATCGGGCTGGCCCTGCTCGCGTGGTGGGTGATCAGAAAGGTACGGCGCCGCCGCCGCAACCGCTCACCCGGCTAGCCAGCCGAGCACGAGCGCGACGAAGTCGTCAGGCCGCTCCTCGTGCAGGCGGTGGCCGGCGCCCTCCCAGACGACGACCTTCGAGTCCGGGTGCTTGAGCAGCCCCTCCTCCCAGGCCGCCTGGTTCGGGTCGCACCACAGCGACAGCACCGGGCAGGCCCTTCGCGCCAGGTAGGCGTCGGAGGCGGGCCGTACGCCGATCGAGTCCTCCAGCGCGAACATCGCCTCGAACGCCTGGGCCAGCACGTGCGGCGGCATGCCGTACAGGCGGCGCCGGTGCCAGCGGCGGATGAGCGCGGGGGTACGCCGGTTCGTGCACCAGCGGTCGATCTCGACGGCCGCCTCGTGTGCGTGTTCCGAGCGCAGGGCGGCGATCGTCCGGGGGAACATCCCGGCCACCTCGGGCGCGATGCCGTACCCCGGATCGACCGCGACCAGCCGCTCGACCAGGCCGGGATGCTCGACGGCGAGGATGGAGACGATCTGGCCGCCCATCGAGTGGCCGATCGCGACGACCTTCGCGACGCCGAGCGCGGCCAGCAGCGCGGCGAGGTCTTCGGCCATGCGGCGGGGCGTGTTGTCCTCGGCGGGCACGGAGGAGTAGCCGTGGCCGCGCAGGTCAACGGCGATCACCCGGCGCCCGGCGGCCAGGGCGTCGAGGTGCCAGGACCATTGGTGCGAGTCGGCGCCCCAGCCGTGCACCAGGAGCAACGGCGTCGCCTCTCCGGCGCCGTCGTCGGTGTAGAAGAGCCGGACGTCCTCGGCGACCCGCGCGTACGGCATGCGCCTCCCTACCTCAGGCCTTCGCGCAGCGCCGCGCAGGCGTGCTCGGAGGCGGACTTGGCGGCCGGCAGGAAGGCGTCCATGCCGAAGAAGCCGTGGAACATGCCCTCGAACCGCAACGTCCGCGCCTCGCCACCGGCCGCGCGCAGCTTGTCGGCGTAGGCCTCGCCCTCGTCGCGCAGCGGGTCGTGCTCGGCGGTGATCACCATCGCGGGCGGCAGCCCGTGCGCGTCAGCCCTGATGGGCGAGCAATACGGCTCGGCCCGGCGGGCCAGGTCCGGCTGGTAGTTGTCCCAGTACCACCGCATATGCGCATTGGTCAGGAAATATCCCTCACCGTTCTCGTCGTGCGACGGCGTGTCCATCGCCGAGTCGGTCACCGGATACACGAGCAACTGGAACCGGATCGGCGGCCCCTGCCCCGAGTCACGCGCCTTGAGGCAGGTGACCGCGGCCAGGTTCCCGCCCGCGCTGTCACCGGCCACCGCGATCCGCGCCGCGTCCCCGCCCAGCTCCGCCGCGTGCTCATGCACCCAGGCGGTCGCCGCGTAGGCGTCCTCCACGGCGGCCGGATAGGGATGCTCGGGCGCGAGCCGGTAGTCCACCGACACCACGACCGCCCGCGCGCCCGCGCAGAGCGTCCGGCAGACGCCGTCGTGGGTGTCGAGCGTGCACAGCGTGAAACCACCGCCGTGGAAGTACACGACCACGGGATGCGGCCCGTCCCCCTCGGGCCGGTAGACCCGCACGGGCACCTCACCCGCCATCCGATCCTCAACCCCGCCGACCGGGTACGGCTCCGCCGCCATGGCGGGCGCACGGGCCAGGATGCGCCGGGCTTCGGCGGCGTCGAACACCTCGGTGCCGATCTTCGGAAAGACGCCGGTCAGCACGTCGATGACCACCCGCGTGCTCTCGTCAACGGCCACGCCGTACCTCCTCAAGCCTCACCACACCAGCCCCGCGACCGCCGCCCCGGGGCCACCACCGCATCTGTCACCACGCCAGACCCCCTGCCTGATCACCACAGCGGCGGCGGGATCACCGGCTCCGTGTGCCAGAGGTCGCGAAGGCGGGGCTTTCGGCACGTCGGATCCCCGCACCCGGCACCCGCGCGGCCCTTCACCCACGTCAGACCCCCGGCGGCGCGGCGGGGCCCGGCTCTGGAGGTGTCGCGAACGTCGTGGATGCCGCCGGTGGCGTGGGGATGGGCGGCCGGGTGATCAGGGCGACTTCTCCGGCGGTCCAGCCGCCGTCCACGGCGAGTTCGGCGCCGGTGATGTAGGAGGCCGCGTCCGACAGCAGGAACGCGACGGCCTCGGCCACCTCCTCGGGCGTGCCCCACCGCCCGCTGGCCGCCAGCGGGAACGCGCCCTCCGCCGGCGTGGCCCCGAACTGCTCGGTCATGGGCGTGACGATCATCCCGGGATGCACGGAGTTGACCCGGATCCGGGCGGGCGAGAACTCCAGCGCCGCGATCTTCGTGAGCCCGCGTACGCCCCATTTGGAGGCGCCGTACCCGGAGGTACCGGGCAACGCGAACAGTCCCGCCACCGACGACAGGTTGACGATGGCGCCGCCGCCCGCCGCCCGCATGGGCCCGACGGCGGCCCGCAGGCCGAGGAAGACCCCGGTCAGGTTGACGTTCAGCACCCGCTCGAAGTCGTCCAGCGTCGTCTGCTCGATCGGCTGGGTGGAGACGATTCCGGCGTTGTTCACCAGGCCGTGGAAGGGGCCGGTCTCGTCCATGACGCGGGCCCAGTCGGCCTCGCTGGTGACGTCGTGGGGCAGGAAGCGGCCGCCGATTTCCTTGGCGGTAGCCGTACCCTCCTCGGCAAGGACGTCCGTGACGATCACGCGAGCGCCCGCGGCGGCGCAACGGCGGGCGGTGGCGGCGCCCATGCCGCGCGCTCCCCCGGTGACGACGACGACCTTCCCGTCGAGCATGCGCGGCTCCTCAAGCGGCCCGGGACAATGGACGCACTGAACCACAGGCCCCTGACACAATCAAGAGCTTGCTCGGTTCACTGTCCTGTGCCGAATCCGCTCGGGATGGAACTACCTGAGCCCCATCCGGCGTTGGTCAGAGCGATAAGAACGCAGCGGAACGCGATCTGGCTGAGCCTCATGCCGGCCGATTCGGCGGACTATGCTCAGTGCACGGGAGGTGCCTCCGATCGAAACGATCTTCGCGATTCTGCTTGTCGTCTTCCTGCTGATCCTGGTGCTCGGCGGGGTGGCGATCTTTTTCATGGTCAAGCTGGGCAAGAAGGCGGCCAAATCCGCCAAGAAGGCGACGACCCGGCTCAGCGCCCACGTCAACGCGATGGGCACCGGCGAGGCGGCCGAGATCGAGCGCCTCCGCCTCGACCTGCGCCGCGAGGTCGGGCTGACCCGCCAGGCGATCGACCAGGCGCACGCGTCGGGCTGGGGCCTGGGCGACCTTCCCCACCTGATGGCCGAGCTGGCCAAGCAGGCCGAGGTCCAGGACCAGCAACTGGGCATCTACGCCCAGCAGCTGCGCATCTCCTCGGTCGTCGACCACGTCACGGCCGAACGCCTGCGCGAACACCAGGCCAAGCTCACGGCCATGTGCGCCCGCATCCGCGCCGACCTCATGCGCACGCAGGTGCAACACGCCTCGGGCGGCATCGACGACCTCTCCTCCCGCACCGACCTGGAGATCGAGGCCCGCCGCCCGGCCCCCTTCACCGACCCGCTGGACGAGATCGACGACCTCTACCGCAAGACCATCCAGAACCGCCAAGAGCCCTCCTGACATCACTCTCCGTGAGATCATGGCCACCGTGCTGCCCGACTGGTTCCATCCGGGCCCTCGGGAGGGCTGGACCGCCGACATGCTCGACCACCTCCCTCCCGACGCGCCCAAGCATGTCGATCTGATCGACGGATCCCACTTCACGAGGTCACCGCAGACCAACTTCCACGCCTACGTGGTCAATCTCTTGATCGACCGAGCCTCGGGCATCAGGCCGCCGCACCACCTGGCAGTCGCACGCGAGATGACCGTGACACTGGGCGAGCGGCAACGCCCCGAGGCCGACGTCATGGCGGTGTCACGAACGGCCGCATCGCAGCCACACCGGACGTCCTACTCGCCCGACGAGGTCCACAAGTCGTTTCCAAAGCGTCCGAGGAACTGGACCGGACCACCAAGCCGAGCAAGTACGCCGACGCCGGGATCAGGTTCTTCTGGCGCATCGAAGAGGAAGACGGCGCAGCGGTCGCCTACACCTTCGAGCTCGAACCGGCCGTGAAGGCCTATGTCCCGACGGGCATCCATCTCGACTACACCAAGCTCATCTGAAGCGCACCCGCATTTTTGGGCGTTGACGAAACTTCCTTACATGCTATTGATAGATCGAGTCGGAAAGTTTCAACGCAGCGCTGCACCGCCTCCCCCATCCACCCCCCAAGGAGGACGCGCATGGTGCGCAGCACGCCCACTGACCCCATCGACTTACTCGGCCCGGTCCAAGGCGAAGTCTCGTGGTTCTGCTGCGGGAACGCCTGGGGACCCTGCAGTTCCACCGGCAAGGGTGCCTGCGGCACCTGCAACTCCGGCAGCCTGCAGCACGCCTGGCCCAACACCTCCGACGCCTGCTGGAACATCACCCGTCCCGACCGCTGCGGCGACGCCCTGTCCCGCCGGACCTGCGGGTTCCGCCACCGGACCACGTCCTTGTGCGGCGGCGGCAGCATCGTCACCACCATCGCCGACTGCGGCCCGCAGACCGACCTGTTCTGCGGTGAGCGCAGCTGCTGCGGCGCCACCTGCGCCAGCAACCGGCTGATCGACCTCACCCCGGCGGCCTACTCCAGGATCGCCAGCCTGTCCACGGGCCTGCGCCCGTGCGAGATCTCGACGGCCTGAGGGAGCTGAGGATGACCACGCGCAGGCAGATGCTCAAATCCGCGCTCCTGGGCGGCGGCGCCACGGTCGTGGCCGCCACCGCGATGGGTTCGCTCGGCCCCGAGGCGGCCTTCGCCGCCGCACCGGATCAGCCGGAACCCGGCGTCCCCGACCCCGACTTCGCCGAAGGCCGCATCCGGGCCGTCAAGGACAACACCCTGATCGTGCTCGGCTCGAACATGGTCTTCCACCAGATCAGGGTCGTCGACGGGACGAGCCTGTGGAAGCTCGGCCCGGTCGGCTTCGACCAGGCCAGGCCCGGCGACGGCCTCTACGCCAGAGGCGTCCGCATGCCCGACGGCATGCTCGCCGCCGAGTCCGTGTGGCTCAACATCGTCAACATCAAGGGCCACGTCAGGAACATCACCAGCGAGAAGATCCACCTCGACCACAACGGCAAGGACGTGCTCTGCCACGTCGTACCCGGCAGGTCCGTGGCCGTCCACTCCGACGCGCCGCCGTCGGCCGACCTGTCGCTCCTGCGCGTCGGCCAGCACGTCCAGGTCCTGGGCGCCTGGCGGCCCGACACCAACGAAGTCGACATCGCCACCGTCTTCTCCCCGCACTAGGAGCGTGTGATGCAAGGGATCGCCGCGCTGCAGCCTTACGTGATCGCCGCCTTCCTGGTCTGGGCGGCCCTGATGAAACTGCTCAGCCGTCGGATGCGGTCGCAGGCCGGGCGGACGGCGCTGGCCCGGTTGTCCGGCCCGGCGCGCGCGGTCCCTCTGCTCCGTCTGGTGGCGGTGGCCGAGCTCGCGGTGGCGGGCGTCCTGCTCGCGCCGCCGTCCTCTCCCTGGGAGGGTACGGCCGCCGCCGCCCTGTCCACCGGCTTCCTCGCCTACCTGGCCTACTCCGCGATCGCCGTCCCCGATTCGTCCTGCGGCTGCCTGGGCGCCCACGGCCGGCCGGTCGAGTGGCGTTCGTTCGCCCGCGCCGGGCTTCTGCTGGCCATGAGCGTGCTGGCGGTGACGGCCGGGCCGTACCCGGTCGAGCCGCTCGCGCTCGTGATAGCCGGCGCCGAGGCCCTCGCCCTGCTGGCCCTCTCCCCCGAACTCGACCGTCACTGGCTCACACCGTCACGGCAGCTCCTGGTACGGCTGACGCGTCCGCTGGCCGTACGCGAGCCGGGGCTGATCCCGCTGGAGACCTCGCTAAGGCTGCTCTATCGCAGCCCCGCCTACTGCACGGCCGCCGCCCACCTGTCCTCGGACATCCAGGACTTCTGGGATGAGGACGGGCTGCGGTTTGCGAGTTATGCGGCGCGGGGCCGTACCGCGGTCTTCTCCATCCCCCTGTACGGCGGCGCCCCCGCGGACGTGCGCGTCGCCCTCGTCGAAGAACCCGCCCTCGGGTGATGTGATGGAGGGGTGGACGTCAAGCACCCGATCTTCGCCCGCCTCTACATCCGGCTGAGCCACGCCATGGAGCGCGGCGGCATGCGCGAGAAACGCCAGGCGCTGCTCGCCCCGCTCCACGGCCACGTGCTGGAGATCGGCGCGGGCAACGGCATGAACTTCCGCCACTACCCGCGCGAGGTCACCCAGGTGCTCGCCGTCGAACCCGAGCCCAGCCTGCGCGCGGCCGCCCGGCACGCCGCCAAGGAGGCGCCGGTGCCCGTCGAGGTCGTCGACGGACTGGCTGAGCGGCTGCCCGCGGCCGACGGGGAGTTCGACGGCGTGGTGTCGTGCCTGGTGATGTGCTCGGTGCACGACCAGGCCGCGGCGCTGCGCGAGGTGCGCCGCGTGCTGGCGCCAGGTGGCCGGTTCCGGTTCCTGGAGCACGTACGCGCCGACACCGCCGGGATCCGGCGGGCCCAGCGGGTCATCGACGCGACCGTGGGCCCGCGCCTGCTCGGCGGCTGCCATTGCGGGCGGGACACGGTCGCGGCCGTGGAGCGCGCCGGGTTGCGGGTGGGGCGGCTCGACCGGTTCCTGTTCCCCGGCGGGCGAACGCCGTGGGCGTTCCACGTCATGGGCACCGCCGTGCTCTGAACGACCCCGGTTCACCTCACCCGGGCCTCCGCGCGCAGGAGGGCGGCCAGTCCGTCGGGGTCGGCCCGGGACAGGCCCTTTCCGGCGAACCAGGTGGCCACGTTGCGGGCGTCCCGGTCCAGGAACTCGGGCCCGGCGGGGTGGGAGATCACGTCCACGATCTGGGGCAGGTCGATGATGACCAGGCGGCCCTTGTGGACCAGGATGTTGTAGGGCGACAGGTCGCCGTGGGCCAGGCCTTCGTGCGCCAGCCGTACCATCGCGTCGACGAGCTGCTCCCAGAGGCCGGGCAGGTCGTCCGAGACGTTGGCCAGGCGCGGCGCCGCGTAGCCGTCGGGCGTGCCGATGAACTCCTCCAGCACCTCCGTCCCCACGATCTGAACCGGGTAGGGAACCGGCAGCCCCAGCTCGAACAGCCGGGTCAGCGCCGCGAACTCCGCGCCCGCCCACTGCCCGGCGATCACCTGCTTGCCGAACGCCGTGCGCCCCGCCATGGCCCGCGACATGCGGCTGTCGCGCATGCGGCGCCCCTCCAGGTACCCGGCGTCGCGGTGGAAGAGGCGGTGCTCGCCCGAGCGGTAGCGCTTGGCGGCCAGCAGGCACTGGCGGTCGGTGCCGGGCACGCCGCGCGAGATGAGGTGCACGTCGGCTTCCTTGCCGGTCTTGAGCACGCCCAGCTCGGTGTCGACCGCGGCCAGCTCGGTGACCAGCCAGCCGGGGTACGGCCGGGGCCCGCGCTCGGTCGGCACGCTGAGGTCCCAGGTGGACCAGCGATCCCCCTCGGGCGGACCGTCTTCGTCGGCTTCGTCGCGGTGATTGTTCTCAAGCCACTCGATGTCGTCGGCGTCGAGGGCGTTCTTGCCACGCTTGCGGTACTGCTTCGGCACGGTGAAAGGCTCCAGAGTGAAGGCCCACCGGCGCGGCGATCAGGTCAGCGGCTGACCGGTGGGGAGGTCTGAGGACGCGGAAAAAGGCACGCGGAAGACATTCGCCATGGTCTCGACCTCCTCGCTCTCGAAGCTCCGACGAGTATGCCCACCCCGCCGACCACCCGCAACCGAATTACCCCTCGCTACGCTGGGCGGATGCACCGGTGCCCGCGATGCGGCTGTTTCGAGTACGGCGGCGCCCCCTCCTGCGCCCGCTGCCGCGGCCTCCTGGACACCCTCGTGGAGGACGGCTACCAGGCCTTCCTGAAGGAGGAGTCGCTGCCCGACGACCCGGACCTCGCCGAGATGATCGTCAGCGAGATCAAGCCCTACGCGTGGCGGGTCGTGGACGCCGCCTTCGACCGCCTGACCTGCCCCGCCTGCGGCAGCCGCCGGGGCAGGGGCCCGGCCGGGTGCCCGCCGTGCGATCTGGACGAGGGTTTCCGCTACTCGGCCAGGGAGCCCGACCGTCCCGGCGTGCCGCCCTTGAACGAGCACGCGGTCCGCGTGGGCGCGGCCGTCCTCCGCAACGCGCACCGGCACAGCGAGAAGGCCCTGCTGAGCTGGCGCCTCGGCTTCCCGCTTGTGCTGGCGGGCGGAATGTTCACCACCGCCCAGGCCCAGAACCTGCGGGCCCGCATCAACAAGGGCGCCGGCTACGACGACCTGGCCCCGTGGGTGGCCACCAGAATCCATCCTCCCGTGGTCAACGAGGGAGAGTCTCCTTCTCGGCAGCGTTGACGTCCTGGATGCGTCTTGTCGCGGCGAAACAGCTCAAGGAGTTTTGGTGAAGACGTCCTCGGCGGTGGCGGCGGTCAGGGCGCGCAGCATCCACTCCCGCACCGTCGACTGACGCCGGCAGGAGTCGATGGCCTCGTCCTGAACCCGGTCCACCTTGAGCCGCCGATGCTCCAGCAGCCACCGCAACGTCTCGCGCCGCCCGTGCCAGCGCCCGGCCTCCCAGAAGGGCCCGGTGACGGCGTTCTCGATCAGCAGGTAACGCTCGCCCATCATCAGGTTCTCCAGCTCCGCCCGGTCCTGGGCGGAAAGCCGGGAGCTCAAGTACGAGTAGTAGTGGGCGCCGCGCTCATCCTTCAACACCAGCAGCGCCTTGGCCACACACGCACGGACATCCGGGTCACCACTGGCGATAGCCCACAGTGTGGCCAGTTCGGGCGACTCCGCGATCTTGTCCAACGCGTACCAGCGCCGCAGGTCCCGCGGCCCGACCACCACGGTCTCCAGCCCATGCCGGAACTGGTCGGCCACCTCTTCGTCAAAACAGACGACCATCAGCAGCCCTGTGTCATCCACCCGCCCGCCAACCAGTGCCAACGGAAACCGCAGACACACATTGATCCGCCCGCCGTTGACCGCCGTGACCTCCACCATCGGCGCCTCCGGCTCATCCGCGACAAGCCGCGCATCCCGATACCCGGTCGGCAGCCCACCCTGAGCGACCGACATCAACTCCAGGACGAGACTCGGATGCCGCCTGACCATCTCCAGCGGCATCTCGTACACCTGCGGTCCGGACACAGCGGACTCCTTTCAAAGGGTGACCGTCAGATTACGCTGTGTTTACCGTGGCCGGTGGGGCAATCGATTCTTGTGATGACCCGAGTTGGCCGTGGCCTTCGTCACACCCTCCAACCCACCACCCGAACCGCAGCTCAGAGCCATGACCCCGGGCACCGCCCCCTGGCAGACACTCACCACCTGCCACCTGCCACCTGTCGCCAAAGAACCACCACCCCTCACACCGACGACCGTGGCCGGTCCGTGGTGGACCACAGCGAACCTGTGACGTTGGCGCCGACAAGCACCCGGCCACGACGTGACGGCCCTCAGCCCGCGAACCACCCAGCGCACGTCACCCAGCCGCAACCACGCGGGGAGCGCGAGGGTTCTCCCTCGCCCGGGGTGTGAGGCAGAGCCCCGTTGTCACAGCCCCGGGCGACAGCGAGGGACCACGCCCTACTTGACGCCTGCCTCCCGCATGTCACGCAGTTCCCGCTTCAGTTCCTTGATCTCGTCGCGCAGCCGGGCCGCGACCTCGAACTGCAGGTCGGCCGCGGACTGGTGCATCTGCTCGGTCAGCGACTCGATCAGCGACTCCATCTGCGCCCGCGGCATCTCTCCCGCGATCGCCTTGGCGTGCTGCCCCGCCGCCTTGGCCGCGAACCCGGGTACGGGCGCCTTGCCGCGTGACTGCTGGCGGCCGCTGCCCATGAGCTGCTCGGTGTCGGCGTCCTCGCGCTGCAGCGAGTCGAGGATGTCGGCGATCTTCTTGCGCAGCGGCTGGGGGTCGATGCCCTTGGCCTCGTTGTAGGCGATCTGCTTGGCCCGGCGCCGGTTGGTCTCGTCGATCGCCCGCTCCATCGAGGGGGTGATCTTGTCGGCGTACATGTGGACCTGGCCGGAGACGTTTCTGGCGGCGCGGCCGATGGTCTGGATGAGGGAGGTCTCCGAGCGCAGGAAGCCTTCCTTGTCGGCGTCGAGGATGGCCACCAGGGACACCTCGGGCAGGTCGAGGCCCTCGCGCAGCAGGTTGATGCCGACCAGGACGTCGAACTCGCCGCTGCGCAGCTCGCGCAGGAGCTCGATCCGGCGCAGGGTGTCGACCTCGCTGTGCAGGTAGCGGACGCGGATGCCCAGCTCCAGCAGGTAGTCGGTGAGGTCTTCCGACATCTTCTTGGTGAGCGTGGTGACCAGGACGCGCTCGTCGCGGTCGGCCCGCTCGCGGATCTCGTGGACCAGGTCGTCGATCTGGCCCTTGGTGGGCTTCACCACGACCTCGGGGTCGACCAGGCCGGTCGGGCGGATGACCTGCTCGACGACGTCGCCCTTGACCCGGCCCAGCTCGTAGGAGCCGGGCGTGGCCGACAGGTAGACCGTCTGGCCGATGCGCTCCAGGAACTCCTCCCACTTCAGCGGGCGGTTGTCCAGGGCGGAGGGCAGGCGGAAGCCGTGGTCGACGAGGGTGCGCTTGCGGGAGGCGTCGCCCTCGTACATGGCGCCGATCTGCGGGACCGTCTGGTGGGACTCGTCCAGGACCAGCAGGAAGTCCTCGGGGAAGTAGTCGAGCAGCGTGTTGGGGGCGCTGCCCGCCTCGCGGCCGTCCATGTGGCGCGAGTAGTTCTCGATGCCGGAGCAGGTGCCGATCTGGCGCATCATCTCGATGTCGTAGGTGGTGCGCATGCGCAGGCGCTGGGCCTCCAGGAGCTTGCCCTGGCGCTCCAGCTCCTCCAGGCGGCCGGTCAGCTCGGCCTCGATGCCGGCCACGGCCTTGGCCATGCGCTCCTCGCCCGCCACGTAGTGGGAGGCGGGGAAGATGTAGAGCTCGTCGTCCTCGGTGATGACCTCGCCGGTCAGCGGGTGCATCGTGGCGAGCTTCTCGACCTCGTCGCCGAACATCTCGATGCGTACGGCCAGCTCCTCGTACTTCGGGATGATCTCGATCGTGTCGCCCCTGACC
Organism: Nonomuraea sp. NPDC059023; assembly: GCF_042740095.1. NCBI lineage: Bacteria > Bacillati > Actinomycetota > Actinomycetes > Streptosporangiales > Streptosporangiaceae > Nonomuraea > Nonomuraea sp. NPDC059023. Next base: position 116,862 of record NZ_JBHYIO010000024.1, on the reverse strand, counting down.
CGGAACGTGCCCCGGGTGAAGGCCAGGTCGTTGCGCGTGTACTGCATGTCGACCAGGCGGCGCAGGAGCTGGTCGCGCTCGACCTCCATGCCGACCTTGAGCCTGGCCATGCGGTCGACGTACTCCTGCGGCGTGCCCAGGCCGTAGATGCACGAGACCGAGGCGACCACGACGGTGTCGCGGCGGGTCAGCAGTGAGTTCGTCGCCGAGTGGCGCAGCCGCTCCACCTCGTCGTTGATCGAGGAGTCCTTCTCGATGTAGGTGTCGCTCTGCGGGACATACGCCTCGGGCTGGTAGTAGTCGTAGTAGGAGACGAAATACTCGACCGCGTTGTTGGGCAGCATCTCGCGCAGCTCGTTGGCGAACTGCGCGGCCAGGGTCTTGTTGGGCTGCATGACCAGCGTCGGCCGCTGGAGGCGCTCGATGAGCCAGGCGATGGAGGCGGTCTTGCCGGTGCCCGTGGCGCCCAGCAGCACGTTGTCCTTCTCACCGGCCGTGACGCGGCGCTCCAGCTCGGCGATGGCCGTGGGCTGGTCGCCCGAGGGAGTCATCTCGGTGATCACCTCGAAGGGCGCCACCTTGCGCTGCAAATCTGTGACCGGTCGCATGCTGCCACTGTAGGCAACCGCACCGACAGTTCACGCCGTACGCTCGCCGATGCGCGGGAACGGCGTGGTGGAGAAGACGACCTCGACCGGCACCTCGAAGTGGGCGGCGATGCGCAGCGCCAGGTACAGGCTGGGACTGTACTCCCCCCGCTCCAGGTAGCCGACTGTCTGGTAGTGGACGCCGAGCGCGTCGGCCAGTTGCCTGCGGGTGACGCCGCGCTCGGCCCGCAGCAGGGCGATGCGGTTGTAGACGATCTCGCTCATCGCCGCCTATCTTCTCAGCTCACCCGTTGCATCGCCCGCTCGCGGCGCTCCTGCACCAGCGAGCCGGACTCACGCTTGGCCATTCTGCGCAGGATGGGCGGCGCGAGCAGCAGCCCGGCCACCGCCCACAGGCCCAGCACGCCCGTGGTCTCGAAGAACCGCCACGACTGGCCGATCTCCGCGGTGACCGCCGAGTCGGGCAGGAAGGCCGAGCGCATGCCGAGGCCGAGCCAGTACAGGGGGAAGATCTGGCTGACCGTCTGGAGCCACTCCGGCATGGAGGTGATCGGGTAGAAGATGCCGGAGGCCGAGGTGAGGGCGCCGATGGTCAGCATGGAGAAGCCGGCGGCGGCCTGCGGGTTGCTGGTCAGCGAGCCGACGACGGCGCCCAGCGGGAGCGTGGCCAGCAGTCCGAGCACGATCACCCAGGCGAACATGAGCCAGCCGCCCGGCCCGGTGCCGAGCATCGAGGGCACCAGGATCAGCCCCGCCGCCAGCACGATCAGCAGGGTGACCAGCCCGGCCGTGGAGGTGCTGACGATCCTGCCGATGAGGTAGCCGGTCATGCCGTGCGGCATGGCCTTGGCCCGTAGCAGCGTGCCGTCCTCGCGCTCGACCGCCAGCGTGCCGACGGTGCCGACCAGGCCGCCCACGGCCACGAGCAGGGCGAGCATGCTGGGCAGCGTGGCCGCCGCCAGCGACAGGTTCGTGCCGGGCAGTTTCACCTCGCGCTGGAAGTACAGCACGACGACGAACGCCAGGGAGATGAGGGCGTTGAAGTACATGTCGGTGGAGCTGGTCAGGCTGTGCCGGAACTCGATCCAGCCCCTGGCCAGGCCGAGTTTCACCGCGTTAGTGGTGGCGTTCACCGCTCCTCCTTCCGCACGATGGCCATGTAGGTGTCCTCCAGGGTGGCCCGCCGTACCTCCAGGTCCTCGATCGCGTCGCCGTACTGCGCGAAAAGGCCCTGCACGAAGCGGGTGGCGTCGTCGGTGGCGTGCACGAACAGCTCGCCTTCGCGGCTCCAGCGGACCTGGGCGTCGCGCGAGACGCCACGGGCGAGCTGGTCGGGGCTGCCGTCGGCGACGATGCGGCCGCCCGACAGGATGAGGATGCGGGCGGCGAGCTTCTCGGCCTCGTCGAGGTCGTGGGTGGTCAGCAGGATGGTGGTGGAGTCCAGGTCGGACAGCCGGTGCACCAGGTCGTGGAAGTCGCGCCTGGCCTGCGGGTCGAAGCCCGCGGTCGGCTCGTCGAGGAAGAGCAGTTCCGGCCGGCCGACGATGCCGATCGCGACGTCGAGCCTGCGCCGCTGCCCGCCGGACAGCCGGTTGACGCGCTTGCCCGCGTGCTCGGCGAGCCCGACCGCCTCGATGAGCTCGTCCGTGGGGTACGGCGTGCGGTACGGCTCGTAATAGCGCCCGACGTGCCGCAGCAGTTCCCTGACCCGCCACCGCCCGTGGTCGCGCCACGACTGCAGCACGACGCCGATCCTGGCCCGCCACGCCTCCCCGCCCTGGGCGGGGTCCTGGCCGAGCACGCGGACGTGCCCGGCGGAGCGCCCCCGGAACCCTCCGAGGATCTCGATCGTGGTCGTCTTGCCCGCCCCGTTGGGACCCAGCAGGGCGATCACCTCTCCCGCCTCCACGGTGAAGCCGACACCGTTCAGCACCTCGCGCGGACCGTAGTTCATCCGCAGGCCGCTGACCTCGATGACGGCGTCGTCGCGGGCGGGTTCCGCGTTCAGCGGGAGCTCGCTCAGAGCCTCCATCATCCCTCCCGATAGTAGGACTACTACATTGATAGCACACCTGCTATGCACCGCAATACATCTGTGACAGGGCATTGCAAGCGAACAGTAAGTCGCACCCGATACGGTCAAGAGCGGCCTGAACAGGAAAAGAGAGGTGCGATGTCACGACCCAGAGAGGCCCTGATCCAGGCAGGCCAGGGGATAGCCCAGGCGGTGGTTCAAGGTGGCGACCTGCGGCAGGCGGTCGGCCAGGCGGTGGACCAGGCCGGGCAGCAACTCGCCGCCCAAGCTCCTGGGTTCGCCCTCAACCCGCATGACTTCGCGGCCGCCCGGGACGGCGGCGTGTCGACGGGCACGGTCATCGAGGCCAGGAGCGCCTCGCTCAACGAAGCCGGCGAGATCGTCAACCGCAGCTTCAGCGAGAACGGCATGCACGTCATCTCCCCCGTCGTGATCCCCAAGGGGACGACGGCCAAGGTGGTGGTGCCGCTCGGCATCCTCGTGGTGCTCGGCCTCATCGGCGCGCTCGGCGGCATCATCCCGAACACCGATCTGTTCTTCGGCCCCCACTACTGGCTCGTGCTGGTGCTGGCCGCGGTGTTCCTGTGGTGGCGGCGCAGCGTCGTCATGGTGCCCGAGGGCTGCAAGGCCCTGATCACCAAGTTCGGCAAGCTGGTGCAGATCGCCGATCCCGGCCGGGTGACGCTGCTCAACCCGTGGAAGCGGGTCAGCTACATCGTCAACACCACCCGCGAGTACCCGTTCAACGCCCCGATCAGCGAGGCGCCGACGCAGCAGGGCGTCAAGGCGAGCGTCGACCTGTTCCTGCAGTTCAGGATCGAGAACCCGGCGGAGTTCATCTTCGTGCTCGGCTCGGTCAGCGGCTTCCAGTCCAAGCTGCAGAACTCCGTCAGCGAGGTCACCCGCTCCCTCATCTACGCCCAGCGCGCCGAGGACATCTACGACCTGGTGGGCGAGAGCACCCAGGGCATCCTGGAAAGCCTCAACCAGCAGTTCCTGCCGGCCGTACGGCTGACCGACGTGAACATCACCCACGCCGAGCCCTCCAGCCAGGAGTACCGCATGGACCTCGCGGCCCCCGAGATGGTACGGGTGGCCAAGGAGGCCTACACCTACGAATACGAGCTCCAGCTGCGCAAGGAGCAGAACGAGGGCGACCTGATCAAGGAGCTGGCCGGGCTGCAGGAGACGCTCAGCGCCATCCAGGCCGAGATCGCCGGCTACCAGGCCAGGATGGACACCGCCCTTGAGCGGGCCAGCCACCAGGCCAAGGCGCAGGCCGGGCAGCGCCTGGTCGAGGCGGAGTCCACCGCCAACGCCAACGCCGCCCTCCTGGAGGCGCAGGCGCTGGACATCAGGGCGCTGAGCGCCGCCGAGGCGCCGGAGATCCTCGACTACCGCTTCCAGCAGGACCTGCTGACCAAGCTGGAGTCCGTGGCCGCGAAGCTGCCCCAGGTGGTGCAGGTGGGCGAGGAGACCGACATCGACTTCCTCGCGCTGGCCCAGCAGCTGATCGGCGGCAAGGGGGCGGCGCTGTTCTCGCCCGAGGACATGGCCGCCATCAGGAGCAGGCTTTCCGAGATCGGGCAGCGGGTGGCCGGCCGCGAGGTCGAGATCGCCGCGCTGCTGAAGAAGGTCGCCCAGCCGGCCGACGCCACCGAGCTGCCGGAGATCGCGGCCGATCCGCCCGGCGACGCGGACAAGACCGTGGAGCGTCCGCTGCCTGCCGTACAGAAGGAGGGTGAGCTCTGATGGCGCGCGAGTTCTCGAAGATCAAGGAGTCGCTGGCCTCCTGGTCGGACATCAGGCAGCTGCTGCGCGGCGGTGAGCAGGGCCAGCTGGTGCCGGTCGTGATTCCCAAGGACCGGCGCGGCTTCGCGTGGATGGCCCTGATCTTCCTGGCCCTGTACTTCGCCGGGCTGGCGATCTTCTCCGGCTGGCTCTGGGCGGCTCTGTCGGCCGCGGCGCTGGTGGTGATCGCGGCCGTGTGGATGTGGCGCAAGGCCATCATCGAGATCGAGGAGGGCACCACCGGGGTCCGCAGCAGGTGGGGCGCGATCACCGGAACGCTCCCGCCGGGCCGCCACTACCTCTGGCTGCCGTGGGACCGTGTCGACGCCGTCGTCGACACCTCCACCGAGATCCCCTACTCGGCGCCGATCGTGGCCTGCCCGACGGCCGAGAACGTGCCGCTGAAGTCGATCGAGTTCTTCCTGAAGTTCCGCATCGTCGACCCGGTCGCCTTCGTGCGTACCATCGGCGCTGGCAACTTCGACCTCGTGCTGTCCAGCGCCGTCCAGGACGCCATCCGCCAGCGCAGCCGCCGCGTCAACACCGAGCGCGCCTACGACCTGCGCGGCTCCGACGTGGGCGACATGCAGGACGCGCTCAGCCGCCAGCTCGGCCGGTACGGCGTGCGCATCATCGGCGCCAACATCCCCGACGTCCAGCTGCCCGACCAGTACCAGCAGCACCTGGCCACCCGCGAGAAGGTCGCCAAGGAGCTGTCCGCCTACGAGCGCGAGTGGGAGCTGACGCGCAAGCGCCGTATCGACACGCTGCTCATGGAGATCGAGCGCTCCAAGAAGACCCGCGACGCCCGCGTCGTCGAGGTCAAGGCCGCGCACAACACGGCCCGCAAGGACGTCGCCCGCATGCTGGAGGAGCAGGAGACCGAGGCGCAGCGCGTGCGCTGGGAGATCGAGGCCCGCGGCCGCGCCGACCTCACCGCCGCGGAGAACGAGGCGAAGGCGCTGCGCAGGCTGGCGGAGTCCTACCGCGACAACCGCGCCGTCCTGCAGTATGAACTGGCTCGCCGCCGCCTCGACGTCGGTGCCAAACTGGCCGAGAGCGCTCCTCAGCCCCTCGTGGTTCGTACGGCCGGCGGCCAGTCCGACCCGATGTCCACCCTGCTGCTCGCCCAGCTCCTCCCCCGGCTCTCCGGCTCCCACGGAAACGGGTCAGGCACTACCTCTTAGGAGAACCCCATGGTGTTCCGCAAGTTGAAGGCCGCGTTCGGCGCCGGCGTCGAGGTCGACACCGTCCTGAGCAATGCCACCGTCCGTCCGGGTGAGATGCTCCGCGGCGACGTGCACTTCAAGAGCAGCGGCTCCGACTACAAGGTCGAGGGCATCCACATCGAGTTCACCGCCGTGGTCGAGATCGAGAGCGGCGACAGCGAGTACCGCTCGACCTACAGCTTCCTGCGCCAGCAGGTGTCGGGGCCGTTCCACCTGGCGGCGGGGACCTCGCACAGCCACCCGTTCGAGATCCCGGTGCCGTGGGAGACGCCGATCAGCGCGATCGGCGGCCACGCGCTGCCGGGCATGCGGCTGGGCGTCCAGACCGAGCTGGCGCTGGCCGGCGCGCTGGACAAGGGCGACCTCGACCCGCTGTTCGTCAGCCCGCTGCCTGCCCAGGAGCACATCATCACGGCCCTGGACCGGCTGGGCTTCGGCTTCAAGAAGGCCGACCTGGAACGCGGCACGCTGTACGGCTCGACGATGCCGTTCTTCCAGGAGATCGAGTACTACGCCGGCGGCCAGTGGCGGCGCCACTTCAACGAGCTGGAGCTGACCTTCATCGCGGGCCCGTCCCAGATGGACGTCATCCTGGAGGCCGACAACCGGGGCGGCTTCCTCAGCTCGGGCGGCGACTCCTACAACCGTTTCACCGTCCGCTACGGCGACCACCCCGGCGCCGCCGAGCAGGCGCTCCAGCAGGGCCTTGAGGCGATGGCCCGCCGCCGCGGCTGGTTCTAGAACGCTCCCGCCGCCTGGCTCACGGCCCGAACATCCCGGGCCGGACGAGGTACATCCTCTTGAGCCAGGCGGCGTAGCGCGGCCCTGACTCGGCGCGGTAGTCGTGGCGCCGGTAGACCTGGAACGCGGCCTCCTTCAGCCGCCTGGCCCGCCAGTCGAGGTTGGACGGCCAGCCGGTCATCGTGTAGCCGCGGTAGGCCAGCAGCTTGAGCTTCATCCCCCGCGCGGCCTCGGCGGCGAACTTGGCCGAGGCCGTGTGGTCGGTGTGGTCGCCGTGCCCGTCGGGCGGGTTGGGGTCGAGGGTGCGCAGCACGGTCGGCCGGTAGCGCTGGTAGAGCGCGCGCAGCGTGGCGAGCACGTCCTCCCTGCGTACGCACGGGTGCGGGCACGGCCCGGTGAACCTGCGTACACAGGCGTCCCTGGCCCACATCCTGGCCAGCGCGTCGTGCCCGCCGTCGGCTCGCGGGTCGCCGCCGTCGGGCAGTCCGGCGAAGACGAGCCTGATCCTGGGGCTGGCGGCGAGCGTGTCGACGCGGACCGGCAGCCGGCCGAGGCTCAGGACGCGCGAGCGCCAGACGTTCGGCACCCCGGCGAGGTAGGCGTAGGCGGCCTTGACGCCGTCCTGCCGGTCGCGGACGTAGGCGCGCGGGTCACGGTCGTCCTCCACCCCGGTCGGCCCCTCGCCGGCGGTCAGGTAGATCGTCGTGGTGACCCGGCCGCCGGCCACCGCGCCGAACAGGTCGGGGCTCATGAAGAGCAGGTCGTCGTCGGCGTGCGCGACGACCTGGACGAAGCGGTCGGCCCGCTCGGCGGCCACCACCTGTCTCATCGTCCACGGCAGCACCGGGCAGACCGTGAACACGACCAGCACCAGAGCGCACACGACGGCCCCCGCCGCCCTGACCCACTTCATCCCCGTTTGCAACCCCCACAACTAGCGTAAGGCCAGGTCAGCGGCGTACCTCATCAAAGGGGTGGATTCTCGTCTCCTCCCCAGGTACGGGATCATGCTCTGGTGGTCGCATGACCGGCTCGTTACCATGACGTGGGGGAACTGACTGATCGTTGCGGATGCGGGGCGAGACGATGGGGCGGGTCGGCGCGGCGCTGAAGCGGGTCGCTCCGTGGGCGGCGCAGAACGCCGACGGCGCGATCGCGCTCGGCTTGGCGATCACCGTGGGCATCCTGGGGATCATGCCGGACGAGCTCTTCGGCAAGGACGGCCAGGAGATCCAGAACCAGCTCGTCAGCGCCGCGACGCTGGTCATCCTCGCGCTGGTCGCCACCGCCCTGCTGCGCGACCGGCTGCGCCAGGCTCCCGTCGAGGCGACCATCACCTCTGGCGCCCTGTCCGAGCTCCCGGTCCGCCTGGCCCGGCTGGAGCAGATCGAGACCCTCGTCACCGGCACCCGGCGCGCCCTCGACGAACTCCAGCTGGTCAGGGTTCTGGCCAGCCCGCTGGAGATCGCCCAGGCGCACGGCGACGCGCGTACCGGCACCACCCGGTGGAGCTTCAAGGGCGGCACCGGGACGTTCCTGCGCGCCGTCACGCTGCCCGAGTGCGTGGCGGCCGCCCGCAGGGACAAGCGTCACCTGACCGTCCGCATCGAGATCATCGATCCGACCGACAACGAGGTCTGCGAGGCGTACGCCCACTACCGCCGCTCGCTGGCCGACGCCCCGGACGTCACCGGCGAGACGTGGACCACCGACCGGGTCAGGAAGGAGTCCTTCGCGACGATCCTGGCCGCGTTCTGGCACCGCCAGCGCTACGGCCTGCTCGACATCGGCGTGGGCCTGTCCTCCACGATGACCACCTTCCGCTGGGATCTGTCCGCCAGCAGGGTGATCATGACGATCGAGGACCCGAACCGCGCGATGACCGCCCTGGCCGGAACCTTCTACTACGAGAGCTGTGACACCGAGCTCCGGCTGAGCCTGGAGCAGGCGCGCCGGGTTCCGCTGGAGTCCTACAAGCAGGTACCGCTGAGCGACGAGCCCACGGTCGAAGAGGTCCAGGAACTCTTCCGCGGGGTCGAGCTGCCGCTGCCCAGGACGTACAACGATCGCGACATCGTCGACATCGCCCGCAAGGCCTTGCGGGCCAAGGATCCGTATGAGCTACCGCAGCGCACATGAGGAACTCACCGCGGCGCGCGCCCGCGCATGGGTGAGCACCGCCATCCGGGGGGACTTCCACGGTGTGCACCATCCGCTGGGATTCGTCTGCCTGCCGCTCGACCGCACCGGCGGCGACGGCGTCTGCCTGCACCTGTGGTCGCGCCGCCTGCCCGGCGCGGGCAGCACCACCTCGCAGATCCACTGCCACAGCTGGGACCTGGTCAGCCACGTCCTGTACGGCCAGGTGCGCAACGTCCACGCCGTCGTCACCGACACGCCCGCCGCCGAGGCCACCCACCGGGTGTTCGAGGTGGTCAGCGGCGCCGACGGCGACCGCATCTCGCCCACGCCGCGCACCGTGCGCCACTCGACCGGGCTGGTCGAGGTGTTCGGCGCCGGCGACACCTACACGCTGCCCGCCGACAGCTTCCACTCCAGCGTCGTGCCCGAGGGCGGCGAGGCCGCCACGATCGCGCTGGGCTCGGGGCGTACCGGCAGCCGCGACCTGTCGCTGGGCCCGCTCGGCGCGCCCGGCCACCATGTCGCCCGCCGCCCGCTCGACGACGGGGAACGGGCGCTGGCCGTCCAGCTGGTCCTGACTCACTTTGGGGGTCCGTGATGGATCTGGAGCGTGCGCGCGAACTGGCCGTGGAGGCCGCGCGGGCGGCCGGGCGGCTGCTGGCGGCCGGCACGGCGGACGCGTTCGGCGTGCACGCCAAGGGCGCGGCCGGTGACGTCGTCACCGACCTCGACCTGGCCTCGGAGAAGGTGCTGGTCGAACGCATCCTGACCGCCTACCCCGGCCACGCGGTGATCGCCGAGGAGTCCGGCCTGCTGGGCGCCGCCGGGGCGGAGTGGACCTGGCTGGTCGACCCGCTCGACGGCACGAACAACGTCGCCATCGGCCTGCCCGCCTACGTGGTGGGGCTGGCGTTGTGCCACGCCGGCCGTCCCGTGCTCGGGGTCGTGCACGACCCCGTGACCCGCCAGACGTGGTCGGCGATCCGCGGTCACGGGGCACTGTCCCCTTCAGGTGTACGGCTGGCGCCGCCCGCCCGCCCCCTCCCCCACGGCCCCCTGCTGGCCTGGACCCAGGGCTACACGGTCACCCGCGACGACGCGACCGTCCTCGGGCTGAAGGCGGCCCTGGAACTGCACTCGCGGCGCGTCCTGCAGCTCTGGGCCCCGTTGCTGTCCTGGGTCATGCTGGCCAGGGGGGACATCGACGGCATGGTCGGCTACCGCGCGGAGGCGGTCGACCTGCCCGCGGGCGCTTTGATCGCCCAGGAGGCGGGGATGGAGATCCGGGCGCTGGACGGCTCGCCGTTCGACGAGAACGTCAACGGCACCGCGGCGGACCGCAGCTTCGTCGCCGCCCACCCCGACACCCTCCCCACCCTCCTCCCCCTCCTCACCTCGGCGACCCGGCCCGGCGCGGATCACCACCGCCCGGGGTGACCCGCGGAGGGAGGGCAGATCAGCCCGTGACGCTGGGGCGGCCGTTTTCGACGTGGCCCATCAGGCGGCGGCGGTAGGACGGGTCCTCCTCGCAGGTGATCTCCAGGTCGTACCAGCCGTGCGAGCCCTCCAGCGGCCACACCACCTGCCGGTACTGCCCGGCCCGCAGCGGCACCGCCTGCTCCTTCCCGCCGTAGGCCAGCGCACGGACCCGCAGCTTCACCCGCGACTCGCCCAGGTTGGTGATCTCGACGCGCAGCCGCCGCGGGTCGATGTCGATCACCGCCCGCGCCTCCACCCGGCCCGCCGCCGCCGACAGCGTCCCGGCGAACTCGCGCCGGAACCCGTTCGGCCCGGTCACCGCCAGGTGGTACGCATCGCCCACCGCCACGCGCCGCGTGCTCACGCCCTGCACGTCGAAGTGCTGCGGCAGGTCGAACTCCCCCTTGTAGGGATAGAGCGTCATGTGCATGCTCGCCGCGCCGGTGTTGGCGAGCGTCACCTCCAGCTCCTTCCCGAGCGCCCGCGCCCAGGCGTTCGGCTGGTACGGCAGCGCCCGCGCCGGCTTGGTCCCCGGCTCCTGCTCCGGCATCGACTGGCTGGCCGGCGGCGCCGGCCTCCACCGGCCGCTGAAGGCCGGGACCGGCGCCGGGGTGGCGGGGGCGGGCGGCTGGGCCGTACCGGAGAAGTCGAAGGCGGAGGTGAGGTCGCCGGCGACCGTGCGGCGCCAGGGCGTGATGTCGGGGAAGCGCACGCCCAGCCAGGTCTCCAGGAAGCGGCAGGTCGAGCTGTGGTCGAAGATCTGCGAGGCCACGTGGCCGCCGGCGGTCCAGGGGGAGACGACCGTCATCGGGACGCGGATGCCGAGGCCGATGGGCTTGCCGTCGTACCAGTCGGAGGTCTGCTCGGCGGGCGGGAGCGGCGGCGGGACGTGGTCGAAGAAGCCGTCGTTCTCGTCGTAGGTGATGAACAGCGCGGTCGACTGCCAGGTCTCGGGGTGGGAGGCGATGGCGTCGAGGATGTCGTAGGTGATGCGGGCGCTCTGCAGGGGCGAGGAGGCGCTCGGGTGCTCGGAGTCGGCGGCCGACGGCACGATGTAGCTGACCTCGGGCAGGGTTCCGGCCTGGACGTCGGCGCGGAAGGAGGCGGCGAGCTGCTTGGCCGGCACGCGGCGCAGGCCGCGCTCGAACAGCTCGCGCTCCTGCGGGTCGAGCTTGGCCACGCCCTCCTCCAGGCGGGCCAGGAGCTGCTGACGCCTGGGCTCGGCGGCGCCGCTCACCTGGCCGTAGAAGGTGTCCATGCTCTTGAAGTCGCCCTGGAGCGCCTTGCGGGCGACCTGGCGGAAGCGGGCGAAGAACTCCAGGTTGTTGTCCTGGTAGTTGTCCCACTCGTGGTAGACCTTCCAGCTCCGGCCGGCGGCCTGGAGGATCTCGCCCGCGTTGGCCCAGGTGTATCCCTGGTGGGTGTCCTCGCTGTAGGCGGCGTTGTCGATGGCCCGCTTGGTGGTGCCGGGCTCGTAGCCGGTGTGGCCAGAGACGTGGTAGTTGCGGTTCGGGCTGGTCGAGGAGAGCACGGAGCAGTGGTAGTTGTCGCAGATGGTGAAGGTGTCGGCCAGCTCGTACTGCAGCGGGATGTCCGCGCGGCGGTAGAACGTCATCGTGGCCGGGCTCTTGGCCGGGATCCAGCCGTCGTGCCAGCCCTTGGCGGCGGCGCGCTGGCCGTCGGTCCAGCCGTGGGCCAGGGCGCTGATCCACTGCAGGTCCTTGCCGACCAGGTCGGCCGCCTCGCGTACCGGGAAGGGCAGCACGCTCCCTGTCCCGTTCGGCTGCTCGTAGACGGGCTTGCCGTTCTTGAGCGTGACCGCGTTGCGGTCGGCGAAGCCGCGCACCCCGCGCATGCTGCCGAAGTAGTGGTCGAACGAGCGGTTCTCCTGCATGAGGAAGACCACGTGCTTGATGGCCGACAGGCCGCCCTGGGGGACGGGCATGGCCAGGGCCCGGTGGACGGAGGGGGGCAGCAGCGAGCCGGCCGCGATGCCGGCGCCGAGGGCGAGGAAACCGCGGCGGGAGGGTGCGAGAGACATGGCGGAGAGCGTGTCAAAGGTAGGAAACTATCCCATTACGGGCAGGTGGCGATCATGCGAACAGCTCATACCGCGCCCAGCGCCCAGACCGCGGCGACCAGGGCGGTGACGGCCAGGACCGCGCCGGTGAGCAGGAAGCGGCGCATCGGCACCTTCACGCCGTGGCGGCGGCACGACTCGAACCACAGCAGGGTGGCCAGCGACGCCCACGGGGTGATGACCGGGCCGACGTTGGTGCCGATCAGTACGGCCAGCAACTGGTCGCGCCCGGCGACCTCCTCCAGCGCCTGGTAGGCGGGCAGGTTGTTGATGGCGTTGGACAGGCCCGCGCCCACGGCGGCGGTGCGATAGGGATTGTCCCCGTTGCCGATCATCCAGGTCATGACGTCGGCCAGGCCGTGCAGGCTGAGCGCCGGGACGACCAGGAACAGGCCGGTGACGAAGATGAGCAGTTGCCAGGGGATCAGGTTCCAGGTCAGGCGCTTGCGGTCGCGTACGAGGAACGCCGCCACGACGATCAGCGCGGCCACCGTCGCGGCCACGTGCACCGGCTGGTCGAGCAGGAGCGCGCCGATGAACAGCACACACGCCGCCGAAGCCGCCCAGAACAGGACGGTGTCGGCGATCGGCTCCAGGCTGGGCGGGGTGTAGCGGATCTCGCCGCGGCGCCCCCTGCGCCAGAAGAACAGCCACAGGAACACCATCGTCACCGCGATCGCGGCGGCCTGCGGCGCCCACATGCGGGTGGCGAACTCCCGGTTGGACATCTGCAGGGCGTTCATGCCCAGCAGGTTCGTCAGGTTGGAGACCGGCAGCAGGAGGCTCGCGGTGTTGGCCAGCCAGATCGTGGTCATGGCCAGGGGCAGCGCGGCGATGCCGGCGCGGGCGGCCAGGGCGAGCATGACCGGGGTGAGGAGGACCGCCGTGGTGTCCAGGTTCAGAAATATCGTGACGAAAGAGGCGAAAGCCGTACACAAGAAGAACAGCGCGAGATAGCTGCCGCGGCCGAACACCGCCATCCTCGCCGCGATCGCGTCGAAGACCTGAGCCTCCTTCGTCAGCTCGGCCAGAACGATCACGCCGACGAGGAACAGCAGCAGCGGGGCGATCTCGTCGAACTTCTCCACCGCGACGTTCAGCGGCAGCCAGCCCGTCGCCACGAAGATCAGTCCCAGCGCGAGCAGCCCGATCCTGACCCAGTCGAGCGCGGACAGTCGCCTCCACACCCGAAGATGATCGCACACCACCTCCAAAACGCCGATCCCACGCGGAATACTGGGCAGATGGCGCGTGACGGAAGGCCCACGGACATCTTCGTCAGCTACTCCCCCGCCGACACGGCGTGGGCCACATGGATCGCCTGGCAACTGGAGGCGGCCGGATACCGGACGATGATCCAGGACTGGGACTTCGTGCCGGGCACGAACTTCATCGACTTCATGGACCGCGGCGTCAGCGAGGCACAGCTGGTCGTGGCGGTGCTCTCGCGCAACTACCTCACCTCGCGCTACGGCCGCATGGAGTGGCAGGCGGCGCTGCGCGCCGACCCGGACAACCCCTCCAACAAGCTCGTCACCATCCGGCTGGAGGACGTCCAGCTCGAAGGGCTGCTGTCCACGATCACGTGGGTGGACCTGCTGGGCGTGACCGACCCCGGCCTGGCCAGGGCGCTGCTGCTCGGCCGGGTACGCGAGTCGCTGGCCGGCCGGGCCAAGCCGGAACTCGCGCCCGCCTTCCCCGACGGCACGGGCGAGCCCGCCCCCGCGCCCACGCTGCCGGAACCCGCCGAGCGCTCACGCGCCAGGCGCACGCCGGTGACGGCGCCCGGCTTCCCGCCCCAGGCGGAGGCGGCCCGCTCGCGCGAGTCGGTCAGCGTGCTGCACGTCGGCGGGCCGCGCTTCGGCCGGGCGCTGCCCGACCCGGGCGAACCGTTCACGCCCGAGGACATGCAGGCGAGGATCTGGGCCGACCTGACCGGCATGTACGACAGGGGCATGCCGCGTCCCGACCTGATGGTGGTCAGCGGCAACCTCACCGAGTCCGGCAGCCTCGGCCAGTTCGGCCAGGCCACCCGCTTCCTCACCGACCTGCGCCACCTCGTCGGGCTCGAACCGCACCGGCTGGCCGTCGTGCCGGGGCCGCGCGATGTCACCAAGGCCGCCGCGAGCGCGTACTTCCTGACCTGCGAGGCCGACGACGTCAGCCCGCAGCCGCCGTACTGGCCGAAGTGGCGGCACTTCGCCGGGCTGTTCGCCGAGGTCTTCCAGGGGCTGGACGACCGGGTCTTCGACGGCGGGCAGCCGTGGTCGATGTTCGAGATCCCCGATCTCAAGGTCGTCCTCGCCGGGTTCAACTCCACGATGGCGATGAGCCACCTGGAGCGCGACGCGTACGCGCTGCTCGGCGAGGGCCAGGCGGCCTGGTTCGCCGAACGGCTGCGCCCCTACGAGGAGCGCGGCTGGCTACGGCTCGGCGCGATCGGCCACCCGGTGCGCGACCTCAGCGACGCCGCCACCTATGAGCGCCTGCTCGCCCACCGGGTCAACCTGCTGCTGGACGGGCCCGAGCTGCGGCCGGGCAGCCATCGCGTGCTGGAGCTCACCCGCGAGGGCCTGCGCGCCTGGACGCCGGACGGCCCCGGCGAGCCCGAGCGCGACACGCGCGCCTGGCGCTCGGCCCAGGAGACCTTCCGCGCCGACCAGGACGCCCCGACGGTGCCGGGGCCGGTTCCCGACACCGAGCCCGAGCCCGCTCCCCCCGCGCCGCGGCCGGTCGACCTACTGCTCGACCGGCTCACCGAGGTCTGTGAGGCACGGCACGAGCGGGCCAGGATCCGCCGCTTCCCCGACCACCTGGTGGTCACCTACCCCGAGGACGGGTTCGTGCGCCTGTCCATGGTCGGCGCGCACGTCGGCACGCCCGCCGCCGGGGACGCCGAGCGCTTCGTCCGGCAGGCGCACGCCACCGGCCTGCAGGGCGAGCTCGTCTACCAGGGTCCGCCGCCGGAACGTTCCCTGCGCGAGGACCTCATGCGCCGGGGTGTGCGCCTGCGCAGCTTCACCGAGTTCCAGGGCCTGCTCGACCTGTCCGGCTACGTCGCCGAGCAGACCGCCAGGCTCGTCGGCGACCGGCGCTATCCGCCCGACCTGTACGTCCCGCAGCGTTACCGGGCGCTCGACCGCCCCGGCAAGGTCGAGCAGGGGCTGACCGACGAGATGATGCGCCAGCTTTCGGCAGACCACGGCCGTTTCCTGCTGCTGCTCGGCGAGTTCGGGCACGGCAAGACGTTCGCGCTGCGCGAGCTGGCCCGGCGCATCCCGGCCGAGCTGCCTCACCTGACGCCGATCTTCATCGAGCTGCGGGCCCTGGACAAGGCGCACTCGGTCGACGCGCTCGTCGCCGCGCACCTGGCCAACCACCGCGAGGAGGTCATCGACCTCAAGGCGTTCCGCTACCTGCTCGCGCAGGGGCGCATCGTGCTGCTGTTCGACGGGTTCGACGAGCTGGTGACCCGGCTGACCTACGACCGGGCGGCCGACCACCTGTCCACGTTGCTGGCCGCCGCCGTGGACAAGGCGAAGATCGTGGTGGCCAGCCGTACCCAGCACTTCAAGTCGCAGAGCCAGGTGCTGACCACGCTCGGCGAGCGCGTCGGGGTGCTGCCGCAGCGGCGGGTCTTCGCCGTGGAGGACTTCACCCACGCCCAGATCCGCACGTACCTGGAGAACCGGTTCACCGACGGCGACGAGGCCGTGGCCCGCATGTCGCTCATGGAGGGCATCAAGGACCTGCTGGACCTCGCGCAGAACCCGCGCATGCTCAGCTTCATCGCCGACCTGGACGCCGACCGGCTGCGTACCGTGGCCACGACCCGCCACACGATCAGCCCGGCGCTGCTGTACGAGGAGATCCTCAGCTCGTGGCTGCGCTTCGAGGAGCAGCGCACCAGCATGCCCGGCTCGGCCGGGATGCTCAGCGTGGACGAGCTGTGGCGGGCCGTCACCGCGCTGGCGTTGCGGCTGTGGGACACCGGGGAGGCCTTCCTGGGCCTGGCCGAGCTGACCGAGCTCGCCGAGACGCTCACCGACCTGGCCGACGGGCAGCTCACCGGCCCGCAGACCGCGCACGCCGTGGGCACCGGCAGCCTGATGGTCCGCACCGACGAGGGCATGTTCGGCTTCATCCACGCCTCCGTCATGGAGTGGCTGATCGCCCGGCACATCGCCGCCGGGCACTGGGAGGCGCTGTCGCGGCGCCCGCTGTCGGCGCTGACCGTGGAGTTCCTGTGCGACCTGGCCGACTCCGCGGCGCTGCGGGCCTGGCTGGCCGACCCGCCGGCCGACGACGTGGCCACCGCCAACGCCATCAAGGTCAGCACGCGGCTGCGTACGCCCGCCCAGGCCGACCTGCGTGGCGCGGACCTGCGCGGCGAGGACCTGTCCGGCCGTGACCTGACCGGCGTCGACCTCACCGGCGCCGACCTGACCGGCGCCACCCTCGCCGGCACGAACCTGTCGCGGGCCAGGCTGAACGCGGCCAGGCTGGCCGGGGCCAAGCTCGACGGGGCCCGGCTCACCGGCGCCGACCTGTCCGGCGCCGACCTGTCAGGGGCCCGCCTGGCCAAGACCGACCTCAGCGACGTGGCCGCCGAGGGCACCCGCTGGCACCGCGCCTCGCTGATCAACGTGACCGGCACCCTGCCGCCGATGTCCGAGCTGCACGGCGCCGCCGTCGTGCCGGGGCATCCGGTCGAGGTGCAGCTCGCGCCGGCCGGGATCGGCGTGCCGTACGGCTTCCACTTCCAGACCACGCGCCTGCCCGAGCCCGTCGCCTACAGCCCCGACGGCTCCACGCTGGCGATCGGCAACCAGGACGGCGGCGTGCTGCTGTGCGTGGACGGCCAGCCCGTCCGCACGCTCCAGGAGCACAACGGCCGCGTCTACGCCGTGGGCTTCGCCGGGGACGTCCTGGCCACCGGGGCAAGCGACGGACAGGTGTTGCTGTGGGACGCGCTCACCGGCGAGCTGCGCCACCGCCGCGTCGGCCACCCCGACGGCGTCTGGCCGCTACGGCTCAGTCCCGACGGCGCGCTGGTCGCGGCGGGCGACGCCGACGGCGTCATCCACGTGTGGGACACCGCCACCGGCGACCTCGTCCACGAGCTGACCGGCCACCAGGCGCCCGTGTTCACCGCCGCGTTCGCCGGCGGCGCGCTGGTGACCGGCGACGCCGGGGGCGTGGTGCGGGTGTGGGACGTGCCGACCGGCCACCTGATCGGCTCGCTCGGCGGGCACCGCGGCGCCGTCTACCGGGTCGTGGCCGGCGGCCGGTGGGTGGCCACCGGCGACGAGGCCGGGACCGTCCGCGTCTGGAACGCCACCACCTGGGCCCTGGAGCAGACCCTGACCGGGCACGCCAGAAGCGTCTACTGCGTGGCCTTCTCCCCCGGCGGCAACCTGCTGGCCAGCGGCGACACCGCGGGCGTCGTACGGCTGTGGGACCCGGCCAGCGGCGCCGCGCACGGCGTTCACACCAGCCATTCGGCCGCCGTCTACCAGGTCGCCTTCTCTCCCGACGGGCACACCGTGGCCACCGGCGACGCCAACGGGGCCGTGCGGCTGCAGGACGTCGGGGGCGGCCGCCGTACCGAGCTGAGCGGCCACCGCAGCTCGGTGTGGCCCTTCGCCTTCCGCCCCGACGGCGAGCAGCTGGCCACCAGCAGCAACGACGGCACCGTCCGGCTGTGGGAGCCGGCGACCGGCCGCTGCCAGCAGGTGCTGCGCGGCCACGGCAGGCGCATCTCCTCCGCCCGGTTCAGCGCCGACGGCTCCATGCTGGCCACCAGCGGCAACGACGGCATCGTCCGCATCTGGGAGCCGCGCACCGGGCGCCGGCTGCGCGAGATCACCGGCAGCGCCGACCGGCTGATCTCCGCCACGTTCGCCCCGTCCGGACCCCTCCTGGCCACCTCCAGCAACGACGGCGGCGTCCACTTCTGGAACGGCGCCACCGGCGACTACGAGCGCGAGCTCAACGCCGAGACCGACCACGTGTGGGCCGAGGCGTTCAGCCCCGACGGCTCCCTGCTGGCCACCGCCAACGACGACGACAGCGTGCGCGTCTGGTACCGGCCCACCGCGCGCCTGCTCAGCAACCTCGCCGACCATCGCGGCCGGGTCCGCTCGATCGCCTTCAGCCCCGACGGCCGCTTCGTCGCCACCGGCTGCGACGACCGCCTGGTGCGCATCTGGCACGTCGACTCCGGCGGGCGCGTGGCCACCCTCGAAGGCCACGCCGACCGCGTCTACTCCGTCGTCTTCTCCCCCAACGGCAGGCAACTGGCCAGCGCCAGCAACGACGGCAAGGCCATGGTCTGGGAGCTGCGCCCCGGCCAGCCGTGGCAGCCGCGCCTGCTGCACACGCTCACCAAGAACGTCGGGCGGCTGTGGAGCGTCACCTTCTCCCGCGACGGCTCCCAGCTGGCCACCGGCGGCGACGATCCCGCCGTGCGGGTGTGGGACACGGCCTCCGGCCATCTCCTTCACACGTTGTACGGCCACGCCCGCCGCGTCTGGTCGGTCTCCTTCAACCCCGCGGAAGACCTCCTGGCCAGCGCCGGCGACGACGGCGTGGTGATCCTGTGGGAGGGGGCCGAACGCAAGGCGACGCTCCTGGGCCTGCCGGAAGGCTGGGCGGCACTGGCTCCCGACGGCAGGTACAAGCTGGAGGGGCAGGTCGGCGGCCAGTTCTGGCACGTGGTGGGGATGTCGAGGTTCGAGCTCGGGGAGCTGGACGTGTACCTGCCGGGAGTGCGGCAGATCCCGCTGGAGGCCGACATCTGAACCCGCCAGATGGCGGGTTGTGTCCTCCACGTGGCGCTCGCGGGCGGGCGGAGCCGTACCGCACCATGAACGTCATGAGCACACCACCGCCGTTCGACCCCGAACTCACCGCGGCCCTGGAGATGTTCGGCGAGGCCCTGTCCTCGTCGATCACGCCGGACATGATCCCGGCGCTGCGCGCGGCCCGCGCGGGCCTGCCGCAGCCCACGGACGAGGAGGTCAGCCGGGGCGGCGCGCTCGTCATCGCCGACCACACCGCGCCGGGCCCGGCGGGCGAGCCGGACATCATCCTGCTCGTGGCCCGGCCCGCGGCCGCCGTCGGCCCGGTGCCCGCCCTCTACTTCGTCCACGGCGGCGGCATGATCGTCGGCAACCGCCGCCAGAGCCTGCCCGACCTGGCCGAGCTGGCGCTGGAGCTCGGCGTCGCCATCGTCTCGGTCGAGTACCGCCTGGCCCCGGAGCATCCGCATCCCGCGCCCGTCGAGGACTGCTACGCCGGGCTCGAATGGACCGCCAAGCACGCCGCGGAGCTGGGCATCGACCCCGAGCGCATCATCGTCGGCGGCGTCAGCGCGGGCGGCGGGCTGGCCGCCGCCGTCGTCCTGATGGCCCGCGACCGCGGCGGGCCGGCGATCCTGGGCCAGCTGCTCATCTGCCCCATGCTCGACGACCGCAACGACAGCCCGTCCGCCCACCAGATGGCGGGGCTGGGCATCTGGGACCGCACCGCGAACGAGACCGGCTGGACCGCGCTGCTCGGCTCCTCGCGGGGCGGCCCCGGCGTGTCGCCCTACGCCGCGCCCGCCCGCGCCACCGACCTGTCCGGCCTGCCGCCCGCGTTCATCGACGTCGGCTCGGCCGAGACCTTCCGTGACGAGGACGTCGACTACGCCGTGCGCATCTGGCGCGACGGCGGCCGGGCCGAACTGCACGTGTGGCCGGGCGGCTTCCACGGCTTCGACGGCTTCGCCCCGCAGGCCGCGCTCTCGCAGGACGCCAAGGAGGCGCGGCTGCGCTGGCTGCGGCGCCTGCTCGGCGGCTGAGACATGATGGCTGTGTGAAGGAGCTCGCGGGCAGGCTGTCCGCCCTCGATCCTGACGCGGGGGCGGCGCTTCAGGTGATCGCGTACTTCGACCGGCTGGTGGAGGCGCGGGCCGGGCTTGAGGCGATCGTGCGGGGCGCGGCCGTACTGGCCGGGTGCCCGGTCCGCCTGGTCGACGAGGAACGCAACGTCCGCGTCCGGGTGCTGGCCGACGGCCGCCGCAGCGGCCCCGCCGCCGGCCGCTGGCACGAGCGGGTGGATCCGGGCTGGCCGGCCGGGGCCGCGCCCGGCGGGGCCGCGCGGTTGTGGCTGGAGATGCCGGGTCCGGCCGGGCCCGTGCACGCGGTGGTGCTCGAACGCGCCGCCGTGGCCGCCAGGGACGTCCTCGACCGGACGCGGGGACGGGCTCCCTCGCGCGACGACCCCGCGCTCGTCGAGCTGGTCCTGGACGGCACCGCCCCGGAGCAGGCCCGGCTGCGCGCCGCCCGGTCCCTGGGCCTGGAGGTGAGCGGCGAGGCCAGGGCCGTGGCCTTCGCGGGCGGCGAGGCCAGGATCGTGCCCGCCGGCACCGATCCGGGTTCCGCGCTTCCCGCCCGCAGGACCGGTGTCGGGCCCGCCGTACCCGTGCGCGAGCTGCCCGCCTCCTGGCCGCTGGCCCGGCTGGCCCTGCGCCTGGCCGCCGACGGCACCGACCAGGATCCCGGCCCGCGCGTCGTCCTCTACGACAGCCTGGGCGGACTGGCCGCGCTGGCGGCGGCGGTTCCCGCGGGGGCCGACCCCGTCCCGGACGTCCACGCCCTGGAGCACGCCGCCTCCGCCGCTCCCTGGATGCTCGCCACGCTGCACGCGATCGCGTACGCCACCAGCCTGCGAGCCGCCGCGGCCCAGCTCCCCGTCCACCACTCCACGCTCCAGGACCGCCTGGCCCACGCCGAACACCTGCTCGGCTGGACCATCCGCGATCCCGAGGGCCGGCTACGCCTGCAACTGGCCCTCACCCTGCGCCGGCTCCACCGCCATCCATGACCTCGTCCGGCGGCAGACGCGCGCGCCACCGCTCCGGTGCGGGCTGAGGATGGGCTGCCGGCATATCAAGCTGTCCGGCCGCTGATTATCCGCGGCCCGCGCGTCGGCGCAGTTCCGTCCACGCCTCCTCCACCCGCCCGCCCAGGTCCTCCAGCGAACCCTCGTTGGGCACGACCAGGTCGGCGATGGCCAGGCGGGCCTCGCGGGTGGCCTGGGCGGCGATGCGGGCCTTCGCGTCCGCCTCCGGCATGCCGCGGTGGTCGGCCAGGCGGCGGATACGCGTGTCGTCGGCGGCGTCCACGACGATGACCACGTCGTACATGGGGGCGAGGTTGTTCTCGGCCAGCAGCGGCACGTCGTAGACGACGATGGCGTCGGCGGCGGCCTGGTTCTGGAGGGTGGCCACGCGTTCGCCCACCAGCGGGTGGACGATGGCGTTGAGGGTGGCGAGCTGGTCGGCGTCGGAGAAGACGATGGCGCCGAGCTTCTCGCGGTCCAGGGTGCCGTCAGGGCGGAGGATCTCCCGGCCGAAGGCGGCGACGACGCGGGCCAGGCCCACGGTGCCGGGTTCGACCACCTCGCGGGCGATCTTGTCGGCGTCGATCACCACGGCGCCCTTGGCGGCCAGGCGTTTGGACACTTCGCTTTTACCGGAGCCGATCCCGCCGGTCAGTCCCACCTTCAGCACGTGATCAGCGTACCGAGACCGGGCGGCGCAGATGCACCAGCGTCAGGTGGTCGTCCATCCGCTCGCGGTGCGTCTCGCGGTAGCCGAGCTTGTGGTACAGCCGCAGGCTCATGGACAGGTGCCCGGTGAACAGGTCGAAGGCCGTCGCCTGCGGCACCTGCTCGTGCAGGGCGGCCAGCAGGGCGGTGCCGATGCCCTGGCCCTGGCGGTCGGGCGCGATGACGAGCCGGCCGACCAGGCACGTGGCGCCGGACAGCTGGCCGCGTACGGCGCCGACGATGCGGCCGCCGTCGACGGCCTTGAGGACCGTCGCGGACTCGACGGCCTTGCGCACCTGCTCGGCGGACTCCACGAGCGGGGCGATGAACGGGTCGCCGTAGAGCTGGGCCTCGGTCACGTAGGCCGCACGCTGAAGCGTGAGGATCTCCCCGGCGTCGGCCACGACTGCCCGCTCTATCAGCACCCGCCCACTTTACTCATCCTCGCCGGGCGCGTCCCTGCCACGCATCGACAGTACGGCCGCCGCCGCCCCGGCCCCCAGCGCGAGGGCGGCCAGCCCCCACCCGATCCCCTTGCGGTCCAGCCCGAGCAGCGCGTCCACGGAGAACCTGCCCGGTCCGTGCACGGCCAGCGCGGTGGCCCCGATGCCCAGGAGCATCGGGTACTCGAAGCCCCCGTTCTGCGCCCACAGCCCCTTGGGCAGGTGGACGGAGACGACGGCGTTCGTCATGACGGAGACGAGCCCGGCGGAGGCGAGCGGAGTGGCGGCGCCGAGCGCGATCCCGGCGCCCGACCCGAACTCGCCGAGCCCGGCGGCCAGCGCCATGAGCTTGCCGTTGGGGTAGCCGAGCGCGGTCATCATCTCGCCGGTCTGGTCGGGCCCGCCGCCGCCGAACCAGCCGAAGAGCTTCTGCGCGCCGTGTCCCATGAGCAGGAGTCCCGCGGGCACCCGCAACAGCAACATCCCGACATCCTCCGCATTGTCCTTCATGCAGGGATATATACCCACTTCGAGCCGATTGTCCGGAGTTACGCGTCGTCGGCCATCGTGTACGCCCCCTGGCGCAGCCGTTCGATCAGGCCCAGCGTCCACTGGGCGCCGCTGTCGGCCGTGTGCACCCACATCCCGAGCACCTCGCCCACCGATCCCCACACCTCCGGATCCGCCCCGGGCGTCCACTCCTTGGTCACCGCGGCCCGCCACTCCTCCAGCCCCTGCACCCGCCGCAGCAGCAACTCGACCGCCTCGGCCCTGGACAGGTCCTCGATCAGGCCGACGCCCGCGGTGATGACGTCCAGCCGCTGGTCGTGGCGGGTCAGCGCGTCACGCAGCAGCGTGAAGTACGCCTGTTCACCGGCCGCCGTGATCTCGTACTCGGTACGCGGCGGGCCACCGGCGGTGCTCGGCGCGACGTCGTGGGCCAGCATCAGCCCCTGGGCCGCCATCTGCTTGAGGCCGTGGTAGATCGAACCCGGCTTCATACCGGCCCACTCATGGGCGCCCCACGACTCCAGGTCACAACGCACCTGGTAGCCATGGGCCCGGCCGCGACGGCGTACCGCACCCAGGATCAGCAGGCGTGTCGCTGACATCGTCCACCCTTCGTCGCCCTCACCCGAGCCTATGCGCGGCAGGCGCACAGGAAGGCCGCCACCACCAGCGCGTACTCGTCGGGACGCGTGGCCAGCGGCGAATGCCCGCCCTCGCCGAAGCGGTGCAGCGCAGCCCTCGGGTACAGGGCGCGCAGCAGCCGGCGCGCGTCGGCGTCCATCCCGGCGTCGTCGGCCGACTCGATGATCATCAGCTTTCCCGGCCATCCGTCCAGGTCGGACGGGGTGTACTGACGAGCGCAATAGTCGAGGGCCAGCTCGGCCATGGCGATCTGGTGCGCCTTGGTGTCGAGGGCGGCGGCCTCGGCGAGGAAACCGGCCCAGAACGGTCCGGCGGAGGTGGCCTCGGCGGCCTGGCCGCGGATGAGGGCGAGCAGGTCGGGTTCCGGCATCGCCCGCATCCGCTCCAACCGCGCGGTACGGGCGGCCAGATCACGCCCCCAGCCCTCGGGCGTGGTCGTGTTGGCGAGGATCGCGTGCCCGATCCGGCCGGGGATCGCGCGCAGGAGCGCCTGCAGCAGGAAGCCGCCCATCGAGGTGCCCCACGCCACGTGCACGGCGGACACGCCCTCCGCGTCGAGAACGGCCTCCACCCCGGTGACGACCCCGGCGACGGTGCTCACGGCCGGGTAGGTGGGGGCGATGACGCGGTACTCGTCCTCGAAGGCAGAAATGAGGCAGAAGAGCGATTCGCCCAGCCGTAGCCCGCCGGGCAGCAGCAGGAGGGTGTCAGGGCCGCTCCCCGCGACGTGGTAGGTCCATCCTGCGGCCTCGGCGGCGGGATGGGCCGCGCGGAAGGCGGCGAGCCGGTCGGCCTGGGTCTCTCGGGGTCCTAGAAGTCGCACGCCCACCTCTCCCGCCGCGAAAACACGATCTCCCGACAGCGTACGGCGGGCCGTAGGGTGGGCCCATGCCCACGACCCAGGTCTCCCGGCTGGTACGAGCCCCGCGATCGGCCGTCTACCAGGCCTTTCTGGACCCGATCGCGATCGCGGCGTGGCGGGTGCCCGACGGGATGAGCAGCCATGTGCACACGTTCGAGGCGCGGGAGGGCGGCTACTTCCGCATCTCGCTGACCTACCACTCCCCCGACGAGGCGGGGAAGTCCGGCGGCCACACCGACACCTACCACGGGCGGTTCGTGCGGTTGGTGCCGGACGAGCGGGTGGTGGAGGTCGTCGAGTTCGAGAGCGCGGATCCGGCGCTGGGCGGCGAGATGACCATGACGACGACGCTGACCGACGTGGACGGCGGCACCGAGGTCGTCATCTTGCACGAGGGCCTCCCGGAGGCCGTCTCGGCCGCCGACAACGAGACCGGCACCCGCATGGCCCTGGACAACCTGGCCAAACTCCTCGAATCCCGCTGACAGCGTGCCGGGCCGCCGACCGGTCGGTCGGCGGCCCGGAGAGGGAAACGGGGCAGCGGCTCAGCCGACCGCCTTCAGCAACTGCGCCTTCGTCATCTTCGAGCGGCCCTTGATGTCGCGGCGCTTGGCCTCGGCGTAGAGCTGGTCGCGCGTGCGTCCGCCGGCGCCGGAGTGCGAGCGCAGCCCGCCGCGCCGGCCAGAGGAGATGTCCTGCGTGGAGGTACGGCTGGCCGTCTTCGACTCACCCGCCCGCGCCCGCTCCTTGTTGACCGTGCGGGCCGCGATCTCCTTGGCCCGCTTGTCGCTCGTGCCGCGCTTCTTGGCGCTGTCCTTGATGTGCTCGTACTGGCGTTCCCGTTTCGGGCTTGATCCCCGAGGCATGCTCTTGTCCTTTCGCAAGGGCCGGAATGCGGGCCCTGCTCGTCAGGTTTCCCAGCTCACCCCTGCCCGCATAACACCCTCAATCACCCCATCAACCATCAAAAAAGCACTCCACCCACTCCCGACAAGGAGGGAAAATCCACTCTTTAGGGTCGATGTCCGATCGCCGAGACGGCCGCCCAGGCTCGCTCCAGGGTGTCGTGGACGTTCAGCCGGTCCAGCACGCCGGTGATCCGCAGGACCCGGACCGGGATCGGCTGCACGGCGGCCAGATGCACCTGCCCGCCGTCGTGCTCGCCGAAGAGATGGGCGCTCAGCAGTACCTTCAGCCCGCTGCTGTCGAGGAACGTCATCCCGGCCAGATCCAGCACCACCGGCACCCCGGGACGGCGCGCGTCCTCGATCGCGGACGCCAGGACGGCGGAGTTGGTGGCGTCGACCTCACCGGTGACGCGGATCAGCGTGGCGCCGCGCGTGTGCTCGCAGCTGACGTCGAGAGCGCTCACTGGATCAGCTTAACCCCGATGACCTTTTCCGGAAAGAGAGTTCGTCAGTCATTGAAGTTGAGGTCGGGGGGCTGGAGGATGAAAACATGGGTAGCTCTGATGATCGGTCGTCGTGGACGTTCCTGACCCATCACGCGCGGGTGCTGCTGGAGATCGCCCGTGACCCCGATGCCCGGCTGCGCGAGATCGCGTTCACGATCGGCATCACCGAGCGCGCGGTGCAGGGCATCGTGACCGACCTGGAGCAGGCCGGCTACCTCACCCGCGACCGGGTGGGCCGCCGCAACCGCTACGAACTCAACCTCGACCAGGGCTTCCGCTACCCGACCGAGGCGCACACGCCGGTACGCACCCTGATCGAACTGTTCGTCAGGGAAACCCCGCCCACCGGCAAGCGCGCTACCGGCGACTCCTGACCCCGCGCTGCCCCGGGTCGGTGCCACCCCAGACGCCCTCCGCCTGCCGGGTGTCCAGCGCGTAGGCCAAGCACTGCTCGCGTACCGGACATCGGGCACACACCGCCTTGGCCGCCATGACCTGCTCCTCTCCCGGCCCATGGGTGGAGACGGGGAAGAACAGCTCCGGGTCGGCCTCCAGGCAGGCGGCTCGTTCCGTCCAGTCGTGGATCAATGTCCTCATCCGGCGCGCCTACCCCTGCGACGCGGCGTCATGCGGCGGGCCGGTGAGGTTTGAGCCCCGCGTTTCTCGGTAGCGAAGGTGAAGCCGGCGGGGAGGAGAGTAGATGAGACGTCCCGGGTTCGACTCCCCGCCGGACGATCCAGCCTTACCCACGGTCCGCGCCCGCGAGGCGCTCCAGTCGTCCCAGCCATGGCGCGGCCGTGCGCGCGCTACCGCGATCTTTCGAGGCCCCCGGGCACGGATGTGCCGAGCACGTGGTGAAAAGGAGCCGAGCGCATGAGAATCGCCATGATCTCCGAGCATGCCGACCCGCTGGCCGCGATCGGCGGAGTGGACGCCGGCGGACAGAACGTTCACGTGGCCGCCCTGGCCTCGGCGCTGGCGGCGCGCGGGCACACGGTCGTCGTCCACACCCGGCGCACCTCACCCCACCAGGCGGAACGGGTGCCGATGGGGCCGGGCGTCACGGTGGACTACGTTCCGGCCGGGCCGCCTGAACCGGTGGCCAAGGACGGGCTGGCGCCGTACATGCCGGAGTTCGCGCGGATCCTGCGCGAGCGCTGGCGGCGCGAGCGGCCGGACGTGATCCACGCGCACTTCTGGATGAGCGGGCAGGCGGCGCTCGCGGCGGCGGCGGACGTCCCCGTGGTGCTGACCTACCACGCGCTCGGCACCGTGAAGCGGCGCTGGCAGGGCGCGGCCGACACCAGCCCGCCGCACCGCGTGGACGCCGAGCGCGCGATCGGGCGGCGCGCCGACGCGATCGTGGCCACCTGCGGCGACGAGGTGCGCGAACTGGCCGCGATGGGCGTGCCGTCCGAGCGGGTCTCGGTCGTGCCGTGCGGTGTCGATCTCGAACGCTTTCATCCCGCGCCGCCCGACCCCCTGGAGGCGAGCCGCTGGTGGTACGGCCCGCGTACCGGCGGCCGGGTCCTCTGCATCGCCCGGCTGGTGCCGCGCAAGGGCGCCGACACCGTCGTCCAGGCGCTACGCCGGCTGCCCGGCGTGGAACTGCTGATCGCGGGCGGCGTCCCGGAGGACGGGGAACCGGCCCGGTTGCGCGGCCTCGCCGCCCTGCACGGCCTGGCCGGGCGGGTACGGCTGATCGGCAGCGTGGCCCGGCCGGACGTGCCGGGTCTGATGCGCTCGGCCGACGTGGTGGTGTCGGTGCCGTGGTACGAGCCGTTCGGGATCGTCCCGATCGAGGCGATGGCCTGCGGCGTGCCCGTGGTGGCCTCGGCCGTCGGCGGACATCTCGACACGGTCGCCGGCTGGGGCCCGCTGGTGCCGCCCCGCCGGCCGCGGGCGCTGGCCAGAGCGCTGCGTGAGCTGCTGGACTCACCGCAGCGGCGCGAGGAGCTCGGCGCCGCGGGAGCCCGCCGGGCCCGCCGCCGCTACAGCTGGCCGCGCGTCGCCGAGCGCACCGAGGCGGTCTACGCGCAGGTGATCAGCGGACGGATCGTCCGGCTTGAGGCCTCGGGGTGCTGACCGGCGTGTTCTGGGCGGGTTTGCGGGTAGGCGCGACGGCGTGCGCCACAGCAACCCAGAGGAACCGGGCATCACCCGACGAGCTCAGGCGGAGTAGGTCATGACGGCCACGCCGCTGTCCAGGATCACGTGATCGGTCAGCGTGAACCGGCGCGCCTCGGCCTCGCTCCGCCCCGCGAACAGCGGCACCCCAGCACCGGCCGTGACCGGGCTGACCTTGACCACGATCTCGTCGATCTCCTCATAGAGCACACCCGCCAGCTCAGCGCCGCCGACCAGCCAGATGCCGAGACCCTCCTCGGCCTTCAGCTCCCTGACCCGCTCCACGGGGTCGCTCGCGACGACCTCGACGTCGGTGCTCTGGGCGAGCTTGCGGGAGAAGACGAGGTGGCGAAGGTGCGGGTAGGCGTCGCTGATGCCCATGTCCAGGCCGATCTGGTACGAGCGCCGCCCCTCCACCACCGTGTCGAAGCGCGTACCCGCATCCGTGACACCGAGCGCCTGACGGGCGTTGACCGGCAGCGTCTCCGGGTAGTTCGCGATGACGAACTCGACGTAGTCCTGCCCGATGGCGAACAACCCGCCCGACGGGTCGGCGTCGGAGCGCTCGGCGATGTAGCCGTCCAGGGTGGCGGCGACGTAGTAGGTGAGCTTGCGCATATGGTCGTTCCTTCGATCTCTTTGGAGTGCAGGACGCACGGCCGACGACCCTACCGGATGGCGCCGGAGGGCCTGACCACGGAGGAGAGCCCCATGGCACGCAACCCCGCCCTCGCCCCTCTCGACGCCCTGGTGGGTGAATGGAGCGTCGAGGCCCATGTCGGCGGCCACACCGTTTCGGGCGGCCGCGCGGTGTTCGAGTGGATCGAGGGCGGAGCGTTTCTCGCCTTCCGCGCGTACGGCACCGCCGAGGGCGACGCCCCGCAGGAGTGGCAGTCGGACTCTCCCCTGCCGTCCGTCTGCCTCATCGGCGTGGACGACGCCACCGGTGCCTTCTCCTACCTGCACTCCGACGCCCGCGGCGTGCACCGGGTCTACCGGATGACGCTCGCGGACGGCGTCTGGCGGGTCTGGCGCGACGCGCCCGCCTTCCACCAGCGCTTCACCGGGGCCTTCGAGGAGGACGGCCGGAGGATCGCCGCGGCCTGGGAGTTCTCCAAGGACGGTGCGGACTGGTCCCACGACTTCAGCCTCACCTACACCCGGACCACGCCGGGCTGACCGGCCCCGGACACGGGTCAAGCCCCGCACCACGAGGGTGCGGGGCTTGATCGGTTCGCGCTTGCCGAGCCGGTTAGCTCTGTCCGCCGGCGAGCTTCTCGCGCAGAGCCGCGAGAGCTTCGTCGGAGGCCAGGGCGCCGCTGGCCGGAGCGGAGGAAGAAGAGGTCGAGGAGGAGGAGCTGGCCGGAGCCGGCGTCTCACCGCTGTAGGACGAAGGAGCGGCCTCGCCGGCCTCCGCCTCGGCCTTGCGGGCCTCTTCGATCTGCTTCTTGTGGGCCTCGAAGCGAGTCTGGGCCTCGGCGTACTGCCGCTCCCACTCCTCGCGCTGGCGGTCGAAGCCCTCCAGCCACTCACCCGTCTCGGGGTCGAAGCCCTCGGGGTAGATGTAGTTGCCCTGGTCATCGTAGGTGGCGGCCATGCCGTAGAGGGTCGGGTCGAACTCGACCTCGGTGCCGACACCCTCGTTCGCCTGCTTCAGCGAGAGGCTGATCCGGCGGCGGTCGAGGTCAATGTCTATGATCTTGACGAAGATCTCGTCGCCGACCTGGACGACCTGCTCCGGAATCTCCACGTGGCGCTCGGCCAGCTCGGAGATGTGGACCAGGCCCTCGATGCCCTCCTCGACCCGCACGAACGCGCCGAACGGCACCAGCTTGGTGACCCGGCCGGGAACGACCTGGCCGATCTGGTGGGTGCGGGCGAACTGCTGCCACGGGTCTTCCTGCGTCGCCTTGAGCGAGAGGCTGACGCGCTCGCGCTCCATGTCGACGTCGAGGACCTCGACGGTGACCTCCTGGCCGACCTCGACAACCTCGGACGGGTGGTCGATGTGCTTCCAGGACAGCTCCGACACGTGGACGAGACCGTCGACGCCACCCAGGTCCACGAAGGCACCGAAGTTGACGATCGAGGACACGACGCCCTTGCGGACCTGGCCCTTCTGGAGGGTGTTGAGGAAGGTCTGGCGGACCTCGGACTGCGTCTGCTCAAGCCAGGCGCGACGCGACAGAACCACGTTGTTGCGGTTCTTGTCGAGCTCGATGATCTTCGCTTCGAGCTCGCGGCCGACGTAAGGCTGGAGGTCACGGACCCGGCGCATCTCGACCAGGGAGGCCGGGAGGAAGCCACGGAGGCCGATGTCGAGGATGAGACCACCCTTGACGACCTCGATGACGGTGCCGGTGACGATGCCGTCCTCGTCCTTGATCTTCTCGATCGTGCCCCAGGCGCGCTCGTACTGCGCACGCTTCTTGGACAGGATCAGGCGACCCTCCTTGTCCTCCTTCTGGAGAACCAGGGCCTCTACGTGTTCGCCGACTTCCACGACGTCCGCGGGGTCGACATCGTGCTTGATCGAGAGCTCTCGCGAGGGGATGACACCCTCGGTCTTGTAGCCGATGTCGAGAAGAACCTCGTCTCGATCGACCTTGACGACGGTGCCCTCGACGATGTCGCCGTCGTTGAAGTACTTGATGGTCTCGTCGATCGCTGCGAGGAAGGCTTCCTCGGACCCGATGTCGTTGACCGCTACCTGCGGGGTGCTCGAGGTGGCCTCAGTGCTGGACGTCATGTGTGGAATTGCTCCGAACGCGGACAGATATCGATGTGGCGGCGCGCGGCAGGCCCTCTTCCGCATCAAGCCGAGGATTACGACATCGACGTGACCGAGCGCGAGCCCGCTCCGTCTGAGGCGCGCGCGAGCCCACAGCGCAGCGATCAGCATATGAGACCTAGCGGCAGGGGTCAATCCGAGACGGCGATGACCTTCGGGAACCAGCGCGCCTAATAGGCGTTGACCTGGTCTCTCCGCTTCGGCGCGATATTACCCTGCAGCTTCTTCGGTACCGAGACGCGGTCGGGGTCGCCGTCGGAGACATAGCGCCACCCCGGGTGCTTCTGCAGCCATTCCAGCCAGTACTGCGAGCACCACTTACGGCATTCGCCCTTCTTGCCGTTGCTCTGGATCCGCTGAACGGCACCAGGATCGTACCCCTTGGCGAAGGGCGACAGCGACGGCTCGGCCCCCGCCAGGAAGACCGCGTCGAAGTCGTACGGCACGCCGCCCCACTCCCCCTTGCGGGCCGCCTTCTTCTTGTGCGGCATGCTCCCGAACGGCAGCGCCATCGTCGTGGACGGCGGCACTCCGAGCTTCTTCAGCATGCGCTCCAGCCGCGCGATCTGCTCGCGCACCTTCTTGGTGCCCATCGCCCGCAGGTTGGGGTGCGCCCAGGTGTGGTTGGCCACCTCGAAGCCCTGCTTGTGCAGCCACTGCACGGCCGAGGCCTGCTGTTCTTCCTTCTGCAGCCCGAACGGGTAGTGATTGACCCAGAAGGTCGCGACAGGCCGGAAGGACGGGTATTTGCGGAAGACGTCGTAGATGATGGCGACGGCGGTGTTCTTCGCGGGCCGCCCCTGGTCGTCCAGGGCGAAGTGGCTCGGATGGCCGTCGTCGAAGGTCAGCACGACGGGGAACTTGCCGGCCGGCACCTGGACGCGCCCGGCGGCGAACTCGGCCGCGGTGATGGGCACGTAGCCCTGCTTGGCCAGCTTCTCCAGTTCCTGCCGCAACTGGGCGGGGGTGCGGTCGATCGAGGCCATCCGCTTCTTGATGATGCGGTGGTACATGATGATCGGCACCAGCCCGGCCTCGTTGGCCTTCACCTGCCTGGCGAACTCCGGCGTGGCGACCACCGCCGGCGGCTGGCTCGCCGTGGGCATCGGGGCGGGCTCGGACGGCTGCGCGGACGGGACCGGCGAGGACGGCTGACCCGAGGAGGGCGCCGGCTGTGTCTGCCCCACCTTGACCGCCTCCGGCGGCGCGTGGGCCGCCGGATCGTCGCCCGGCATGATCATCAGCGCGACGACCGCGACGAGGATGACCGCGACGTTCGCCGCACCGATGACACGCGTGGATGACAGTGAGGGCCGCACAGAACTCCCGTACCGGTCGGGGGATTTCAAAGGTCCAGGGTAGTCCAGAAGCCCTCCGCAGAAGGCCCACGGCACACCGTGTCCGACCATGTCACGCATCACAGTGCAACATCACAGATGTCTGGAATGCGGCGCGGCGGGCCGTACCGGATGGCGGGAAAAAGCGACGGCGGGCCCGGAAGCGGACCCGCCGTGCCGAGCGGAGATCAGTGCCCCGCGTCCTCCCACGTACGCCCCACGCCCACCGAGACCTCCAGCGGCACCCGCAGCTGGTAGGCGGCGTTCATCTGGTCGGTCACGAGCTGCCGCAGCCGCTCCAGCTCGCCCGGCGCCGCCTCGAACACGAGCTCGTCGTGGACCTGCAGCAGCATCCGCGAGCGCAGCCCCTCCTCGCCCAGCGCCTGGCGCACGTTGAGCATCGCGACCTTGATGATGTCGGCCGCCGAGCCCTGGATGGGCGCGTTGAGCGCCATGCGCTCGGCCATCTCGCGGCGCTGGCGGTTGTCGCTGGTCAGGTCGGGCAGATAGCGGCGGCGGCCCATGATCGTCTCGGTGTAGCCGTCGGTGCGGGCCTGGGAGACGATGGCGTTGAGGAAGTCGCGCACGCCGCCGAACTCCTCGAAGTACTCCTCCTTCAGCGCCCGCGCCTCGGCCACCGGGATGTTGAGCTGCCCGGCGAGACCGAAGTCGGACAGGCCGTAGGCCAGGCCGTAGTTCATCGCCTTGATGCGCGCGCGCAGCTCGCCGTCGACCTGCTCCGGCGGCAGGTCGAACACCCGCGAGGCGGTGGCGGCGTGGAAGTCGTGGCCCGACTCGAACGCGGCGATCAGCGACTCGTCGCCCGACAGGTGCGCCATGATGCGCAGCTCGATCTGGCTGTAGTCGGCGGTCAGCAGCGTCTCGAAGCCCTCGCCGACCGTGAAGCCCTGCCGGATGCGGCGGCCCTCGGCGGTGCGGATCGGGATGTTCTGCAGGTTGGGCTTCTCCGACGACAGCCGGCCCGTGGCCGCGATGATCTGGTTGAACGTGGTGTGGATGCGGCCGTCGTCGGCGATCTCCTTGATCAGGCCCTCGACGGTCTGGCGGAGCTTCTGCTGGTCGCGGTGGCGCAGCATGATGACCGGCAGCTCGTGGTCGGTCTGCGTGGCCAGCCACGCCAGCTGGTCGGCGTCGGTGGAGTAGCCGGTCTTGGTGCGCTTGGTCTTGGGCAGGTTGAGCTGGTTGAAGAAGATCTCCTGCAGCTGCTTGGGCGAGCCGAGGTTGAACTGCTCGCCCACCACCCGGTGCGCCTCCTCGACGGCCTGCTTGACCGCGGCGGCGAACTGCGCCTCCATGCCGGTGAGGTAGTCGCGGTCGACCGCGATGCCGGCCCGCTCCAGCTCGGCCAGCACCCGCACCAGCGGCAGCTCCACGTCGGCCAGCAACTGGGTGCCGCCGCGCTGGGACAGGAACGCCTCGAGCGAGTCGGCCAGCTCGCGCACCGCGTGGGCGCGCAGCGCGAGGTCCTTGGCCGGGGCGTCCTCGTCGTCGCCGAACAGCGCCGCCTGCCCGCCCGACTCCTCCTCGACCTTGAGGTCGCGGTGGAGGTAGCGGCGGGCGAGGTCTTCGAGGGCGAAGGTGCGCTGGCCCGGCATGGCGAGGTAGGCGGCAAGCGCGGTGTCGGCGCTGAGGCCGCGCAGGTCGAGCCCCTGCGTCCACAGGGCCAGCAGCGGCCCCTTGGCGTCGTGGACGGCCTTGGGCCGGTCGTCTGCGGCCAGCCAGGCGCCGAGCGCGGCGAAGTCGGCCTCGGTGAGCTTGGTCGGGTCGATGTGGGCGGCGGTGCCGTCGGGCGAGGCGATCGCGATGCCGTCGATGCGGCCGGTGCCGCTGCCGTAGGCGCCCTTGAACGCCAGGCCGGCGCGGCCCGCGGGCATCGCCTCCAGCCAGCCGGCCACGCGGTCGGGGCCGAGGATGATCGTCTCGACCTCGAAGCCCTGCTCGGGCTCCTCCTCGCCGCTGCCGAGCACCTTGAACACACGCTCGCGCAGCTCGCCGCGGATCTGCAGGGTGTCGAAGAGCTTGTTGATCTCCTCGCGGTCCCAGACGCCCTGGGTGAGCTCGGCGACCTCGGCCTCCACCGGCACGTCGCGCAGCAGCTCGGTGAGCCTGCGGTTCATCAGCACCTGGGCGACGTGCTCGCGCAGCTTGTCGCCGACCTTGCCCTTGACCTCGTCGACCCGGTCGACCAGCTCGGTCAGCGAGCCGAACTCGCGCACCCACTTGGCGGCGGTCTTCTCGCCCACGCCGGGGATGCTCAGCAGGTTGTCGCTCGGGTCGCCGCGCAGCGCGGCGAAGTCGGGATACTGCCGGGGCGTCAGCTCGTACTTCTCGAAGACCGCCTCCGGCGTGAAGCGCGTCATGTCGCTGATGCCGCGGCGGGTCATGAGCACGGTCACCCGCTCGTCGACGAGCTGCAGCGCGTCGCGGTCGCCGGTGACGATCAGCACGTCCATGCCCTCGCCGGAGGCGCGGGTGGCCAGGGTGGCGATGAGGTCGTCGGCCTCGAAGCCGGCCTTGGACAGCCGCGGCACGCGCAGGGTGTCGAGCAGCTCGAAGATGAGCTGCATCTGGCCCTTGAAGTCTTCCGGCGTCTCGCTGCGGTTGGCCTTGTACTCGGAGTACTCCTCGTGCCGGAACGTGGGCTCCGACCGGTCGAAGGCCACCGCCACGTGGGTCGGCTGCTCATCGCGCAGGATGTTGGTCAGCATCGAGGTGAACCCGTAGACCGCCTCGGTGTGCTGACCGTCGGTGGTCATGAGGTTGGCGTCCTTGAGCGCGTAGAACGCGCGATAGGCCAGCGAATGCCCGTCAAGGAGCAACAGGCATGGGCGGTTGGGGGTCACTTCACTCTTCGGCACACCAGAAGCCTAGTCTCCATGTGCGACAGAAAACCTGAGCTCGGAAGACTGGAGGCTCCTCCTTGACGCAGATAGACCGGGTCACCATCGACTCCCTTCACCGCGGCACGCTCGCCGAGCGCATGGGCATAGAGATCGTCGAGGCCAGTGCGGAGCGCGTGGTGGGCCGCATGCCGGTCGAGGGCAACACGCAGCCGTACGGGCTGCTGCACGGCGGCGCGTCGGTCGTGCTGGCGGAGACCCTGGGCTCGATCGGCTCGGCGATCCACGCGGGCGAGGGCCGGATCGCCGTCGGCATCGAGATCAACGCCACGCATCACAGGGCCGCGACGTCCGGGCACGTCACGGGCGTGGCGACGCGTATTCACGGCGGCCGCTCGCTGGCCACGTTCGAGATCGAGGTCGCCGACGAGGAGGGCCGGCGCGTGTGCACCTCGCGCCTCACGTGCATGCTGCGTGACGCCTGAGACGGCGAAGGCAGTTCGGCTCACCCTTTGCACACGGCCCCCGTGGGTCGCTACGGTTGACCGGACAGAGCCCGCGGGGAGGCCGAGTAGATAACGTGTCGGGCCGGGGAAGCCGGACACGGTCCCAAAGGTCACCCCCGGGCTCGCTCTTTTTTACCCGCTCAATAAGCGGGTCATCCCACCTTTCCGGGCTTGATGCATACGTCGCCCGCCTGTGCAGCGCTTTCCGACCGATCGTTATGGTCTCGTTTTAGTACGGCTCCGCGCCCGTGCCAGGGGTATACCTCGATTTAGCCCCTGACCTGCCTTCTTATTTGCTCACATCACCGACACACCCGCATCACTAATTGGTGACGAACGGTTCGGAACCGGACGTCGCCGGAATAGGCTCCCGCCACAGCATCCCAGTTGTGCCTGCGATGCCCGCGTGTCGAGATGGAGGGGTACAACCCAAGCCCCGCCTTGACCTAATAGAGGGAGCACCATTGCGCAGAGCCGTGATCGCGTTCACGGCCTTCCTGGGTGGACTGATCTTCCTGCTCGCCAGCCCCGCGTCCGCGGGTCCTGCCGACTGTCAGGGAGTGAAGGGCACACTCAAACTCCAAGGCCAGCCAGTGAACGGCGCGAAAATCGTCGTGACCACCGAAGACGGAAAACCCGTCAAGGAGGTCGCCAGTAACGCCCAAGGCACATGGGACGTCCAGGTCGACAAACCAGGGAAGTACAAGGTCACCCTGGATGTCAGCTCGCTCCCTCAGACCGCTGAGGTTCGCGGCGGCAACAACGTCCGCACCCCGACGGTTTATAAGGACAACTGCTCCACCGTCCTGTTCGCCCTGGTTCCCAAGGCCGGCGGCGAGCAGACTCCCGGAGCCCCGGCTCCCACCGACACCAGCGACAGCAGTTTCTGGACGCGGGCCGCGCAGCTCACCTTCGAGGGCTTCAACCTCGGCCTGATCATCGCCCTCGCCGCGATGGGCCTGTCGCTCATCTTCGGCACCACCAAGCTCACCAACTTCGCCCATGGCGAGCTGGTGACGTTCGGAGCGCTGATCGCCTACCTCTTCAACGTCGGCTTCGGCCTGGGCGTCATCCCGTCCGCGATCATCGCGGTGCTGGTCGGCGGCGCCTTCGGCTACCTCCAGGACCGCTTCTTCTGGGGGCAGCTGCGCAGGCGGGGCACCGGCGTCATCGCCATGATGATCATCTCCATCGGCGTGGCGATGTTCCTGCGCTTCCTCTTCCTGTTCCTGCACGGCGGTGACAGCGAGCCGTACACCGAGTTCAACGCCCAGGCGGGCATCAGCGTCGGCCCGATCACCGCGGCGCCCAAGAACTTCATCATGATGGCCATCGAACTGGCCGTGCTCGTCATCGTCGGCATCGCGCTGCTCAAGACCCGCACCGGCAAGGCCGCGCGGGCCGTCGCCGACAACCCGGCGCTCGCCGCCTCATCGGGCATCAACGTCGACCGGGTCATCCGCGTCATCTGGACCGCGGGCGGCGCCATCGCGGCGCTGGCCGGCATCCTGCTCGGCCTGTCGCAGACCGTGAAGTTCACGATGGGCCAGGACATCCTGCTGCTCATCTTCGCCGGAGTCACGCTGGGCGGCCTCGGCACCGCGTTCGGCGCGCTGGTCGGCTCCCTCATCGTGGGCCTGTTCATCCAGCTGTCCACTCTCTGGATCTCTCCTGAGCTCAAGAGTGTGGGCGCGCTGGCCGTACTCATCATCGTCCTGCTCTTCCGGCCGCAGGGCATCCTCGGCCGCCGCGAGCGGATCGGCTGACGGGGGGAATCATGGACTGGTTCAACATCATGGTGACCACCGTCGAGGCGGCGGTGGGCGTCGAGACGGTCTTCTACATGCTGGCCGCGATCGGCATCAACCTGCACTTCGGGTACACCGGCCTGCTCAACTTCGGCCAGGCGGCCTTCCTCGGCGTCGCGGCGTACGGCCTGGCCGTCACCGTGGTCACGATCGGCCTGCCGTTCTGGGTGGGCATCGGCGTCGGCCTCGTCTCGGTCATCCTGCTCGCCCTGCTGCTCGGCATCCCGACGCTGCGGCTGCGCGCCGACTACCTCGCCATCGTCACGATCGCGGCGGCCGAGATCGTCCGCCTGATCTTCCGCTCGGTCACCTTCAAGGACTACTTCGGCGGCTCCGACGGCCGCTACGGGTTCTCCGAGGGCTTCTTCGCGATGAACCCCTTCTCCAGGGGTGAGTACGGCATCGGCCCCTTCACCTTCAACGAGCGCGTCACCTGGGTCCTGCTCATCGGCTGGATCCTCGTCGCCCTGTCGTGCCTGGTGATCTACATGCTCATGAAGAGCCCGTGGGGCCGCGTGCTCAAGGCCATCCGCGAGGACGAGGAGGCCGTGCGCGCGCTGGGCAAAAACGTGTTCTCGTACAAGATGCAGTCGCTGATCCTCGGCGGCCTCATCGGCAGCTTCGGCGGCTACATCTACGCGCTGGGTTACGCCTCGGTGCAGCCGGACGCGTTCTCGACCGAGCTGACCTTCTACGCCTACACGATCGTCATCCTCGGCGGCGCGGCCCGCGTCTTCGGCCCGGTCGTCGGCTCGATCATCTTCTGGGTGCTGCTCGTCTTCATCGGCAACCTGCTCAACGAACTGATCGAGGCGCAGTACATCACGTGGATGTCGGTCAACCAGATCGGCGCCTTCCGCTTCATGCTGGTCGGTCTCGGCCTGGTCCTGCTGCTGGTCTTCCGTCCGCAGGGTATCTTCGGCGATAAGAGGGAGATCGCACTCGATGCACGCTGAAACCAAGCCCACTGACAGCAAGGCCGCCGCGCTGGCCGCTTTCAAGGACCTGCAGCGCGAGCCCGGCGTCACCAAGCCCGACCCGATCCTGGTCGTCGACAACGTCGTGCGCCGCTTCGGCGGCCTCACCGCCGTCGACGTCAAGCACGTGGAGATCCAGCGCGGCTCCATCACCGCGCTGATCGGCCCGAACGGCGCCGGCAAGACCACGTTCTTCAACCAGCTGACCGGCTTCGACACCGCCGACGCCGGCGAGTGGACGTTCAACGGCACCAGGATGAACGGCGTCGCGGCCCACAAGGTCGCGCGCTCCGGCATGGTCCGCACGTTCCAGCTGACCAAGGCGCTGTCGAAGCTGACGGTCATCGAGAACATGCGCCTCGGCGCCCAGAACCAGAAGGGCGAGAGCTTCTTCCGCGCGCTGGTGCCGTCCTCCTGGCGCGCCCAGGAGGACGAGATCACCGCGCGCGCCGACGAACTGCTCGCGCGCTTCAAGCTGGACGCCAAGCGCGAGGACTTCGCGGGTTCCCTGTCCGGCGGTCAGCGCAAGCTGCTGGAGATGGCCCGCGCGCTCATGGTCAGCCCGGAGCTGGTCATGCTCGACGAGCCGATGGCCGGCGTCAACCCGGCGCTGACGCAGTCGCTGCTGGGCCACGTCAAGGACCTGCGCGAGCAGGGCATGACCGTGCTGTTCGTCGAGCACGACATGGACATGGTCCGCGACATCAGCGACTGGGTGATCGTGATGGCCCAGGGCACCGTGATCGCGGAGGGGCCGCCGGACACGATCATGTCCGACGCCCGGGTGATCGACGCCTATCTGGGCGCCCACCACGACGCGCCGCTGTCCGAGGAGGAGCTGGAAGAGCAGCTCCAGGAGGCCGAGGCCGCGCTCGAGGCCGAGGCCGAGGAGGAGGCAGGCAAGTGAGCAGCACCCCGGATTCCAAGGCGGCCGTCACCGACCGCAGCGCCCACGTGGCGGGGGCCGAGAACGCCGTGCTCCGCTGCGACGAGCTCATCGCCGGCTACCTGCCCGGTGTCAACATCCTCAACGGCTCCGACCTGTACGTCGGCGAGGGCGAGCTGATCGGCATCATCGGCCCCAACGGCGCCGGAAAGTCGACGCTGCTCAAGGCCATGTTCGGACTGGTCAACATCCGCAGCGGCACGGTCGTGCTCAAGGGTGAGGACATCACGAACATGAAGGCGCACCAGCTGGTCGCCCGCGGGGTCGGCTACGTCCCGCAGACCAACAACGTCTTCCCCAGCCTGACGATCGAGGAGAACCTCGAGATGGGCGCCTACCAGGCGCCCACGAAGTTCAAGGAGCGCTTCGAGTTCGTCACCGAGCTGTTCCCCGCCCTCAAGGAGCGGCGCAAGCAGCGCGCCGGCTCCCTGTCGGGCGGTGAGCGGCAGATGGTGGCCATGGCCAGGGCGCTCATGACCGAGCCGTCGGTGCTGCTGCTCGACGAGCCGTCGGCCGGCCTGTCGCCGAAGCTGCAGGACCTGGTCTTCATTCAGGCCCAGCAGATCAACAAGGCGGGCGTGACCGTGATCATGGTGGAGCAGAACGCGCGGCGCTGCCTGCAGATCTGCCACCGCGGCTACGTGCTCGACCAGGGCCGCAACGCCTACACCGGCACCGGCCGCCAGCTGGCCAACGACCCGAAGGTCATCGAGCTCTACCTGGGCACGCTGGCACGGGCGTAAACACGCTGTTCGCGCGAAGGGGTCCCTTTGGGGCCCCTTCTCCGCGTTTAATGAGCATGGTGCGACGCATTACGGCTATCGCCCTCCTCATGCCCATGCTCGTGGCCTGCCAGAACAGCCCGCCCGCGCAGAAGACGCAGGCGGCGGCGAGCGAAAGCGCCAAGTACAGCACCGGCGGCGACCCCGACGACGACCCCTGCACCCGCGTCGTCTCCTCCATCGGCTACGCCGGGCTGCTGCTCCTGCCCGCGGGCAGGGAGGACGAGCAGAACTTCGAGAACGCCGTCCTGGGCCGGCTGGCCGAGCTGCGCGGCATGGTCCAGGAGTTCGGCCCCCGGCTCCCCCAGGTGCTCCAGGACGAGGCGGAGAAGGTCGAGAAGGCCACGAAAGGCCTGTCCAGCGCCCAGACCCCCAGGAAGCGCCAGGTGGCGCTCCTGAAGGACTACCGGGCCGCCGCCGACAGGATCGTCGAGGGCTGCAAGGGCCGGTGAACGCGAAGAAGCCCCGGGACCGAGGTCCCGGGGCTCCCGCCTGACTACTTAACCGTCGATGTTGCCGGTGCGGTAGTCGATGGCCTTGGCGGGGTACTTGTTGTCCGC
The DNA here is from genome assembly GCF_042740095.1 of Nonomuraea sp. NPDC059023. Lineage (NCBI taxonomy): Bacteria > Bacillati > Actinomycetota > Actinomycetes > Streptosporangiales > Streptosporangiaceae > Nonomuraea > Nonomuraea sp. NPDC059023. Next base: position 76,594 of record NZ_JBHYIO010000024.1, on the reverse strand, counting down.
GCCGTACTGGTAGATGCCGATGGTGGCCGTCGCCGGGTCACCGGCGTCGTTGAACTCGACCGGACCGCTGATGCCGTCGTAGTCGATGTCCTTGCCGGCCTTCAGCAGGTCGACGCAGGTCTTGAAGTCGTTGCACTTCTCGCCGCCCTTGCTGACCTCGCCCAGCTTCGTGGCGATGTCGGTGCCCGCGTCGCTCTTGGCGGCCTCGGCGGCCAGGGCGATGAGGTTGGCGGCGTCGTAGGACTCGGGCGCGTAGCTGAAGTCCTCGAGCTTCGGGTCGATCTCGAGCAACTTCTTCTGGAACGTGTCCGGAGCGGCCGCGCCGGGCAGCGTGCCCTTGACGCCCTTCAGGGTGCCCTTCGGGAACTTCAGGAAGTTCGTGTTGGACAGGTTGCCGTCGACCATGTACCAGTGGTGCTTGTCGGCGGTCAGGCCCTGCTTGACGAGCTCCTGGACGACCTTGTTGGTCTCGGCGAAGCCGATGAGCACGATGCCCTTCGGGTTCTTGGCCTTGACCTTCGCGACGTCGGCCGAGAAGTCCGCGGCCTTGGGGTCGTAGATGATCTTCTCGACGACCTCGCCGCCGCCGGCGATGACGGCCTTCTCCGTGGAGTCGGCCAGGCCGGTGCCGTAGGAGTCCTGCAGCGCGAGGATGGCGACCGTGTCGTCGCCGTCGGCCACCGCGAGGTCACCCAGGACGCGGCCCTGCAGGATGTCCGGCGGAGCCGTACGCCAGAACAGGCCGTTGTCCTTGTAGGTGGTGAGCTCGATGGAGGTGTTGGCGGGCGAGAAGTGCACCACGCCGGCACCCGTGATCTTGTCGATCACGGACAGCGACACCGAGGACGAGGCGGCGCCGATGATGGCGTCCACCTTCTTGGCCAGCAGGCTGTCCACCGACTGCGAGGCGATCTGCGTCGTGGTGTCGCCGGAGTCGGTGTGCGAGACCGAGACCTGCTTGCCGAGGACGCCGCCCGCGTCGTTGATCTCCTTGACCGCCAGGTCGACGCCCGCGAACTCGGGCGGGCCGAGGTAGGCGAGCGAGCCGGTCTGCGGGAGGAGGGTGCCGAGGTTCAGCGTGCCGTCGCCCTTGCCGGCCGCGGCCGAGGTCGCCGGCGCGGCCGAATCGGTGGCCTTGGTGCCGGCGGTGTCAGCGCCGCCGCCACAGGCCGTCAGAGCGAGGCTCGCCGCAGCCGCGACGGCGAGCACGCGCCCGAGTGGGGCAATGCGGGTCATGAAGTGTCTCCTTCATCCAGGCCGGGAGGCTGTCAGCACCGCCGACGTTCCCGATCGAATGAGCGAAACGTACAAAAAGCAGCACGCTTCCAGCTAGATGCCTGGAAGAACTGTCGGCACTTGGATGCTGAGTCGTAATCACTCCTCAACTTATGAAGAAAACCCCCAGGTAGCGGCCGGTTAGCTGGGAAACCGGCCGCTGACGCCCTGTTACCCCGCGATGTTCCCCGATCGATACTCCAGAGCCTTGGCCGCGTCGAAGGTGTTGTTCTGCCCGAATTGGTAGATGCCAATCGTGGCCGTCGCGGGATCGCCCGCGTCGTTGAACTCCACAGGCCCGCTCACGCCGTCGTAGTCGATGTCCTTGCCCGCCTTGAGGAGGTCCGCGCAGACCTTGAAGGCGTTGCACTTCTCGCCGCCCTTGCTGACCTCGCCCAGCTTCGCGGCCATGTCGGCGGCGACGTCGCTCCTGGCCGCCTCCGCCGCCAGCGCGATCAGGTTCACCGCGTCGTAGGACTCGGGGCCGTAACCGAAGACGTCGAGGTCCGGATTGACCTCCAGCAGCTTCTTCTGGAACGCCCCCGGCGCCTCCGAGCCCGGCAGGGTGCCCTTGACACCCTTCATCGTGCCCTTGGGGAACTTCAGGTAGTTGGTGTTGGACAGGTTGCCGTCGACCATGTACCAGTGGTGCTTGTCGCTGGTCAGGCCCTGCTTCACCAGTTCCTGGACGACCTTGCTGGTCTCGGCGAACCCGATGAGCACGATGCCCTTCGGGTTCTTCGCCTTCACCTTGGCCACGTCCGCCGAGAAGTCAGCCGCCTTGGGGTCGTAGAGGATCTTCTCCACGACCTCGCCCCCGCCGGCGAGAACGGCCTTCTCCGTCGAGTCGGCCAGGCCGGAACCGTAGGCGTCCTGCATGGCCACGATCGCCACCGTGTCGTCGCCTTCCGAGACCGCGAGGTCGCCCAGCACCCGGCCCTGGAGGACGTCGGGCGGGGCCGTACGCCAGAACAGGCCGTTGTCCTTGGCGTTGGTGAGCTCGATGCCCGTCGCCGACGGCGAGAACATCAGCACCCCGGAACCCGTGATCTTGTCGAGGATGGACAGCGAGACCGAGGAGGAAGCCGATCCCACGATCGCGTCGACCTTCTTGGCCAGCAGGCTGTCGGTGGACTGGGCGGCGATCTGGGTCGTGGTGTCGCCGGAGTCGGTGTGCGAGACCGAGATCTGCTTGCCCAGCACGCCGCCCGCCGCGTTGATCTCCTTGACCGCCAGATCGACGCCCGCGAACATCGGCGGGCCCAGATAGGACAGGTTCCCGGTCTGAGGGAGTACGGAGCCGAGGACCAGCGTGCCGTCGCCCTTGGCGGCGGTGGTGCCCGGCGCGGAGGCCGTGTCGCTCGCCGGGGTACCGGCCACGTCTTGGCCGGAGGATCCGCAGGCCGCGAGTGCGAGGGCCGAGACCGCCGCGGTCGCGACGGCCAACGCTCGCCGAATCATCGATATCTCCTTCTTGCAGATGCGCAGGGGGGACATGGAGTTCGCGAAATCCACGATCAGCATGACCCCGGAAGTATCCGGCGGGAGAGGCCGCGACCTTACGATGCGCAGTCGTGACTCCTCCTTAACCTGGCCCGGCCGCGGGCCGCCTCTACTGTGGCGATGTGAAGCGCACCGCCGCCCTCCTGGTCCTGGTCCTCGGCCTTTCCGCCTGCGGGGGCACTCCGCCCGCCCCCTCCACGAGCCCGCCCCAGGGGCTCACCGTGACCCTCACGCAGGGACGATCCGACATGCCCAAGCACATGCTGAGCGTGGTCATGGCCAACAGCGGAAGCACCCCCGTGTGGGTGTCCGACGTGCGGGTGAGCGGGCCCTCGTTCCAGGAGACCGGGTTCTCGCGCATGGACACCGCCATCAAGAGCGTTCCGGTGGCTTTGCGCATCTCGTACGGCGCGGCCAAGTGCGCCCCCGGAGCCGTGCCGGAACTGCGGCCGGCGCGGGTGATCGCGCACGTCAAGGCAGGCGACGAGCCCGCACGCGAGGTCAGCTGGGCACTGCCCCATCCGGACCCGTTGCTGGCGAAGCTTTTCCGGGAGGAGTGCGAGCAGTTCCTCGTGCAGCAGGCGGTGTCGGTGGGGTTCGGTCAGGCTTGGACCGAGAAGGACAAGGTCCTCCACGGCAGTGTTATCGTGACGCGCCGCAATAGCAATCAAGATGTGACCGTTACCGAGTTGTCAGGCAACGTGCACTATGAGCTGAATTCTCGGGAAATGACGCTCAAGGCGGGAATGGCGCGGTTGGAGATCCCCGTCCGGATCACCCCGGGCCGCTGCGACCCGCACTCGTTCGCGGAGGCCAAGATCGCCATGCTCTTCAACGCGCGGGTGGCGCTGGGGACCGGCGAACCGCGATACCTCGTCTTCCGCTCCGACACCGTCCAGACGCCTTCCCTGCGCCTGGACCAGCTCATCCTCGGCTACGCCCGCAAGACCTGCGGCCTGTAGACCCCACACCACCGGGCGCCTCGGGGCCGGGGCGAAGCGCACGTACCCCCAGGAACACACGTCCCCCAGGAACACACGGGCCCCCGCGAGCACACGGACCCGCAGGGGCGCTGACCATCCGGACGGCGCGGACCCCATGAGGGTGCGCGGCCCACGAAGCGCGCGGCTGTGAGACCCCAGGGCCATGTGGCGCCCTCGGCCGGGGTTGGTCGGACTTTCGGGGGGCTATTCGGACTTGGTGGCGTCCGCGACGACGATCTGGGCCACTTCGCGCATGCTGAGGCGCCGGTCCATCGAGGCCTTCTGGATCCACCGGAACGCCTGCGGCTCGCTCCACCCGTGCGCCGCCATGAGCAGCCCCTTGGCCCGCTCGACCAGCTTGCGGGTCTCCAGCCGCTCGGACAGGCTCGAGACCTCGGTGGCCAGCGCCACCATCTCCTCGTGCCTGCTGACCGCCATCTCGATCGCCGGCACCAGGTCCGCCTTCGTGAACGGCTTGACCAGGTAGGCCATCGCCCCCGCGTCCCTGGCCCGCTCGACCAGGTCCCGCTGGGAGAAGGCGGTGAGGATGAGACAGGGGGCGACCCGTTCGGCGACGATACGCTCGGCCGCCGAGATGCCGTCGAGCACGGGCATCTTGACGTCGAGAATGACGAGGTCGGGTTTGAGCTCGGTGGCCAGCAGGATCGCCTGCTCACCGTCACCCGCCTCACCCACGACGACGTAGCCGTCCTCCTCAAGCATCTCCTTGAGGTCGAGGCGGATCAGCGCCTCGTCTTCCGCGATCACTACTCGCCGCTGCGTACTCACGAGCAGAAGAGTACCGAGGTCCGCTACATTAGATCCACGCCGGTGTCCGAACCTGATCTACTCAGGCGCGTCCCGGCACAAAACCGGATTTTGCCGGTTTTCCCAGCCGGAATGATGGAATGGCAGACATAGGCGCCTCAAAAGCGCCCGCTCGAGAGGGCGTGCGGGTTCGAATCCCGCTTCCGGCACCATCACCCCACCAGAACTGTCAGTGACGACCGACACACTGAGCGCATGCACCCCTGCGATACCGTCAACCGCGCGCTCCACTCCACGCAGCCCTCCCCTGCCCGGCCGCCCGGCATTCGGCGACGGGCATGTCGTCCACCACCGGCGAGTCGTCTTACCGGCTCATGATCTCCGGCTCGGCGTCCTGGCCCGGTCTCGTCGAGGCGGCCGCGCAGGCCATGGCCGCGGTGCTCTCGAGCGCCGCCGGGCTGCCGAGGCGAGCGGGGCGCACGGCGGCTCTCGCCGGGACGGCGGAGCCAGCGTGACCCGGCCCTGACGGGCGTCGGGCCGACCCAGGACCCGGCACCGGCCGGACGGCGGGAGACGGGATGCCAGGCCGGGGGTCAGGTGGCGTGGAGGGCTACGGTTGGGGAGGTGCGGGCGGCTCTTACGGCGGGGTACAGGCCGGCGACCGTGCCTATGACCAGGGTGGCGGTGAAGCCTCCTGCCATCGCCCACGGGGGTACGACCCAGGGCATGCCGCCCGAGGTCGCGTAGATCCAGGTCGCGGCGGCGCCCAGGAGGACGCCGGCCAGGCCGCCCAGGCCGGAGAGCAGGAGCGACTCCGTCACGAACTGCAGGCGGATCTGGCCGCGGGTGGAGCCCAGCGCCCGGCGCAGGCCGATTTCGTGGCGGCGCTCCAGCACGGAGATGATCATGGTGTTGGCCACTCCCACGCCGCCGACCAGCAAGGCGACCGCGCCCAGGCCGAGCAGCAGGTTGGTGAAGGCGCCGGCAGAGGCCGCCTTCGCCTGCAGGGCGGCGGACGGGTCGGTGATCTCCACCTCTTCCGGGTGCTCCGGGTTGACGGTTCGCGGGAGGAGGTCTCTGACCTTGACGACGGACTCGTCCGTCGAACGTTCGTAGATGGACGTGGGGTGGCCGTCGAAGGCGAGCAGGTCCTGCGCCGCCTTCCAGCCGACCAGCGCCGAGCGCTCGATCTCCTCGGCCATCGGCAGCGGGGCGAGGATGCCCACGACGGTGAAGTAGCGGCCGTTCAGGTAGACCTGCCTGCCGGGCTCGGTGATGCCCAGGCGGCGGGCGGCGACGTGGCCGAGGACGACGGAGGGGTAGCGGCCGTTGGCGGCGTTGAGCCAGGAGCCCTTCGCCATGCGGCCGCGCAGGGCGGCCAGCAAGGACTCCGCGGCGGCGGACAGGGTGATGCCGTTGGTGTCGAGCTCGTCCACCCGGTCGTTGCGGTAGACCGGGTACGGCAGGGCGCCCAGGGCCGCCACCTGCTCCACGCCGGCGATGCGGGCGGCCATGGCGGGGGCGTCCTTGGGGAGTTTGGCGCGTTCGCCGGAGAACATCGAGTCGCCCGGTGTCACGACCAGCATGTTGGTGCCGAGCTGGTCGAGCCGGCGCATCAGCTGTTCCTTGCTGGAGGCCGAGATACCGACCACCGCGATCATGGTCGCGATGCCGATGGCGATGCCCAGGGCGGACAGCACCACGCGCATCGGGCGGCCGCGCAGGCCGGCGGAGCCCACGTGGGCGATGTCGCGCGGGCGCAGGCGGGCGGGGGTGAGCGTGGCCATCAGCCGATCACCTGCCCGTCCCTGACGCGTACCTGGCGGGGCAGGGCGGCGGCGATCTCGGGGTCGTGGGTGATCACGGCGATGGTCGCGCCGTCGCGGTTGAGCTCGTGCAGGAGATCGAGTACGGCCGCGCCCGACGCGCTGTCCAGGGCGCCGGTGGGTTCGTCGGCCAGGAGCAGGTCGGGTTCGCCGGCGACGGCGCGGGCGATGGCCACGCGCTGCTTCTGGCCGCCGGACAGTTCGTGGGGCCGGTGGCGCATGCGGTCGGCCAGCCCGACGCGTTCCAGGGCCTCGGCGGCCCGGTGGCGGCGCCGTACCGGGGAGAGGCCGGTGTAGAGGAGGCCTTCGGCGACGTTGTCGAGGGCGGTGACGCCGGGCATGAGGTGGAAGGCCTGGAAGACGAAGCCGATGTGGCGGGCGCGCAGGGCCGACAGCGCGCGGTCGGACAGGCCGCCGACGTCGTGGCCGACGATGCGCACGTGTCCGTCGGTGGGCAGGTCGAGGGTGCCGACGATGTGCAGGAGCGTGGACTTGCCGGAGCCGGACGGGCCGACGATGGCGAGGAGTTCGCCCTGTTCGACGTGCAGGTCGACGCCGCGCAGGGCGTCGACGCCGCCGGGGTAGCGCTTGGTGACGCCGGTGAGTTCGACGACGCTCATGTGCCGGGCACCTCGACCTTCGTGCCCTGGCCCAGCCCGTCGCCGGTGACCTCGACGCGGCCGTCGGCGAACAGGCCGAGTTCGACCTTCACGTCACGCGGCGGTCCGGCGCCGACGACGCGGACGGCGTAGCCGCCCCCGGGTACGGCCAGCAGCGCGGTGACCGGGACGGACAGGACGTCCTTGCGGGTCTCGCCCTTGATGAGGACGCTGACGGGGGCCTGGTCGACGCCCTTGACGCCGGCGCGGCGGTCGAAGGTGACGGTGATGTCGACCTTGGGGGTCTTGTCGGCGCCCTGGTCGTCGGCTTCGGCGGTGCGGCCGATGCCGGCGACGCGGCCTTTGGCGCGTTTGCCGGTGGGGAGTTCGACGGTGACCCGGTCGCCGGTCTTGAGGTGGGCGGCCTCGGTGACGTCCACCTTGAACGTGACGACGCGTTCTGCGCCGGTGGCGGTGAGCAGGCGGGCGCCGGGGGCCACGCGGTCGCCCGTCGCGCTCTCGAGCTTCTGCACGCGCAGGGCGCGGGGGGCGAACGCGATCTGCTCCGGGCCGGTGGTGCCGGTCTCGGGCAGGTCGTGGTCCTCCTGCCAGTCGCGTACGGCTTGGGCGGTGGCCCAGGTGTACTCGTCGTCGACGGTCATGCCGGAGCCGTAGCCGAGGGCCTTGAGGTTGGCTTCGAGCTGGCGCACGTCGGCGCCTTTCGCGCCCTGGGAAAGGGTGCGGTACATGGGCTTGGCGCCGTACATGAGACGGACGGGTTTGCCGTCGACCTCGTAGAGGCGCTCGTCGCGGCCGATGGCCGAGCCCGCGCGCGGCAGCCAGGTGAGGACGCCGCCGAGGGCGGTGCCGACGGTGCGGCGGCCGGCGAAGCCGAGCGTGCCCTTGGCGCGGACGCTCTGCGTGAGATCACCCTTGTCGACGGTGCCGGTGGCGGCGGTGACCGGGGGCGCGGCGGACGGCTCCGCTCCGCCGGGCGTGGCGAACGTGGCGAAGGCAACACCGCCCGCGAGCGCCGCCAGGACGGCCCCCGCGGTCAGCGTCGTCGTGGCGCGGTTCATCCGGTCTTCTCGCTGCAGGTCTTGTTGGCCTTCTCGAAGGCGGCCTTGTCGGCGGGCACGGGCCTGGCCTCCTGCATGCCGCCGTCGAACTCGGGGTCGGGGAAGTCGAGGCCCTGCTCGCGCATGCACTTGGCGAAAGCGAGGGCCTTGTCCTTGTCGGCCTGGCTGATCTGCTTGCCGGTGCCGCCGAACGCGCCGCACTCCTTGAGCAGCTTCTCGAACTCCTTCTGGTCCATGCCGCCGCTGTCGATCGTCTGGCTCTTGCCGAGGCCGCCGGGGTCGCCGACCTTGACGCCCTTGGCACGCAGGCATTCGGCGGTCTTGAGGCGCTGGTCGCCGGAGTTGACGGTCGTGTTCTTCTCGGGCGCGGTGTTGCCGCAGGCGGCCAGGCTCAGGACGAGCGCGGCCAGGGCGATGGTGGTCTTCATGCTGCTCAGGCTGGCCCGAGGCCGCGTTTCGCCGCTCTAACGGTCGCCTTTATGGCAAGGAAATGCGCACCTCAGGTAGAGAGGGGGCATGCGTGTGCTGGTGGTAGAGGACGAGGCGTTCCTGGCGGAGATGATCGCCGAGGGGCTGCGCCGGGAGGCGCTCGCCGTGGACGTGGCCCATGACGGCCGGGAGGCGCTGCGCAAGCTGGAGGCCGGCGAGTACGACGTGATGGTGCTCGACCGCGACCTGCCCGGCGTGCACGGCGACGAGGTGTGCCGCCGGGTGGTGGCGTACCGGCTGATGACCCGGGTGCTCATGCTGACCGCCGCGGGCAGCGTGCGTGAGCGCGTGGACGGGCTGCGGCTGGGCGCCGACGACTATCTGCCGAAGCCGTTCGTCTATGACGAGCTGCTGGCGCGGGTGCTGGCGCTCGGGCGGCGCGCGCGTCCCGCGCTGCCTCCGGTCATCGAGCGCGGCGGGGTGGTGCTCGACACGGCCTGCCGTACGGCCCGCCGCGACGGCCGCCCGCTGCACCTGTCGCGCAAGGAGTTCGCGGTGCTGGAGGCGCTGATGCGCGCCGAGGGCGCGGTCGTCAGCAACGAGGACCTCATCGACCAGGTGTGGGAGGAGGACACCAGCTACCTCACGAACGCGGTGCGGGTGACGCTGAGCAAGCTGCGGGCCAAGCTCGGCGACCCTCCGGTGGTGGAGACGGTGCCACGGGCCGGTTACCGGATCGGCGCATGAACGAGCGGACCCGGCTGACGGCGTTGTTCGGCGGGCTGCTGCTGCTGGCGGGCGGCGGGCTGGTCGCGCTCATCTACTTCCTGCTTCGGGACAGCCTGGTGAGCACGATCAGTTCGGCGGCGGCCAGGCAGCCGGGCCTGCCGATGGCGCTCCCGGGTGCCAGGGTGAGCGCCGACGTGCCGTCCGGCGGGGACTTCGCCACCACGGTGCAGTTGCTCGGCTTCGTCGAGGAGACGGCGCTGGAGCGGCTGCTGTTGATCTCGATCGCGGCGGCGGCGGGGTTCGCGCTGGCGTCGGTGGTGCTGGCGTGGTGGATGGCGGGTCGGATGTTGCGGCCGGTGTCGGTGATCACGCGGACCGCCCGGCGGCTGTCGGGGGCGAACCTGCACGAGCGCATCGCCCTGGACGCGCCGTCGGGCGAGCTCAAGCAGCTGGCCGACACCTTCGACGCCATGCTGGACCGGATCGAGCGGCTGGTCGGCGCGCAGCAGCGCTTCGCCGCCAACGCCGCGCACGAGCTGCGTACGCAGCTGGCGATGCAGCGGGCGGCGGCGGAGATCGGGCTGGCGGGCGAGCCGGACGCGGCGCGGGTGTCGCGGATGCGGGAGAAGCTGATCGACCTCGCCGACGGCAACGAGCGGCTGATCGAGGGACTGCTGCTGCTGTCGGTGTCGGAGCAGGGGCTGGAACGGCGGGAGCCGGTCGCGGTCCACCACATCGCGGCGGCGCTGGGCGACGACGCCGGAGCGCTCGTCCGGGGCGGCCCGCTGGTGGTGAAGGGCGATCCGGTGCTGCTGGAGCGGCTGGTGGGGAACCTGGTGGCCAACGCGGTCCGCTACAACCGGCCTGACGGCAGGGTGGAGATCGTCACCGGTGCCGGGGAGCTGACGGTGACGAACACGGGGCCGGTGGTTCCGGCCGAGGTGGTGCCGCTGCTGTTCGAGCCGTTCCGGCGGCTGCACGAGCGCCAGCACACGCCCGGCGAGGGAGCGGGGCTCGGGTTGTCGATCGTGGCGGCCGTGGCCCGTGCCCATGACGCCGTCGTCGCGGCCGAGGCGAACCCGGGTGGCGGGCTGACGGTCCGCGTCACGTTCGGCGGGGCTTCGCTGGGTTAAGGTCGGCCACAGGAGTACGACGATCTTCGGGGGGTTGCCGTGGCGCTGAGCGCTGCTGATCGGGAGGCGTTCCTGGCCGAGCCGCACATCGGGGCGGTCGCGGTGGAGGCGGGCGAGGGCCGGGCGCCGCTGAACGTGCCGATCTGGTACGACTACGAGCCGGGCGGCATGGTGTCGTTCCTCACCGACGGCGATTCGGTCAAGGCACAGCTGATCGGCAAGGCGGGCCGGGTGTCGATGCTCGCCCAGCGGAGCCATCCCACCTACCGCTACGTGTCCGCCGAAGGCCCGGTGGTGGCGAAGAATCCCACCACGCTGGATGAGATGACCAGGATCGTCGCCCGCTACCTGCCCGACGACGCGGTGGCCGGATATGTCGGGCAGTCGAACCTCGCCGTCCTCGTCACCTTCCACATGCGGCCCGAGCGGTGGCTGTCGGCCGACCTCGGCACCATCTGACCCGGTATTTTGGGGCCGTGACTGCTATCGATCCCACCACCACCGGCGCCCACGGCATCGGCCTGGCCACCATCGCCGCCGACGGCACCGTGCTCGACACCTGGTTCCCCGCGCCCGAGCTGGGCGAGCCCGCCTTCGCCGGCACCGAACGGCTCGACGCCGACGCGGCGGGCGAGCTGGCCGCCCTGACCGGCCCCGACCCGGCGCGCGGCGTCGAGGTCGTCGCCGTGCGCACCGGCATCGCCAAGCTGTCGGAGGCCCCGGCCGACGCGCACGACGCGTACCTGCGCCTGCATCTGCTGTCGTCGCGCCTGGTACGCCCGCACGGGCTGAGCCTGGACGGGTTGTTCGGGCTGCTGGCCAACGTCGTGTGGACCGACCGGGGGCCGTGCGCGGTGGACGGGTTCGAGCGGACCCGGTTGCGGTTGCGCGCCACGGGGGCGGTGACGGTCTACGGCGTGGACAAGTTCCCGAGGATGGTCGACTACGTGCTGCCCTCCGGTGTCCGCGTCGCCGACGCCGACCGGGTACGGCTCGGCGCCCACCTGGCCGCCGGCACGACCGTGATGCACGAGGGCTTCGTCAACTTCAACGCCGGCACGCTGGGCGCCTCGATGGTCGAGGGCCGCATCTCGGCCGGCGTCGTCGTCGGCGACGGCTCCGACGTGGGCGGCGGCGCGTCGATCATGGGCACGCTGTCGGGCGGCGGCAAGGAGGTCATCGCGATCGGCGAGCGCTGCCTGCTGGGTGCCAACGCCGGTGTGGGGATCTCGCTGGGCGACGACTGCGTGGTGGAGGCGGGCCTGTACGTCACGTCCGGCACCAAGATCGCGCTGCCGGACGGCCGCGTGGTCAAGGGCAAGGAGCTGTCGGGCTCCAGCGGCCTGCTGTTCCGCCGCAACTCCCAGTCGGGCGCGGTCGAGGCGGTCGCCCGCACCGGTCAGCGCATCGAGCTGAACGCCACCCTGCACGCCAACTGAGTCCAGACGGCAGGAAACCCCGCGAGACCGGGTAGGCGGCGCTCGCGGGGTTTCGGCGGGAAGGGCTAGTGGGCGTGCGACACGGCGGAGCCGATGGTGTGCACGCGCAGCGCGTTCGTGGAGCCCGGGGTGCCGGGAGGGGAACCGGCGACGATGACGACCTTGTCGCCCTTCTCCAGCCGGCCCAGCGACAGCAGTGACGCCTCCACCTGGCGGACCATGTCGTCGGTGTGGTGGACGAACGGCACGTGGAACGTCTCCACGCCCCACGTCAGCGACAGCTGCCCCCGTACGTGCGGCGCCGAGGTGAAGGCGAGCAGCGGGATCGGCGAGCGGTAGCGGGCCAGGCGGCGCGCGGTCTCGCCGGACATCGTGAAGGCGACCAGTGCCTTGGCGCCCACGATGGCGCCGACCTCGGCGGCGGCGCGGGCGATGGCGCCGCCGGTGGTCTCCGGCAGCCGGTCGAGGCTGTGCGTGGCCGTCAGGGAGGCCTTCTCGGCGGCGCAGGCGATGCGGTCCATCGTGGAGACGGCCTCGATGGGGTAGTTGCCGACCGAGGTCTCGCCGGACAGCATGACGGCGTCGGCGCCGTCCATGACGGCGTAGGCCACGTCGGAGGTCTCGGCCCTGGTGGGGCGCGGGGCGTTCATCATCGAGTCGAGCATCTGGGTGGCGACGATGACCGGCCTGGCCTTCTCGCGGCACAGCTCGATGATGCGCCGCTGGACGATCGGCACCTCTTCGAGCGGGAGCTCGACGCCCAGGTCGCCGCGGGCCACCATGATGCCGTCGAAGGCCTCGACGATCTCCGGGAGGCGTTCGACGGCCTGCGGCTTCTCGATCTTGGCGAGCAGCGGCAGCCGTACCGCCTCCTGCTCCATGATGTTGCGGACCACGTCGGCGTCCGAAGGACGGCGCACGAACGACAGCGCGATCATGTCGAAGCCGGTGCGCAGCGCCCAGCGCAGGTCGGCCTCGTCCTTGTCGGTGAGGGCGGGGGCGCTGACGTTGACGCCCGGCAGGTTGAGGCCCTTGTTGTCGGAGATCATCCCGCCGATCACGACGCGGGTGGTCACGCGCTGGCCGTCGACGCGGGTCACCTCCAGCACCAGGCGGCCGTCGTCGACCAGGATCGTGTCGCCGGAGCGCACGTCGCCGGGCAGGCCCTTGTAGGTGGTGGAGACCTGCTCGCGGTCGCCGGGCACGTCCTCGGTGGTGACGGTGAAGACGTCGCCGAACCCGAGCCGGACCGGGCCCTCCTCGAAGGTTCCCACGCGGATCTTGGGGCCTTGCAGGTCGGCGAGTACGCCTACGCCGCGGCCGAGGTCGGCCGCCACCTCCCTCACCCGGTCGAATACCTCTTTGTGCATCTCATGGTTGCCATGCGAGAGGTTGAAACGGGCGACATCCATCCCGGCGGCGATCAGCTCGCGCAGTCGTTCGGGGGAGGATGTGGCGGGGCCAAGTGTGCAGACGATTTTCGCGCGACGAGTCACGAGTCCCACCTTAATTGGTACAGACCACTTGATGGAGCGAAGCGAGCATCCTCGGTCGCTGCCATCACCGTGAGGACCCCGTCATCGACGTCGGAGAACGTAGCCGATATAGGAGAACAGCACGAGAACGGCCACACCCCAGCGTGCCAAGAGTGTGTATTCCTCCGGGTAGATCACGCCCTCGATGTAGTGGTCGATGAACCCGGAGTCCGGCAGCCCCGCCTGCCCGGCCCGCTCACGGCCCCAGTCCTCGACCAGGGTCAGCGGGCACTCCACACCTGTCGTGATCGACAGTACACCCCAGGCGACCACGCCCAGGTGGATCCAGATGGTACGCGGCCAGCGCCAGGCCAGGAACCCGCCGACGGCCATGTAGACGAGGAAGGCGAAGTGCACCAGCATCGCGGCTTCTGCGATGAGGCGGTACCCCATGCCCCGACCCTACATTCAGCGCTTGACGGTGGTGGCGTTCAGGGCGTTGACGATTCCGCGGCCGTAGAAGCCGTTCCTGGCCGTGCCGCCTTCGCAGGTGTGCGTGTCCTCCTCGCCGTACACCTCGTAGACGTACGCGCGCGGCGACGGGCAGGCCTTGGGCGTGGCGCTCTTGTAGAGCAGTTTCTCCACCGTCGCCGGGGACAGCGTGAGGCCGCCCTTGCCGGGCTTGCCGAAGCGGCTGACCAGCAGGGCGGCGACGCCGGTGGCGTGCGGGGCGGCCATGGAGGTGCCGTCCATGTACTGGTAGTACGCGCACGTGCCCTTGGCGCAGTCGCGGATCACCTCGTTCGTCTTCGGCTTGCCGTTCTTGTCGATCTTGTTGCCGGCGCGCAGGGCGGACTCGGGCGCGGCGGCGAGGATGGAGCGGGTGGGCGAGGCGCCCTTGCCGTCGAGCGCGTCGCCGCCGGGCGCGGCCAGGTCGGTCTGCTCGACGCCGTAGTCGCTGTAGATCGACTTGCGGCCGGACGGGCCGACCGCCGAGATCGAGATGACGCCCTTCGACTCGGCCGGCACGTTCAGGCACGAGTTGTCGACACGGCGCACGCGCTCGTCGCCGCGCGGGTAGCCGGGGCTGTCCTTGTCCACCTTCGGCCTGCCCAGGTCGGTGGCGCCGTTGCCGAGGGCGGAGATGAGCGTGACGCCCTTGCCCCTGGCGTAGTCGAGCGCGCGCTGCATGCCGGTGATGACGGCCCGCTGCTCGGACCGCTCGCGGGCGCTGTCGTCCTTGTTGGCGGTGCAGTTGAACAGCCAGGGGTCCACGTAGTAGCTCATGTTGACCACGTCGACGCCGATGTCGGCGGCGTAGGTGAGGGCGTCGAGGCTGGGCTTGAGGAAGAAGAAGCCGGAGTCCTGGCCGGCGCGGATGTTGACCAGCCGCACGCCGGGGGCGACGCCCGCGACGCCGACGCCGTTCAGCGGGGAGGCGATCGTGCTGGCCACGTGGGTGCCGTGGCCGTCGTCGTCTCGGTCGACCGGGTCCTTGCAGCCGGCGACCTCGCAGGGGCCGTCGAGCGTTTCGCCGTTCTTGTCGCTGGGGCGGTCGGTGACGAAGTTGCGCGACAGGGCGCGCTCGAAGTTCGGGGCGATGTCGGGGTGGTTGCCGTCGATGCCGGTGTCGATGACGCCGACCAGCACCTTCTTGCTGCCGGGCAGGGTGGCGTTGGCCTTGTCCGCGCCGATCATCCGCATGTCCCACTGCCGCGTGGCCAGCGGTTCGCGGCCCTTGACCGCGCCCTCGCGGGCCGAGGCGTCCGGGACGGCGCTTGCCGTACCGGGGTGCGCGGGGCTCGCCGAGGCGTACCCGATCTGGCGGTCGGCGGAGACGCCCACGACGGCCGGGTCGTCGTCGAGCGCGGCGGCGAACCTCTCCCCCGCGCCTCTGGCCAGCACGTATCCAAGCCGTTCCTCAGTCCGTACGGCGGAGCCGCCCGCCCGCCCGATCGCGCCGAGCGCTTCGCCCCGCTTGCCGTCGGCGTAGAAGACCAGGAAGTCCGCGCTCGCCTGGGAAAGGGTGGGGCGCTGCGCGGCCGGGGCGCAGGCGGTGAGTGAGGTGACGACGGCCAACCCCGCCAAGACTGAGGCGATCCGCCGCATTGCTCCCCCTTTGTTCCAGCCAGAAAACGCATCTTTCCGACACTCATCGAATCGGTCAACTTCATGCCGATATTTCGGTATCTATTGGTAGATGCGGTGGCTTTCAGGTGAGCGGCAACCGGCTTTCAAGAGGCTCCAGCCACCGTGAACGGCATGAGACTCCCCGCCGTCGCCGCCACCGCGCTCACCGCCGCGGTTCTGGCCGGCCTCGCGCCGAGCCCGGCGATGGCCGGCTCGTACCCGATCAAGGACCGCCGCCTCACCCACAACGCCCTGTACCGGACCGGCCAGTTCCCGGCCTCCGCCTGCCGCCTCCCTGCCCCGGCCGACCGCGGGCACGCGGCCGTGCGGGCGTACCTGACCAGGACCTACGCCTGCCTGAACACCGCCTGGGGCAAGCACCTGCGGGCCGGCGGCCTGGCCTCGGCCAAGCCGGCGTTCACCTACATGACCAGCGGGAACGCGCCCTTCTGCCAGGGCAAGGCCGCCGACATCATGCCCGGCGCCTACTGCAACCCCACCGGCGTCATCGGCGTCTACCTGCCGGGTCCGGTCAGGGAGTACGCGCCCGAGGTGGGCTTCCTGCTGGTCATGGCGCACGAGTACGGTCACCACGTCCAGCGGCTGACCGGCGTGCTGCAGGGGGCGATGCGGGAGAAGTACACCTCCAAGGCCCACGTCCTGGAAGCCCAGCGGCGCTACGAGCTGCAGGCCGACTGCCTGGCCGGGGTCTACATCGGGAGCGTGTGGGACGCCCAGAAGCGCTCGGTGCCGGAGTGGGGCGCGCTGATCGCCATCGCGTGGTCGCTGGGCGGCGAGAAGGGCAGCAAGACCAACGACCACGGCAGCCGCGCCAACCGGGCCCGCTGGTTCAACAAGGGCTTCGCCGCCGAAACCCCGTCAGCCTGCAACACCTGGACCGCCGCCCCGGCCACGGTCGCCTGACCCCGGGCAGCCCACAACGTCCCGGGGAACCGGAGGACCGGCGGAGCGGGATGGGTCGCGCGGGGAACCGGACGGCCGACGGAGCGGGGTGGGCCGGCGCGCAGCGGCACGGAGAAGCGGGGGTGAGGCCGCCGGTGTCACCCGGACGCCCGGCAGCGACCGAGGCCCTGAGGCCTGGGACAAACCGGGCGGTCGAGGACACAGGCCGGGGACCGGTCGGGCCGGGGCCGGGTCGGGCCGGGGGCCGGGCCGGGCCGGGGGCCGGGCCGGAGACGGGTTTGGCGGGGCGGGTGGGGCCGCCCCGCCGTACACCGTGATGGGGTTAGACGAGCGAGCGGGCCGTCGGGAGGATCGGGTACGGCAGCGCCGTCTCCCCCGTCAGGAACGCGTCCACCCGGGAGGCGGCGGCGCGGCCCTCGGCGATGGCCCAGACGATGAGCGACTGTCCCCGCCCGATGTCCCCGGCCGAGAACACACCCTCCACCGAGGTCATGTACGAGGCGTCACGCGCCACGTTGCCGCGCTTGTCGTAAGCGACGCCCAGTTCCTCCAGCAGCACGCTCTTCTCGGGCCCGGTGAAGCCCATGGACAGCGTGACGAGGTCGGCGGGGATCTCCCGCTCGGTGCCCGGGATGGGCTTGAAGCCGTTCTGCGGGCCCTCGACCTCGACCAGCCGCAGCGCCCGGACGTTGCCCTCCGCGTCGCCGGCGAAGCCCAAGGTGGAGACGGCGTAGACGCGGTCGCCGCCGCCGTCGGCCAGTTCCTCGTGGGCGCTCTCCATCTTGAACAGCGTCGGGAACGTGGGCCACGGCTGCGAACCCGCCCTGGACGCGGGCGGGCGGGGCATGATCTCCAGCTGGGTCACCGACGCGGCGCCCTGGCGGATGGCGGTGCCGATGCAGTCCGCGCCGGTGTCGCCGCCGCCGATGACCACGACGTGCTTGCCTCGGGCGTTGATCTTTGCGTGTGCATCCGCGCCGGACTCGGGCGCATCAGATACTGCGCGGTTGGCGGGGGGCAGGTACTCCATCGCCTGGTGGACGCCGCGCAGCTCGCGTCCCTCGACGGGCAGGTCGCGCCACTGGGTGGCGCCGCCGGCCAGGACGACGGCGTCGAACTCGGCGCGCAACTGCGCGGCGGTGATGTCGACGCCGGCGTTGACCGAGGTGCGGAACTCGGTGCCCTCGGCCCGCATCTGCTCCAGGCGCCGGTCGATGTGGCGCTTCTCCATCTTGAACTCGGGGATGCCGTAACGCAGCAGCCCGCCGATGGCATCGGCCCGCTCGAACACGACGACGTCGTGCCCGGCGCGGGTGAGCTGCTGGGCGGCGGCCAGCCCGGCCGGGCCCGATCCGACCACGGCCACGCGCCGGCCGGTCTTCACCGCCGCCGGCTCGGGACGGACCCAGCCCTCGGCGAAGGCCCGGTCGATGATCTCGACCTCGACCCGCTTGATCGCCACGGGGTCGGAGTTGATGCCGAGCACGCAGGCGGCCTCGCACGGGGCGGGGCACAGGCGGCCGGTGAACTCCGGGAAGTTGTTCGTGGCGTGCAGGCGTTCGATCGCCTCCTGGAAGTCCTCGCGGTAGACGAGGTCGTTCCATTCGGGGATGAGGTTGCCCAGCGGGCAGCCGTTGTGGCAGAACGGGATGCCGCAGTCCATGCAGCGGGCGGCCTGCTGCTTCAGCTTGGCGGCGGGGAAGTCGTGGTAGACCTCCTTCCAGTCCTGGATGCGCACGTCCACGGGACGGCGCGCGGGCAGCTCCCTGTCGTGTGTGAGGAAACCCTTCGGGTCAGCCATGGAAGCCCCCTATCCCTGAACCGCGGCGGCCATGACCGCCTCGTCGATGTCCCGGCCTTCGATGCGGGCGGCCTCGGCGGCCTGCAGGACCCGCTTGTAGTCGGTCGGCATGATCTTGCTGAATCGTCCCGGATCCCAGGTGGCCAGCAGCGCGGCGGCCACCGACGAGCCGGTCTCGGCGAAGTGCCGCTCGA
This sequence comes from Nonomuraea sp. NPDC059023, assembly GCF_042740095.1. Taxonomy (NCBI): domain Bacteria; kingdom Bacillati; phylum Actinomycetota; class Actinomycetes; order Streptosporangiales; family Streptosporangiaceae; genus Nonomuraea; species Nonomuraea sp. NPDC059023. Next base: position 58,307 of record NZ_JBHYIO010000024.1, on the reverse strand, counting down.
CCGTCTCGCGCAGGAACTCCACGTCCTCGGCGGTGGGCTCCTCGATCGCGACCATCTCCCGGTTGACCCGGTTCAGGTCGAGGTCGAGCAGGTACGCGATGCCGCCGGACATCCCGGCGGCGAAGTTGCGCCCGGTGGGGCCGAGGATGACGGCGCGGCCGCCGGTCATGTACTCGCAGCCGTGGTCGCCGACGCCTTCGACGACCGCGGTGGCGCCGGAGTTGCGTACGCAGAACCGCTCGCCCACGACGCCCCGGATGAACGCCTCACCCGAAGTAGCGCCGTAAAGGGCGACATTTCCGGAAATGATGTGGCCGTCCAGCGGCGCCGCGTCGTGCGGCCGGACCGTGATGCGGCCACCCGACAGGCCCTTGCCCAGGTAGTCGTTGGCGTCGCCGGTCAGGCGCAGCGTGATGCCGCGCGGGATGAACGCGCCGAACGAGTTCCCGGCCGAACCGGTGAACGACACGTCGATCGTGTCGTCGGGCAGGCCGTCGCCGCCCCACTTCTTGGTGACGTGGTGGCCGAGCATGGTGCCGACGGTCCGGTTGACGTTGCGGATCGGCAGGTCGAGCTTGACCGGCTCGCCATACTCGATGGCGCCCTCGGCCAGCTGGATGAGGGTGTTGTCCAGCGCGTGCTCCAGACCGTGGTCCTGGAACTTGGTCCGGCGCCGGGCGTCGCCCGCGGGCACGTCGACCTGGTGCAGGATCGGGGCGAGGTCGAGGCCGCTCGCCTTCCAGTGGTCCTCGGCGGCCGTGATGTCGAGCAGGCCGACCTGCCCGATCGCCTCGTCGAGCGAGCGGAAGCCCAGCTCGGCCAGGTACTCGCGGATCTCCTGCGCGATGAACTCGAAGAAGTTGACCACGAACTCGGGCTTGCCGGTGAAGCGCTTGCGCAGCTCCGGGTTCTGCGTGGCCACGCCCACCGGGCAGGTGTCGAGGTGGCAGACCCGCATCATCACGCAGCCGGACACGACCAGCGGGGCGGTGGCGAAGCCGTACTCCTCGGCCCCGAGCAGCGCGGCGATCACCACGTCGCGGCCGGTCTTGAGCTGGCCGTCGACCTGCACCACGATCCGGTCGCGCAGGCCGTTGAGCAGGAGCGTCTGCTGGGTCTCGGCCAGGCCGAGCTCCCAGGGCGCGCCCGCGTGCTTCAGCGAGGTGAGCGGCGAGGCGCCGGTGCCGCCGTCGTGGCCGGAGATGAGCACCACGTCGGCGTGCGCCTTGGACACGCCCGCGGCGACGGTGCCGACGCCGACCTCCGCGACCAGCTTCACGTGCACCCGGGAGACCGGGTTGGCGTTCTTCAGGTCGTGGATGAGCTGGGCCAGGTCCTCGATGGAGTAGATGTCGTGGTGCGGCGGCGGCGAGATGAGGCCGACGCCCGGGGTGGAGTGGCGCGTCTTGGCGATCCACGGGTAGACCTTGTGGCCGGGCAGCTGGCCGCCCTCGCCGGGCTTGGCGCCCTGGGCCATCTTGATCTGCAGGTCGTCGGCGTTGACCAGGTACTCGGAGGTCACGCCGAAGCGGCCGGAGGCCACCTGCTTGATCGCCGAGCGGCGGGAGATGTCGTAGAGCCGGTCCGGCTCCTCGCCGCCCTCGCCGGTGTTGGACTTGCCGCCGAGCTGGTTCATCGCGATCGCGAGCGTCTCGTGGGCCTCGCGCGAGATGGAGCCGTAGGACATCGCGCCGGTGGAGAACCGCTTGACGATCTCGCTGACCGGCTCGACCTCCTCGATCGGGATCGGGTTGCCGGGCTTGAGCCGGAACAGGCCCCGCAGCGTCATCAGCTTCTCGGCCTGCGCGTCGACGAGGTTCGTGTACTCCTTGAAGATCTCGTACTGCCGCGTGCGCGTGGCGTGCTGCAGCTTGAAGACCGTCTCGGGATTGAACAGGTGCGGCTCGCCCTCGCGCCGCCACTGGTACTCGCCGCCGACCTCCAGGCGCCGGTGCGCGTTCTCGGCGCGCGGGTAGGCCCGCTTGTGCCGCTGCGCGACCTCTTCTGCCAGTACGGCGAAGCCGACGCCGCCGAGCCGCGAGGTGGTCCCGGTGAAGCAGGCGTCGACGACCTCGGCGCCCAGGCCGAGCGCCTCGAAGATCTGCGCACCGGTGTAGGAGGCGACCGTGGACACGCCCATCTTGGACATGACCTTGATGACGCCCTTGCCGTACGCCTTGATCAGGTTGCGGACGGCCTTGTGCTTGTCGAGCGCCAGCACTCCGGTGTCGACCAGATCCTCGACGGTCTCGATGGCCAGGTAGGGGTTGATGACGCCGGCGCCGTAGCCCACGAGCAGGGCCATGTGGTGGCACTCGCGGGCCTCGCCGGTCTCGACCACCAGGCCGATCTTGGTGCGGGTCTTCTCCTGGATGAGGTGGTGGTGCACCGCGCCGGTCAGCATCAGCGACGGGATCGGCGCCATCTCGGCCGATGAGCCTCGGTCGGACAGCACGAGGATGCGCGCGCCCTGCTCGATGGCCTGGGAGGCCTCGGCGCGGATCTCCTCCAGCCGCTGGAGCAGCGCCTCGCCGCCGCCCGCCACCGGGTACAGGCCCGAGATGGTGTGCGGGTGGAAGCCGGGCAGGTCGCCCTCGTCGTTGATGTGGATGATCTTCGCGAGCTCGTCGTTGTCGATCACCGGGTAGGGCAGCACGAGCTGACGGCAGCTCGTCGGCCCGGGGTCGAGGAGGTTGCCCTCGGGGCCGAGCACGCTGGCCATCGAGGTGACGACCTCTTCCCTGATGGCGTCCAGCGGCGGGTTGGTGACCTGCGCGAACAGCTGCGTGAAGTAGTCGAACAGCAGCCGGGGCTTCTCGCTCAGGACCGCCACGGGTGTGTCGGTGCCCATCGACCCGATCGGCTCGGCGCCGTTCCTGGCCATCGGCGACAGGATGATCCGCAGCTCTTCCTCGGTGTAGCCGAAGGTCTGCTGCCGCTTGACCAGCGCCTCGTGCGTGGGGATCTCGCGCTGGCGGGCGCGCAGCTCCTCGAAGCGGACGAGCCCGGCGTGCAGCCACTCCTCGTACGGCAGCGCCGCCGCGAGCTCCGCCTTGATCTCGTCATCCTCGATGATCTTGCCACGGGCGGTGTCGATGAGGAACATCCGGCCCGGCTGCAGGCGTCCCTTGCGGACGACCTCCTCGGGCTTGAAGTCCAGCACGCCCGCCTCGGAGGCGAGTACGACGAGCCCGTCGGCGGTCACCCAGAACCGGCCTGGGCGCAGGCCGTTGCGGTCGAGGACGGCTCCGGCCAGCGTGCCGTCGGTGAAGGTGATCGAGGCGGGGCCGTCCCAGGCCTCCATTATCGAGGAGTGGAACTCGTAGAAGGCGCGGCGGGCGGGGTCCATCCCGGTGTGGTTCTCCCACGCCTCCGGGATCATCATGAGGACCGCGTGCGGGAGCGAGCGGCCGCCGATGTGGAGGAGCTCCAGGGCCTCGTCGAAGGAGGCGGTGTCGGACCCGTCCGGGTCACAGATGGGGAAAAGTCGCGAAATATCGCCTGGGATGTGCGCGGACTCCAGCATCGCCTCGCGCGCCCGCATCCAGTTGCGGTTGCCCTTGACCGTGTTGATCTCGCCGTTGTGCGCCACGTACCGGTAGGGGTGGGCCAGCGGCCAGCTCGGGAAGGTGTTGGTCGAGAAGCGCGAGTGCACCAGCGCGATCGCGCTCTCGAAGCGCTCGTCGGTCAGGTCGGGGAAGAACGGCTCGACCTGGTCCGGGGTGAGCATGCCCTTGTAGACGATCGTGCGCGCGCTCAGCGAGGGGAAGTAGACGTCCACCTCGTGCTCGGCCCGCTTGCGCAGGCAGTACGCCAGCCGGTCCAGCTCCAGCCCGGACTCCCCATCGGGCCCGGCCACGAACAGCTGCTTGAAGAACGGCATGACGGCCCGGGCGCTCGGCCCGGGAAGAGCCCGGTCGACCGGCACGTCACGCCAGCCGAGCACGGTCAGGCCCTCCTCGGCGGCGATCTCCTCGATCATGCGCACGCCGATCTCGCGCGCCTCGGAGTCGCTGGCCAGGAAGGCCGTGCCCACGGCGTACTCGCCCGCCGCGGGCAGCGCGAACGGCACGTTCGCGCGCAGGAATGCATCGGGGATCTGCGTCAGGATCCCGGCTCCGTCGCCGGTGTCCGGCTCGCTACCCTTGGCCCCCCGGTGATCAAGGTTGCACAACGCCTCCAAGGCCTTCTCCACGATGCCGTGACCACGTCGCCCTGCGACGTCGGCCACCATGGCCACTCCGCAGGCGTCATGCTCGTTGGCGGGGTGGTACAGGCCCTGGGGTTCAGGGAACCCGAGGTGGGCAGCAGGCATTGAATCCCTCCCGTCGTCTCTTCGCTTGCTCTTGGTGCTTCAAAGGCGAGGGACGACGTTGGCCCTGCTGCAGTTGTGCGTTAGAGGTTACAACACGTTGCCCGAATGGTGCCCACCAGGTCCACATCGCGAACATCACACCTGTTCCGGTATACGGACACCTGTGTCCCAAACCCCGGAATTCCAGGGCCGATATGCCGCCCCAATGGAGCGCGAAAGGGCTCGAACGCCTGCTCGAAGAGGCCGGGGCTCGACACACGCTCGGTCACGTCGCCCCCACCCCGAGACCGTGCCGCTGCTCGGCGCCCGCTTCCGGTCACCGGGCGCCCACCTGCTGTGCGTCGGCGACCACGAGCTCGGGGACTTCACGCGCGGCCTGCTCGTGGGCGGGTAACCCCAGGCGCTCGGGGTGCCACGGGTGCGGCTGTCGACGTGGCTGGTCAAGCCCCACGCGGCCGCGGTGGAGCGGGGGGCGGTAGCCGTACCGGCCGGGCTGGAACGGGCGCGGTGGCCGGGTCAGACGGCCTTGAGGACCCTGGACTGCACGACGCGCGCCAGAGTGTCCAGGGTCACCTGTGACTGGGTGAGGTCCACCCTGGCGCCATCGGCGGCCGGGCCCACCCAGCTGACGGTCACGTAGTGGCCGAGCGCCCGCGCCTGCGCCCAGCTGCGGGCGGTATCGAAGGCGACCGCCTGCTCCAGGAAGCCCTCCTTGCCCAGCGCCGAGACCAGGGCGTCGGCGGCGCGGCCGTCGGGCAGGTTGAAGATGACGAACTGGCCGTTGACCGCCGGGCCGGTGTAGGTGGCGCGCAGGGCCTGCGAGCAGCCGGTGGCCTCGGGTCCGGCCAGGGCGTCGGCGCAGTCGTCGAGCTGTTCGGCCGCGCCCCTGGTCAGCTCGCCCAGCTTCGCGGTGGCCGGGGGGAAGACCTCCTCGGTGGTGAGCGGGGCGGCGTCGCTCTGGCGGGAGTCGATGGCGGCGTACATGGCCGAGGTGGGCTCACCGCGGAAGGTCGCGGGCCGGGCCGGGCCGCCACGGGTGAGGAACCAGGCGGCCAGGGCGGCGGCGAGCACGATCAGCACGGCCACGGGCGCGGCCACGCGAGCGGGAATCATCGGCGGGCTCCGGCGGGACGGTGGGTCACGAGGGCTGCTGCCCGGTGATCGCGACGACGCGGCGGTAGACGGCCTTCTCCGCTCCGCGCAGGGTGAGGGTGGCCGAGACGAAGTCGTCCTTGGGCGTGGGCTCGGCGCCGTCGGCGCGGCCGATCCAGACCACACCCAGGTAGTGGCCGAGCGCGTAGGCGCCGCCCTCGGTGTAGCCGCCGCCGGGGAAGGATGCCTTCTCGCTCTGCAGGGCGTGGGTCCAGCCGCCCCGGTAGCCCGCCTTGAGCTCGGTGACCAGTTCGTCGGCGGCCTTGGCGTCGCGCAGGTTGAGCAGGGTGTACTGGGCCACGTAGCGGCCGTCGGAGCTGGTGTAGAGGGCGCGGGCGGCCTGGGTGCACTCGCCGTCGGCGGCCTTCTCGACCAGGGAGGGGCCCCACAGCACGGCCGCGCAGTCGGCGCCGAGCTCGTGCGCGACCAGCTTGAGCGTGAGTTTCTTCTCGTCGGCCAGCGTCTTTCCGGCGAACAGTTCCTTCTCGGTCAGCGGCTTGGCGTCCTTGGCCCGCTCGCTGATCGGCTCGAACAGCTTGGGCGAGCTCCAGCCGTGGAAGGAGTCCGGCCGGGCGGTGCCGGGCCCGCCGGCCGCGGCGGTGGCCGCGCGGTCGGGCAGGTAGCCGGTGCCCAGCGAGCCGATGACGGCCACCAGCCCCACGGCCAGGACCACGACGCCGAGCGCCGAGCCGATGATCACGAGCAGGCGCTGCTGCTCGGGCCGCAGGCCCATGTCGCTGAGCAGCGGCAGCTGCCAGTCCGACGACGGGGTACTCCGGGTACGCCGCCGCTTCCTGCTGCTGCTCCTCACAGCCCCGTTCCTCCGATCAGGTTGCCGAGCGCGAAGGTCAGTCCCGCCGCCACCGCTCCCACGACGAGCTGGCGCAGGCCCGAGTACCACCAGCTGCGGGCGGTCACGGCCGAGACGAGCGCGCCCGCCCCGAACAGCGCCACGCAGGACAGGAGCGCCGACAACGTCAGGCTGGTCACCCCGAGCAGGTACGGCAGCAGCGGCAGCACCGCCCCCGCCGAGAACGAGGCGAACGACGACAGCGCCGCCACCTTGGGCGAGGGCAGGTCCTTGGGCCCGATGCCCAGTTCGTTCTGGGCGTGCACTTCCAGGGCGCGCTCGGGGTTGGCCGAGATCTGCCTGGCCACTTCGGCGGCCAGGTCGGGCGCGACGCCCTTGGAGACGAAGTCGTCGGCGAGTTCCTGCTGCTCGGCGTCGGGGTGGCGGTCGAGCTCGCGCCGTTCGACGGCGATCTCGGCCAGGGCCAGCTCGCGCTGGCTGGCCACCGACACGTATTCGCCGCCGGCCATCGAGAACGCCCCGGCCGCCAGGCCCGCGACCCCGGCCAGGGCGATGACCCTGGTGTCGTCGGTTCCGCCCGCGACACCGGCGATGAGCGCGAAGTTCGACACCAGCCCGTCCATCGCCCCGAACACCGACGGCCGAAGCCAGCCGCCGGTGACATCGCGATGCTGGTGGTGCTGCTCCGCGCGATCATTCATCGCGGGTTCTTTTCCTCTTCCCGTACGGCTTCCGCGCCATCCTTGACGGCGTCGTCCTTGACCCCGTCGTCCTTGACCGGCTCGTCGGTCTGCGCGACGGGCGCCTCGGCCTCTTCGGCCTTCGCGGCCTCTTCGGCCTTCGCGGGCTCAGCGGTCTTCGCGGGCTCGGCGGGCTTCGCGGGCTCGTCGGTTGCGGCGTCGGCGGCGGGTCCGTCGCCGGTGGTGGAGGCGTCCGCCTTGGCGGGTTCGCCGTCCTCCGCCTTCTCCGCGTCGTCGGCCGGCTTCTCCGCGGTGTCCGCGTCCCGGACGGTGTCGGCATTGTCGGCGTCGTCGGCCTGGTCGGCCGCGTGCGCCGGGTCGGCCGACGCGTCCTCACCCGGCGGCCCTGAGCCGTCGCGCGGCAGCACGTACTCCACGGTGTCCTTGCCGCGCGTCGCGAAGAAGAAGGCGAGCGCCGCGACGAACAGCACGATCGCGGTCCACTGGTTGATGCGCAGGCTCAGGAACGTCACCGCGTGGTCCACGCCGCCGACGGGGTCGATGCGCAGCCCTTCGATCCAGAAGCGCCCGAGGGTGTAGCCGGCCACGTAGAGCGCGAACAGCCGCCCGTGCCGCAGGGTGAAGCGTTTGCCCGCCCAGATGAGCACGAAGGCGAGCACGAGGTTCCAGATGGACTCGTACAGGAAGGTCGGGTGGTAGAGCCCGTCGACCGTGCCGTCCTTGTTGATGTCGATCTCCAGCCCCCACGGGAGATCGGTCGGCCCGCCGTAGAGCTCCTGGTTGAACCAGTTGCCCCAGCGGCCGATCGCCTGGCCGATGGCGATGCCCGGCGCGACCGTGTCGGCCACGGCCGACAGTGAGATGCCGCGTTTGCGGCAGGTCAGCCAGACGCCGACCGCGCCCAGCGCGACCGCGCCCCAGATCCCCAGCCCGCCGTTCCAGATGAACAGCGCCTCATACGGCTCGTTGGGGGCTTCGGGGCCGAAGTAGAGCTGCCAGTCGGTGATGACGTGGTAGAGCCGGCCACCGATGAGACCGAAGATCACCGCGGGCACGGCGATGTCGATCATGGTGCCGGGCGCGCCGCCACGGGCGCGCCAGCGGCGCTCGCTCATCCAGACGGCGATGATGACGCCGAGCACGATGCAGAGTGCGTAGGCCCGGATCGGAATCGGGCCGAGATACCAGACCCCTTGGGGAGGGCTGGGAATCGAGGCAACAAGGGGCATGTCAGGTGAGGGTAGCGGACCGGCGGGCTACTTGGCTGCGTTGAGGACGGCCTCGCGCAGCTCCGACGGGCGGAAGAGGACTTCGTTGTCCATCTCGACGCCGTTGAGCTTGACGGTGGGCGTGCCGGTCAAGTTTTGCTCCTTGTTGACCTTGTCGCTGTAGCTCTGCTGGACACCGGCGTACTGCTGCTTGGTCACGCACGGCTCGAAGTCGGCCGCGGTGATGCCGGCGTCCTTGCCCCACCCGACGAGCTGGTCGATCTTGAAGCCCTCGACGGTCTCGCTCGGCTGCTTCTCGAAGAGGGTGTCGTGGAAGGCCATCCACTGCTTGCCGTCCTTCACGCAGCGGGCCGCGGCCCCGGCGCGGATGGAGTTGCCGCGCGTCGGCTCCTCGCTGAAGATCGTGATGGGGTGGTAGACCACCTTGGCCTTGCCCTCGGCGGCCAGGTTCTTGAACGTGGACCCGCTGACCCGCTCCAGCTCCTTGCAGGCCGGGCACTGGAAGTCCTCGTAGATGTCGATCACCGGCTTGTCGACCCCGGCGTTGCCCATCGTGACGCCCGCGTCGGCCGCGACGGTGATCGGCGCGAGGTTGGCGCCCGTCTCCTCCGACTTGGAGCGGTTCATGTTCCAGAGGACCCCCGCCCCCAGCGCGGCCACCGCCACGACGCCCGCCGTGGTGTAGGTGATGATCCGCCGGCGCTGCTCCCGCTTGCGATCGGCGGCCTGCTGCTCCTTGATCCTGTCGCGCGCCGACTTCTCGCGGTCGCCCTTGCCCATCAGTCGTTCTCCTTGTCATCCACCGTGTGCAGTCCGAGGGCCCCGTCGAGGGCGAAACGCCCCGGCGGGAAACGCGCGGCCCAGACGCCGAGCACCACCAGCCCGAAATCCCGCAGGATGTCGATCAGGTACGTCGGCTCCTGACCCTTCTTGAGCTCGCCGCCACCCCCGAAGCAGCCGCAATCGATCTTGTAGCCCTTCGCCCACGCCCAGGCGATGCCGAAGACGAAGGCGAGCATGAGCAATGCCCCGACCACCGCCACCACCCTGGTCATCAGGCCGATCACGAGCAGGATGCCGATGATGATCTCCACGATCGGCAACGCGTAGCCCACGATGGTGGCCAGCGACTCGGGCAGCAGCTGGTACGCCTTGACCGCCACCACCGAGTCGGACGGGTTGCCGATCTTCAGCCCCCCGGCCACGATCAGCACCACGCCCAGGACCAACCGGGCGACGGTCGTGACCCAGGGTATCGCCGATCTGACGTTGCGTGACGATGACGACGCGGCCACGGTGATCTCCTTCATGTCTTCGCCTGCGACAGCGCACAGTACTCGCAGGACATCCGATCACGGGCTGGATAAGCGTCGGCTAAGGCAAAATCCTTCCTCATCCGCACCGGAACAGGGCATCGCCCCAGTCCGCGTGGTCGTTGCCGATCCCGTCGCCGCCGTCGCCGGCGACGAGTTCCACGAACCGCGCGCCGCGCACGTCGGCGCTCAGCTCGTGGGCCGGATCGGGCCCGCGCAGGACCGGCGTCTCCGCCTTGACCGCCCCGTCGGCCAGCACGGTGTAGGTCACCGAGCCGCGCGGCGCCGCCTGCGAGTCGTCGACGCCGACGACGGCGGTGAAGGCGGCGCACCGTCCGCCCAGGTAGTAGCGGATCCTGGCAGGCGCGTGCGTCCCGAGGCCCTTGGCGAAGACCCGGCCGCCGACGGTGAGCGGCGAGCCGTCGCCCTGGGCCCGGTCGCCGTTGGACTGGTCACGCTCGACCGGCCCCCAGCCGTTGCCGGCCGCCACCCACTCCAGGTCGCCGGCGTAGGCGTCGGCCGTGGGCGGCGGCGGGAGCGTCCTGACGACCGCGAGGCCCGCCACGCTCTTGCCCGCGTACGCGGCGACCGCCTTCAGCTCGTAGCTGTCGTGGGCGGCGTCGGCGGGCGGGGTGACCTTCCACACAGTGGTGAGCGCCGCGCCCGGCTCGACGTCGCCGCGCCCCTCCCCCTCGACCTTCCAGCCGGGCGGCCCGGTGAGGCGTACCTCGACGCCGCGGGCGGGCGCGTCCTCCAGGTTGGTGAAGACGGTGGTGACCTCGTTGGCGACGCCCTGCTCCACGCTCGGCGCGGCCGGCCTGACCTCCAGCGTGGCGCAGGCGGCGGGCTCGGCGACGGGTCCGAGGTCCTTGACGGCGAAGTCGTCGAGGATGAAGTCGGCGCCCGGCTGCTCGGCGCGCAGCGAGCGCAGGCCCACCCAGGCGTCGCCGCACCCGGCCACGATCCGTTCGGTGAAGCGGGTGGTGGAGCGCTGCTCGGGGATCGGGGTACGCTGGGTCTCGACGCTTCTGCCGCCCTTGTCGTATCCGGTCACCCAGGTGTAGGCGTCGGCCAGGGCGTTCTGGTAGGCGAAGGAGACCTCGTAGGCGTGGCCGTTCACGAACCGGGCGGTCTGCGGGACCGTCCGGTAGACCAGGCCCTGCCGTTCCTCGTGGACCTTCAGCGACCAGTCTCCGGCCAGCACGTCGTCGACCGCCTTGCCGTTCCACTCCTTCTGTGTGTACGGCTCGCGCCGCTGCGCCAGGTGGGTGCGGGCGTCGAAGGAGCCGCCCGCGTCGCCCTTGACGAACGGTCCCCAGCCCGCCTCCGGCGCCTCGAAGCCGTCCTGCCCCGCGGTCGTCGCGACCACGCGGGCGTCGTCCACCAGCACGGCCCCCTCCCCGTCCGCCGCCGCGATCCGCAGCGTGACCGGCCCGGCGGGAGCGGTGAAGCGCACGCGGACACGCTGGAAGTAGGTGTCGTGCTTCTCGTCGGAGGCGATGTGGTTCTTGGCCGTGGACCTGTCCAGCCGGACCTTCCGCCCGCCGATCTCCAGGGTCACGGCGCGGGTGCGGCCCGGCTCGATCTCCACGAACGCCTCGGCGGCGTAGCGGCGGCCGGGACGCAGGCCGGTGACGCGCTGCTCCAGCGCGGCCGGCGCGCCGCCGCCGAGGTGGGCGTGGCGCTGGCCGAGGTCGTTGACCCGCAGGCTCACCGGGCCCGTCGTGGTCCAGGCGCGCTCGCCGTTGAAGCCGGGGTCGCGCAGGCCGCTGCCCTCGCCCCACCTGGGCTCGGGCTGCCGGGGCGGATCGCCGGGGTAGAGCACGTACGGCACGCCGGGCTCGGCGGTGATCGTGATCCGGCCGCCGGACGGGGTGAGCGTGCCCTCGGCGACCCGGCCCTGCGGGGTGAGCCGGTAGATCTTCATCGGCCGGTCGGCCGCCCAGCTGGTCGGGCCGCCCGCCGGGTTGTAGTGGTAGGACCTGCCCTCCCACGGCAGCAGGTAGGCGGTTCCGTCGAGGACCTTGCGGTCGTTGACGAACAGTTCGCGCCTGCCGTTCGTGAGGGTGCCGCGCACGCCGTTCTCGAAGAGGATCTCCCCGTCCGTCCACTTCGTGATCGGCTGCCGCTGCAGGAACTTGACCGGCAGGTTGTGCTCCCAGATGTTGCGGTAGAAGGCGTTCCAGTCGTTCTCGGCGGTCCAGCCCTCGAACTCGACGATGCGGGCGTTGCCGAGGATGGGGTGGGCGTTCCAGACGTCCTTCTGGTGGTTGCGGATGAAGCGGATGATCTGGGAGTTCAGGCCCTTGTTGGTGACGCCGCCGTAGTTGAGGTCGGTGGCCCAGTGGGCCCACAGCGACGAGCGTTCCAGCTTGTCCGACCACTCCGTGGTCACCTGCCAGCCCTGGCGGCGCAGTTCGCCCAGCGTGCGGTCGGCGACCCAGCCGAACGGCCGGAAGACGTCCACGTACAGGACCGACAGGTTGCGGTCGGTCTCCTCGCGCAGCCGCAGGAAGCGCTCGGCGAGCGTTCCCGCGGTCAGGTCGCGGCGCTGGTCGATGCGGTAGGACTGGTCGAGCCAGTTCCAGCCTTTGACGTTCTTGTCCACCAGGGTCTCGCTGAACGTCTTCGCCTCGGGGTAGGACTCGGTGGCGTTGACGTGGACGCCGAAGCCGGCGTTCCATCGCCTGCCGGTCTTCAGCAGGGTGTTGAGGTCCTTGAGGCCGCCGGCGCGGGTGTTGTAGTTGCCGCCGTAGTCCGGGTGCGCCGAGTCGTGGCCCTCCGACTGGTAGCCCTTCAGGATCGCCAGCTGGCCCAGCCCGTCGGTGGCCAGCGCGATGCGTTTGACGTCGTCCAGCGTGCGCAGGAACGGGTGGGTCGCCTGGCTGCTGAAGTTGAACGGGATGTGCGTCACCACGCGCCCGCTCGTCTCGCCCGCGCCGGGCGGGGTGACGGCGATGTCGCGGAAGGCGATCGCGCCGTCCTGCCAGTCGAGCGTGCCGTCGCCGTTGGCGTCGGGGGTCACGACCACCTTCGCCCAGGGCAGTTCCTCGGTGAACGGCGCGCCCGCCGCCCGGTAGGTCCACTGCCCGCTCCACACGCCCACCCGGACCACACCGTCCGCCCCCTTGCGCGCCTGGTGCCACAGGCGGGCGGCGTCCTTGTCGGTGGCGCCGGCGGGCTGGTCGTAGACGGAGTTGGTCTCGACGGCGGCGGCCAGCCGGTCGGTGTTGACGATGCCGTAGGTCGCGCCGATCGGTTCCGCCTCCGGCTCCGTGACCTTGGCGAACACGTCCGCCGTCCGCGTCGAGTTCGGATCCAGGCGGGTGAACGCCGTCGCCGCGCCCGGCTGGTCGCCGCCCACCGACACCAGGTCGTGGCCGGGCAGGTCGATCGTGCCCACGCGGAAGGCCGGGGTGTCGCGCACGGCCACGACGGCGAAGGTCGCCACCCGCCGTTTCACGCTGATCGCCGCGTCGAGCTCGACGCCGCCCAGGCCAGCGAAGGTCAGCCGGTAGCGGGCGGACTTCCCGTCCGTGCCGGTGAGGGCCACCGTGACCGGGTACGGCCGGCCGTTCAGCACGACGGCCGGCAGCGCCGTACTGCCGCCCAGTCGTGCCCCGCTCGCGCGGTCGGTATAGCCGAGCACGCGCGGAAAGCCCGGATCGACCTCGACGGCGAGCTCGCCGGAGGCGAGCGTCAGGGAGCGTGCGACCTGTGCGGGGCTGGGCGGGATGCGCTGAACGCCCGGTTGCGGCGCGCCGGTCGCGGACTCCTCCGGCGAGGGCAGCTCATAGGTCGGCGCCCGAGGTGTGGCGGGCGGCGGCTCGGGATCGGGCGCCGTCCTGAGCGGGAACGGGGTAGTCGTCGGGGTCGTGAGCGGGGGCGGGGTCGTGGGCGGGGTCGTGGGCGGGGTCGTGGGCGGGTCGGGCGGAGCGGAGTGGGCCGGGGCGGCCGTGGCGAGGGACAGCACGGCGGCGAGCGGCCCTGATAACCAGCGACGCAAGGGATCCTCCTCCTGGAACCCCCATTGTCCTCTGATTTGACAAAAAGTCCTGACTTAACCGAAACGTTGGGCGCGAAATTCACTCGGCGGCATCCCCGTCCGGCGGGTGAACAACCGGGTGAAGTACGCCGGATCGTCATACCCCACCCGCCGCGCGACCGCCGCCACCGGTAGATCGGTCCCGGCCAGCAGATCCTTGGCCTGGTTGAGCCGGACCGTCAGCACGTAGTCCTTGGGACTGCACCCGGTCAGCCGCCGTACCCGCCGCCGCAGCTCGGCCAGCGGCAGCCCCAGCCGCCTGGCGTGCTCGGCCACCGGGATCGGCAGGCAGGCGTCCCTGGCGAGCGTCTCCAGCACGCCGTCCGGCCCCTCGTCCACGCGGGCGTGCCGCAGCGCCACCAGCACCTCGTGCACGACCGCCGACGTCTCCACCTCCAGGTACGGGCTGCCGCGCCGGCACGCCTGGAGAATGCGCCCGATGGCGCGGGCGGCCGGCTCTGACGTGGTCAGCGGCGTCACCGGCCGCCCGTCGCCCAGGAACCCCAGCTCGGTGTAGGCGGCGACGGCCGAGCCGGTGAAGTCGACGAACCACTCGGTCCAGCCGGGCGGGTGCGGCGCGTAGTGGTGCCGGACGCCGGGACGCAGCCAGAGCACGGCGGGCGCGGCCACCTCCACGGGCGCGCCACCCGCCTCGGCGAACCAGCCGCCGCCCTCGGTCACCACGACCGCCACGTGGTTCTGCATGGTGCGCGGGCCCACGGTCGGCAGCGCGCCGTCCTGGTGACCGACGCCCAGGCAGACCAGGCCGAGACCGCGGTGGGCCGGGCCGGGCGTGAGGTAGTGCATCCACTGCCGGTACGGCTGCGCCATCCTCACGCCCTCCTCCACGCCGGGAGGGGATCCTAGCGGTTCACCCGCAGGTGAACTGGGCCCCTCCCCAGTCGCCGTGGTCGTTGCCGTTGCCGTCGCCGCCGTCGTCCACGACCAGGTCCACGTACCGGGCCCCGGTCAGGTCGGCGCGCAGTTCGTGGGCGGCGTCGGCGGCGCGCAGGACCGGGCTCTGCGCCTTGACCGCCCCGTCGGCCAGCACGGTGAACCGCACCGACCCCCGCGTGGGCTGCGCGTCGTCCACGCCGGTGGCGGCGGTGAAGCCGGTGCAGCGTCCGCCCAGGTAGTAGCGGATCGTGCTGGGCGCGTGGACGCCCAGGCCCTTGGCGTAGGCGACGCCGCCGATGGTCAGCGGCCGGCCGTCGCCCTCGCCCTGCTCGCCGTTGGACTGGTCCCGCTCGGCCGGGCCCCAGCCGTTGCCGGCGCTGACCCAGTCGTGGTCGCTGGCCCAGGCCGTACCGGAGGGCGGTGGCGGCAGCGTCCGCACGCTGACCGCCGCCTCGACCCGCTTGCCGCCGTAGACGGCGCTCGCCCTGAGGTCGTAGGCCCGGTAGGGGGCGTCGGGCGGCGGCGTCACCTTCCAGGTGGTGGTGAGCGCGGCGCCGGGCTGCACGGTCCCGGTCCCCTGCCCGCCGACCTGCCACCCCTCCGGTACGGCCAGCGTCACGCCCACCCCGGCCGGTGTGTCCTCCAGGTTGGTGAAGACCGTCGTCACGTCGTTGGCCACCCCCGGCTCCAGCGTGGCCGTGCCGGGCCGGACCTCCAGCGAGGCGCAGGCCAGCGGCTCCTGGGCGGGGCCGAGGTCCTTGACCGCGAAGTCGTCGAGGATGAAGTCGGCCCCGGCCTGCTCGGGCCGCAGCGAGCGCAGGCCCACCCAGACCTCCCCGCACCCGGCGACCACCCGTTCGGTGAAGCGGGTCGTGGAGCGCTGTTCGGGGATCGCGGTGCGCCGGGTCTCGACGCTTCTGCCGCCCTTGTCATAGCCGCTCACCCAGGCGTACGTGCCCGGCTGGGCGTTCTGGTAGGCGAAGGAGACCTCGTAGGCGTGGCCGTTCTCGAACCGGGCGGTCTGCGGGACCGTCCGGTAGACCAGGCCCTGCCGTTCCTCGTGGACCTTGAGCGACTCCTCGCCGCCGATCACGTCGTCCACGGTCTTGCCGTTCCATCCGGCCTGCGTGAACGGGGCGTGCTTCTGGGCGATGTGCGTGCGCGGGTCGGTGCTGCCGCCCGCGTCGCCCTTCACGAACGGTCCCCAGCCCTGGTCGACGTTCTCGAAGTCCTCGACCGGACCGGGCTTGACGGTCGTGACCAGGCGGACGTCGTCCACGCGGACCGCGCCGTCACCGCTCCCCGCGC
This sequence comes from Nonomuraea sp. NPDC059023, assembly GCF_042740095.1. Taxonomy (NCBI): domain Bacteria; kingdom Bacillati; phylum Actinomycetota; class Actinomycetes; order Streptosporangiales; family Streptosporangiaceae; genus Nonomuraea; species Nonomuraea sp. NPDC059023. Next base: position 42,536 of record NZ_JBHYIO010000024.1, on the reverse strand, counting down.
CGAGGCGGAGCTTGGCGTGGCTCCCGGTCGCGGTGAAGACGACCTTGACGCGCTGGAAGTAGGTGCCGTGCTTCTCGTCGGCCGCGACGTTGTTCCTGGCCGTGGAACCGCTGATGCGCGTGGCCTGACCGCCGACCTCCAGGGTGGTCTCACGGGTCTTGCCCGGCTCGACCTCGATCCAGGCCGAGGCGCTGTAGGTGCGGCCGGGGGTCAGGCCCTTGAGGTTCTGCCCGATCGCGGCGGGCCGGCCGGCGGCCAGCAGCGCGACCCGCTGCCCCTTGGCGTTCTTCTCGATCGAGACCTGGCCGGTGCGCTCCCACGCGCGCAGGGTGTCGTCGTTGAAGCCGGGATCGGCGACGCCGGAGCGCTCGCCCCACTCGGGCGTGTCCTGCTTGGGGGCCTTACCGGGATACAGCACGTACGGCACGCCGGGCTCGGCGGTGATCGTGATCTTGCCGCCGGACGGGGTGAGCGTGCCCGCGGGAACGCGGCCCTGGTCGGTCAGCTTGTACAGGCGCATCGGCCGGTCGGCGTCCCAGGTGGTCGGGCCGCCCGCCGGGTTGTAGTGGTAGGATCTGCCCTTCCACGGCAGCAGGTAGGTGGTGCCGTCCAGGATCTTGCTGTTGCCGAGGAACAGCTCGCGCCTGCCGTTCCTGGCCGTTCCGGTCACGCCCTCGCCGAAGACGATCTCGTCGGCGTTCCAGTCGAGGATCGGGTAGTGCTGCAGGAACTTGGCCGGAAGGTTGTGCTCCCAGATGTTGCGGGTGAAGGCGTTCCAGTCGACCTCACCGGTCCAGCCCTCGAACTCCTCGATCCTGGCGTTGCCGAGGATCGGGTGGGCGTTCCAGACGTCCTTCTCCTGGTTGCGGATGAAGCGGATGATCTGGGAGTTCAGGCCCTTGTTGGTGGCGCCGCCGTAGCTCATGTCCGTGGCCCAGTGCGACCACAGCGAGGCGCGCTCCAGCTTGTCCGACCACTCCGTGGAGACCTGCCAGCCCTGGCGGCGCAGTTCGGCCAGCGTGCGATCGGCGGTCCAGCCGTGGCTGTAGTACACGTCGACGTAGAGCAGCGCGAGGTCGCCGCCGGTCTCCTCGCGCAGTTGCCCGAACCGCCTGGCCAGGTCGCCGCTGGTCAGATCGGTGCGCTGGTCGATGTAGTACGACTGGTCGAGCCAGTTCCAGCCCTTGGCGTCCTTGTTCACCAGCGTCTCGCTGAACGTCTTCGCCACCGGGTAGGCCTCCGTGGCGTTCACGTGCACGCCGAAGTCGGCGTTCCACCGCCTGCCGGTCTTCAGCAGCGTGTTCAGGTCCTTGAGCCCGCCGGCGCGCTTGTTGTAGTTGCCGCCGTAGTCCGGGTGCGCCGAGTCGTGGCCCTCCGACTGGTAGCCCTTCAGGATCGCCAGCTGGCCCAGTCCGTCGGTGGCCAGGGCGATGCGCTTGACGTCGTCCAGCGTGCGCAGGAACGGGTGGGTCGCCTGGCTGGCGAAGTTGAACGGGATGTGGATGGCCACCCGGTCCTTGGTCTGCTCGGCGCCCCGCGCCTTGACGCCGATGCCGCGGAAGGCGATCGCGCCGTCCTGCCAGTCCAGCGTCCCGTCGCCGTTCGCGTCGGGCGTCACGACCACCTTCGCCCAGGGCAGCTCCTCCGTGAACGGCGCGCCCGCCGCCCGATAGGTCCACTGCCCGCTCCACACACCCACCCGGACCACACCGTCGGCGCCCTTGCGCGCCTGGTGCCAGAAGCGGGCGCGGTCCACGTCGGTGGGGCCGGAGGGACGGTCGTAGGTGGAGTTCGACTCGATCGCCGCGGCCAGCCGGTCGGTGTTGACGATCCCGTAGGTCGCCCCGACCGGCTGCGCCTCGGCCGCCGTCTGCGCCGTGACCTTGGCGAACACGTCGGCGGTCCGCGTCGAGTTCGGATCCAGCCGGGTGAACGCCGTCGCCGCCCCCGCCTGATCACTGGCCACCGAAACCAGGTCATGACCGGGCAGGTCGATCGTCCCGACCCGGAAGGCGGCCGTGTCGCTCACCTTGTCGATCCTGAACGTCGTGGTCCGGCCCCGCACCCCCACCGACGCCTCCAGCGCCACACCGTCGAGCGCGGCGAAGGTCAGCCGGTAGCGGGCGGTCTTCCCGTCCGTGCCGGTGAGCGTCCCCGTCACCGGGTACGGCGTGCCGTTCAGGACCACGACCGGGGCGGTGGTACTGCCGCCCAGGGTGGCGCCGCCGGCCCGGTCGGTGTAGCCGAGCACCCGGGGGAAGGCCGGGTCCAGGGAGACGGACAGCTCCCGCGAGGAGATCGTCACCGGATCCGCGACGGCCGCCGACGGCACCAAGGGGCTGGACAGCGCCTCAGAGGGGGACGAGGTCGTGGGAGGCGCGGTGGGCGGTAGGCGGACGTCCGGCGGGGCGTCGGTGGGCGAGGGCTCCCGCGCTCCCGCGCCCTCCGGTGGGGCGGCTGAGGCCGCGGGTGGGAGCTTTTGCGGCCCGCCGGTCTCCGAGGCTCGTTGTGCGCCGGTCCCTGAGCCTCGCGGCTCGCCGGCCTCTGAACCTCGCGGCTCGGTGGTCTCCGAGCCTCGGTGCGCAGCGGTCTGCGCGGAGGGGTGTGCGGGGGTGGCCTGGGCGGGGGTGGTGGTGAGGGTGGCGAGCGCGAGGAGCCCGGCTAACGCGGCGGATCGTCGACGCATGTGCGTCCTTTCGTGCGAAGGGTCCGTGCCGCCACCCTGGCGCGATCACCGGACCGCTTCTATGGACAAACCATGCGCCTTGTTGCACTTTTGCGCCCTGGCTCCGGTGAAAGCACGCACAAACGAAAAGCGCGGCCCCTGGGAAACCCTGGGTGGCCGCGCTTCGCCGTACCGGAGATCAGGCGTGGGAGCGGACCCCCGCGGCCATGTCGCGCGCCAGCTCGGCGCAGGCGGCGCGGCCCGCGGCCTCGTCGGGCGCGTCGAGCAGGCGGCGGATGAAGGCGGAGCCGACGATCACGCCGTCGGCGTAGGCGGCCACCTCGGCCGCCTGCGCGCCGGTGCCGACGCCCAGGCCCACGCAGACGGGCAGGTCGGTGTGCGCGCGGGTACGCTCGACCAGGCCTTCAGCGGCCACGTTCACGCTCTCGCGGGCGCCTGTGACGCCCATGAGCGAGGCGGCGTAGACGAAGCCGGTGCAGCACTCGACCACGGCCTTGATGCGCTCCTCCGTGGAACTGGGCGCCACCAGGAAGACGGTGTCGATGCCCGCCTCCGCCGAGGCGGTGCGCCACGGGCCAGACTCCTCGGGCGTGAGGTCGGGCGTGATCGTGCCCACCCCGCCCGCACTGGCCAGGTCGCGGGCGAAACGCTCGGCGCCGTAGCGGTCGATCGGGTTCCAGTAGGTCATGACGAGCGTGGCGGCGCCGGTGGCGGCCACCCCCTCGACCGTGCGGAACACGTCGGCGATGCGGGTGCCGTTGGTCAGCGAGCGGTGCACCGCGTCCTGGATGGTGGGACCGTCCATGAGCGGATCGGAGTACGGCAGGCCGATCTCGATGACGTCGCAGCCCGCCTCGACCAGGGCCGCGGCGGCGGCGATGGCGCCGTCCTTGGACGGGAACCCCGCGGGCAGGTAGCCGACGAGCGCCGCCCGGTTGTCCGCCTTGGCCTTGGCGAACACCGTCTGAAGAGTGGTCATGATCGTGAACCCTAGAGGTTGAAGTACTTCATGGCGGTGCCCATGTCCTTGTCGCCGCGCCCGGAGAGGTTGACCAGGATGGTCGCCTCCGGGCCCAGCTCACGGCCGAGCTTGAGCGCTCCGGCGAGCGCGTGGGAGGACTCGATCGCCGGAATGATGCCCTCGGTCCTGGCCAGCAGCGAGAACGCCTCCATGGCCTCGGCGTCGGTGATGCCGTGGTAGGTGGCGCGGCCGCTGTCCTTCAGCCAGGCGTGCTCCGGGCCGACACCCGGGTAGTCGAGACCTGCGGAGATCGAGTGGGACTCGATCGTCTGGCCCTCGTCGTCCTGCAGCACGTAGGTGCGCGAGCCGTGCAGGACGCCGACCGAGCCGGCGGTCAGCGTGAGCGCGTGCTCGCCGCTGGCCAGGCCGTGGCCGCCCGCCTCGTAGCCGTGCAGCGCGACGTCCTTGTCGCCGATGAAGGCGTGGAAGATGCCGATGGCGTTGCTGCCGCCGCCGACGGCGGCGCAGACGGCGTCCGGCAGGGCGCCGGTCAGCTCCAGCATCTGGCGGCGCGCCTCCACGCCGATGATGCGGGCGAAGTCGCGCACGATCTCGGGGAAGGGGTGCGGGCCGGCGACGGTGCCGAAGAGGTAGTGGGTGGTGTCGACGTTCGTGACCCAGTCGCGGAAGGCCTCGTTGATGGCGTCCTTCAGCGTCTGCGAGCCGTTGGTCACCGGGATCACGGTGGCGCCGAGCAGCTTCATCCTGGCCACGTTGAGCGCCTGGCGCTCGCAGTCGACGGCGCCCATGTAGATGACGCACTCCAGGCCGAGCAGGGCCGCGGCGGTGGCGGTGGCCACGCCGTGCTGGCCGGCTCCGGTCTCGGCGATGACCCGCTTCTTGCCCAGGCGCTTGGTGAGCAGCGCCTGGCCCAGCACGTTGTTGATCTTGTGGGCGCCGGTGTGGGTCAGGTCCTCGCGCTTGAGGATGATCCGGGCGCCGCCGGCCTGCTCGCCGAAGCGCGGGACCTCGGTCAGCGTGGTGGGCCGGCCCGCGTACGTGCGCAGCAGGTGGTCGAACTCGCGCAGGAACCCCACGTCGTTCTTGGCCGTCTCGTAGACCGAGGCCACCTCGTCGAGCGCCGGGATGAGCGCCTCGGGCACGTAGCGGCCGCCGAAGATGCCGAACTTGCCGTGCACGTCGGGGTCGTCGCCGTAGGCGCCGTTGCCGGCCAGGTCGGCGGCCGTGAGGATGGAGCCGTCTTGTGCCACTGCTATCCCTCTGATCCGTGGTCGGGGCGCGTCGCTGGGTGGGCGCCGGCGGTCACGAGCGCCTCCACGGCCTTGCGCGGGTCCTTGCCGGTGACCAGGCTCTCACCCACGAGGACGGCATCGGCGCCGCCGCGCGCGTAGGCGAGCAGGTCGTGCGGGCCGCGTACCCCGGATTCGGCGATCTTGATGATGTCGTCGGGGATCATCGGCGCGATCTTGCTGAAGACGTCGCGGTCGACCTCCAGCGTCTTCAGGTCGCGGGCGTTGATCCCGATGATCCTGGCTCCGGCCGCGATCGCGCGCTCGGTCTCCTCCACGGTGTGGACCTCGACCAGCGGCGCGAGCCCGATCGACTCCGCCCGCTCGATCAGCGACACCAGCGCCTCCTGCTCCAGGGAGACGACCATGAGCAGCGCCAGGTCGGCGCCGTAGGCCCTGGCCTCCCACAGCTGGTAGGCGGTGAGGATGAAGTCTTTACGCAGGATCGGGATGTCGACCCGGGCGCGCACGGCGGCCAGGTCGTCGAGGCTGCCGCCGAAGCGGCGCTGTTCGGTCAGCACGCTGATGACGTGCGCGCCGCCCGCTTCGTAGTCGGCGGCGAGCGCGGCCGGGTCGGCGATCGCGGCGAGCGCGCCCTTGGACGGGCTGGACCGCTTGACCTCGGCGATCACCGACACCCTGTCGCCGCCCAGTGCCGCATAGGCGTCTCTGGGGGTGGGAGCCCGCCCTGCCCGTTCCTTGAGCTCGTCAAGCGACACGGCCTGCTGTCGTGTGGCCAGGTCCGCTCGCACCCCGTCGAGGATGTCGTCGAGCACACTCACGCGCTGGGGTCCCTCCGGTCGGCAGTGTTGGGGGCGGCTGAGAGTTCGCTTCGCGTCCGCTCCCGGCCTGCTCTTGCGATGGTATCGGCCCGGTCGCGCTCACCTCACCATCGGGGCCCGCCTACGGAGCCAAAAAAGCCCCAAACGGAAGATTTCGCACGACCCAATAGACGATCACGACCGCGAGGAAGGCCCAGATGTAGCCGGGATGGGCGAGGGTCGTCCGCCGGGGCGACCCCTTCCAGGACCGCACCAGCCACCGGCCCCACCAGAACAGCAGGAACGGCACGACCGCGACGGCGAGCGGGTTGAGCCCCAGCGCGGCCACCGGGTCGAGGTGGGCCAGCGCGTGGATGGTCCGCAGGGTCCCGCAGCCGGGGCAGAACAGCCCCGTGCCGAACGCCTTCTCGGTCAGCCACAGGAACGGGCAGGTCGGATAGTGCCCCGGCTCGTTCGGGTCGACCGCGCCGACGAAGGCGAAGACCGCCGCCGTGCCCGCGGCGACGCCGAGCGGCGGGAGCACGGCCTTCCAACGGTCCGCGGCCCGCCGCTCGAGGTTCGCAACGCTCATGAGGTCAAGTATCGCCTTTAGTACGACGAGTAGCTGCTGGACACGGCGGCCGCGATGATCACGAAGTAGATGATCAGGCCGATGATGAGCAGCACGTAGTAGATGATGCCGCCGATCAGCGAGCGCTTCCACCAGGTCTTCGCCTCCTCGGAGGCCAGCATCGCGCCCTGGTAGTCACCCGCCTGCCACTTGGAGTTGACCTGCGACGACTTCACGATCGAGACGATGCCCAGAGGAAGGCAGCAGAAGATCGTGGTCAGGATCGCCGCCACCAGGTGGTTGTCCGGCGGCGTCTGCCCGCCCCCGTAGCCGCCGGGCTGGCCGTAACCGCCGCCGCTCGGGGGTTGCTGGCCATAACCTCCACCGCCGGGAGGCTGCTCGCCGTAGCCCCCGCCGCTCGGAGGCTGCGCGCCGTAGCCTCCGCCGGGAGGCTGCTGGCCGTAGCCGCCGCCGCTCGGCGGCTGCTGGCCGTATCCCCCACCGGGGGGCTGGGCACCGTAACCGCCGCTGCCGCCCTGGTTTCCGTAGCTCATGACTGGAGACTCCTCGTGTGGTGCTTGTGGCGAGTTGCCCGCCGCAGCATAGCGACCTACCACGCCCCACATGGGGAATTATCCGTCATAAGGATGATTTGTGACCTGACCGCAAGGAGGGTGTCAGTAGCTCGTGCCCGCCGCGCTCGCCAGTCCGAACATCGCCAGGATGAAGCCGCCGAACACCAGCCAGCCGATCACCCACGCCACGATCGTCAGGTAGGAGGTGATCAGTCCGGCCACGGCCAGACCGTGCCCCTCACCGCCGTTGCGCTTCACCTGGGCCAGCGCGACGTGGCCGCAGATCGCGCCCGGGATGCTGGTCAGGCCGCACAGGAACAGGCCGACGATGCCGAGGATCAGCGAGGTGATGGCCATGGCGTTCGTCTGGGCCGGAGGCTTGGCGTAGCCCGCGGGCTGGCCGTAGGCGGGCTGCGCGTAGACCGGCTGCTGGGCGTAGGCCTCCTGGGCCTGGCCGTAGCCGCCGGAGGGCTGGCCGTAGCCGTAGCCGGGCTGTTGCTGCGCGTAGGGATCCGGCTGGCCGTAACCGCCGCTGCCAGGCTGAGGCTGGCCGTACCCGCCCCCGCTGCCGGGCTGCTGACCGTAGCCGCCGCCACTGCCGGGCTGCTGGCCGTAACCACCACCGCTACCCGGTTGCTGGCCATAACCGCCACCGCTACCGGGCTGCTGGCCATAACCGCCGCCGCTGCCGGGCTGCTGCTCGTAGCCGCCGCCGTTTCCCGGCTGCTGGCCGTATCCCCCGCCGGGCGGCTGCGCGCCGTAACCGCCGCTGCCGTCCTGGTTGCCGTAGGTCATGCTGCCGCGCCCTTCGTCATCGTGGCCCCTTGCACGGAAGCGTAGGTCAGGAACCTCGATCGACACCGAGAGCCCCCGAGATTTCGGGACTCAGCGCGTGGGATCGTCGCCTCTGTCCAGAGCGTCCCACATCGAGCGGTCGTCCGCAGGCCGCTCCCCCGCGGGTCGCCGGTCGTAGCGGGCGGACATGGCCGTCCAGCGCCCGCCGCGTACCACCGCCATCACGCCCCCCACCAGCACCAGCGCCGCGCCGACGCCCGCCACCACCGGCCAGAGCATCTCGATCGTGTACGCCGGATCCGTCACCCCATGAAGCGCCGGGACGTTCCTCGCCCACCCGGCGATCGACCCCTGCGACAGCGCCGAGAACGTGATCCATCCGAGGCCCGCGCCGCACAACCCCAGCAGCGCGCCCACCACGCGGCGCATCGCCCCCTTGGTGGCCAGCACCGCCACCACACCGGCCAGCGCCGCCAGCCCCACCGCGGTCAGGCCGCCGCTCAGGTCGCCGCCGGTCCCTGCGGCGGTGACCCCGCCCGTTCCCGTGGCCGAGCCCGCGGCGCGCACCCAGACGCGGCCCGCCGCCAGCAGCACCAGCAGGCAGCCCGCCCCGGTGGCCGCCGCCCAGACCCACGTCTCCCTGTTCACGGCAGCAGCGCGTCCGCGTCGAAGCAGGTACGGTCGCCCGTGTGGCAGGCGGCGCCCACCTGGTCCACCTTGAGCAGGACCGTGTCACCGTCGCAGTCGAGCGCCACCGCCTTCACGTGCTGGACGTGGCCGGAGGTGTTCCCCTTCACCCAGTACTCCCGGCGGCTGCGCGACCAGTAGGTGGCGCGGCCGGTGGTGAGCGTGCGATGCAGCGCCTCGTCGTCCATCCAGGCGAGCATGAGCACCTCGCCGGAGTCGTACTGCTGGACGATCGCGGGCACCAGCCCGTCGGGGCCGCGCTTGAGCCGCGCGGCGATGTCGGGTTCCAGGGACATGCCGCCATTCAACCAGCCCCGCCTCCTGCTTCTTCCCCCACTCCCCACCCCTCCCGCGTCGGGCCCGATCCCGAGGTACGGAGTTCGGGTTCCCGGAGAGCGGAGGCGTCGACATGCGGAAGGGGGTGGAGAGCGGGGGTCAGGAGTGGGCGGCGGAGATCCAGGAGGCGTGGAGGCCGGCGTAGACGCCCTCCTCGCGGACCAGGTCGTCGTGCGCCCCCCTCTGCACCAGCCGGCCCCCGTCGAACACCAGCACCTCGTCCGCGTTCTCCGCCGTGGACAGCCGGTGGGCGATGGAGATGGCCGTGCGGCCCCTGGTGACGCCCTCCAGGGCGCGGGCCAGCCGTACCTCGGTGGCGGGGTCGACGGCGGAGGTGGCCTCGTCGAGCAGAAGGAGGTCGGGGTCGGCGAGGTAGGCGCGGGCCAGGGCGACGAGCTGGCGTTCGCCGGCCGACAGCGACTCGCCGCGCTGCCCGACGGGGGTGTCGAGGGCGGCGGGCAGGCCGTCCACCCAGTCGGCCAGGCCGAGCTCGGTCAGCGCGAGGGCGATCTCGGCGTCGGTCGCGGACGGCCGGCCGTACCGGATGTTGTCGGCGAGTGTGCCGTCGAACAGGAAGCCGTCCTGCGGCACCATCACGATGCGCTCGCGCAACGACGAGAAGCGGATCTCGCGCAGGTCGTGGCCGTCGATGGTGACGCGGCCCGCGGCGGGGTCCATGAGGCGGGTCAGGAGTTTGGCGAACGTCGTCTTGCCCGATCCGGTCTCCCCCACGATCGCCACGCGCGAGCGCGGCGGGATCTCGACGGTGACCTCTCGAAGGACGGGCTCGCCTCCGGGGTAGGCGAAGTGCACGTCTTCGAACTTGACGGAGATGGGGCCGCGGGGCAGTTCGGCGCCCTTCTCGCCCGGGTCGGCCACGTCGGGCGGGGTGTCGAGGACGCCGAGGATGCGCCGCCAGCCGGCGACGGCGTTCTGGGCCTCGTTGAGCACCTCGGTGGCGATCTGGAGCGGCGAGACGAACAGGGTGACGAGGAACAGGAAGGCGACGAGCTTGCCGGCCGAGATGCCGCCGGACAGGCCGAGCTGGACGCCGAGCAGGACGATCCCGGCGATGGCCAGGGCGGCGACGATCTCCGTCAGCGGGAAGACGAATCCGACGATCGTCTGGGCCCTGATCTGGGCGGAGCGGTTGGCGTCCACGCTGGTGTCGACGCGTTCCGCGGTGCGGTTCTCGGCGGCGTAGGCGCGGATCACGGCGGCGCCGACCACGGACTCGCTGACGGCGGCGAGCATGTCGCCGGTGCGTTCGCGCACCACGGTGTACGCGCGCGACAGCAGCCGCTGGAACCGCGGCAGGGCGATCATCAGCGGGATGAAGCAGATCCACACCAGGAGGGTGAGCTGCCAGGAGTAGATGAACATGAGCACCGTGGCCACGAGCAACTGCCCGAGCGCCACGATGATCATCAGGCCGCCCCACTGCATGAAGGTGCTGATCTGGTCGACGTCGTTGGTGACGCGGGAGACCAGGGCGCCGCGGCGTTCGGTGTTCTGGGTGAGGACCGACAAGTCGTGCACGTGCCGGAACCCGCGTACGCGCAGCGTCGCCAGGGAGGACTCGGTGGACTTGTAGAGCCGGACGTTCATCAGGTATCCGGCCAGGGCCGTCAGGATGACCGCGACGGCACAGAGCGCCACCGCCCCGAAGATGTAGGAAAGATCGGGCTTGCCGCCCTTGAGGCCGGTGTCGATCGTCTGCTGCACCGCGATCGGCACGATGATCTTGCCGACGGTGGCGACGACGGCCAGGGCCATCGTGCCGATCAGGCCGTTGCGGAACTCGGGGGTCAGGGACAGCCCCCGCCGTACCGTGGCCAGCGCCGTGCGCTCCACTCCCCGCAGAGCCATCAGGCGCTCACCCCTTCTTCTTCATCGGCCTCGATCGCCGCCCGCTCGATCTCCTCGCGCTCGTAGGCGGTCACGAGGTTGCGGTAGCCCTCGCTGCGGGCCAGGAGCTCCTCGTGGGTGCCCCGGTCCCCGACGCGGCCGCGCTCCAGGAAGACCACCTCGTCGGCCAGGGCGATCGTGGCCATCCGGTAGGCGACCACGACCGTGGTGGAGGATTCCGCGGAGTCGCGCAGGCCGTACAGGATCTTGGCCTCGACCTGCGGGTCCACGCTGGAGGTCGCGTCGTCGAGTATCAGCAGGCGCGGCCTGCGCACGATCGCGCGGGCCAGCGCGATCCGCTGGCGCTGGCCGCCGGACAGGGTGGTGCCGCGCTCGCCGACGCGGGTGTCCAGGCCGTCGGCCAGCCGCGCGACGAAGCCGGCCGCCTGCGCCAGCCGCAGCGCCGCCCACACCTCCTCGTCGGTGACCTCCAGGCCGAGCGCGACGTTGCCGCGCACGGTGTCGTCGAACAGGAACGTCTGCTGCGGCACCAGCGCCGCCGAGCGGGCGATCGCGCCGTAGGCGAGCTCGCGCAGGTCCTCGCCGTCGAGCCGGACCGCGCCGTCGCCCGGGTCCACCAGCCTCACCAGCAACTGGGTGAGCGTGGACTTGCCCGACCCGGTGGGTCCCACCAGCGCCACGGTACGGCCGGCCGCCACGTCGAAGCTCACCCCGTGCAGCACCTCGCTGTCGCCGTAGGCATAGGAGACGTCGTCGACCTGGAGGGAGGCGGGCCGCGTGCCGGCGGGTTCGGCGGAGCCGTACTCCATGGAGCCGCTCGCGTCGAGCACGGCCTGCACCCGCGTCCAGCCGACCACGCTGCGGGGCAGTTCCGCCAGCACCCAGCCGAGCGCCCTGATCGGGAAGGACAGCAGCGTGAACAGGTAGGCCACCTGCACCAGCTCACCCGAGTTGATCGAGCCGGACGACAGCCGCATCGCGCCCACGGCCAGCACGACGAGTACGCCGAGCGTGGGCAGCGCCTCCAGCATGGGGTCGAACAGGCCGCGCACCCGCCCGACCGCGATGTTGGCGTCGCGCAGCTCGTGCGCGCGCCGCTGGAAGCGCTCGGTCTCCAGCGCCTCGCGGCCGAGCGTCTTGACGACGAGCGCGCCGTCGAAGCTCTCGTGCGCGATCTCGCTGACCTCGGCGCGCAGTTGCTGGGCGCGGGTGGCGAGCGGGCTGAGCTTGCGCTGATAAATCAGATTCAGTACGGCTATCGCCGGAAAAATCAGGAAACCGACCAGCGCCAGAGCCGGGTCGGTGAACAGCATGGCGATCGCGGCCGTGAACAGCATGACGATCACGCCCACCGCCATCGGCAGCGGGGCAAGCGGCGCCCAGGCGGCCTCGGCGTCGGCGCTGGCGTTCGACAGCAACTGGCCGGTGGGGTGCTGGTGGTGCCAGGACAGCGGCAACCGCAGGTACTGCTTGGTGACGTCGCGGCGCGAGCGCGCCTGCATGCGGTACTGGACGACACCGGCGAAGATGCGCCGGCCCGCCACGCCGATCGACTTCAGCAGCGCGGTGCCCATGATCAGCAGGGTGGCCGACCAGAGCACCCCCGCGGTGATGTCGCCCTGCTCGAAGGCGGGCAGGACGGCGTTCTCCGTCGCCCAGCCCAGGGCCCACGCCGAGGCCACGGTCATGCCGCCGTACAGGCCGCTGGCCAGCACGGCGATCGCGAACACCGCCTTCTCCGTGCGGATGGCCACCCCAAGGACGCCCAGTCCTTGACGCATCACGGCCGAGGTGACCTTGCTCGCCACTCGGGGGGATTCCTTCCCAACGGGGATATTTCTACATAGTGACTATCACGGCTGATCACCCCGTTATTCCCACAGGTAGGCTGGGCCCCGTGACTCACGCCCGTGCCGAACGCTCCGCGATCTGCGATCTGCTCGACCAGACCGGCCCCGACGCGCCCACCCTGTGCACCGGGTGGACGACCTACGACCTGGCCGCCCACCTGGTTCTGCGGGAACGCCGCCCGGACGCGGCGGCGGGCATCGCGCTCAGGCCGCTGGCCGGATACACCGCCTCGGTGCAGAACGGGCTGAAGGCCAAGCATCCCTTCCCCGAACTGGTCGGGATGGTCCGCAAGCCCGGCGGCTTCTACGGGCTGCTGCCGTTCCTCGACGAGACGGTCAACACGCTGGAGTTCTTCGTCCACCACGAGGACATCCGCCGGGCCCAGCCCGGATGGGAGCCGCGCCCGCTGCCCGACGACTTCGAGCGCCTCATCTGGAAGCGGCTGGCCATGGGGGCCCGCCTCATGCTGCGCAAGTCGCCCGTGGGCGTGGTCCTGCACCGGCTGGGCGGCGGCGTCGCGCTGGGCGGGGCGCAGGAAGGGCCCAAGGTCGAGGTGACCGGCCGGGCGGGCGACCTGCTGCTGTTCTGCTTCGGCCGCCAGCAGCACGCCCGTGTGGACCTGACCGGCGACGAGGACGCCGTGGCCCGCCTCCTCAACGCCTCCCTCGGCGTCTAGGAGCCCGGGGCCCGCTTCGACGACATGTGCTCCTGGGCCACCCGCCGCAGGGCGCCCACGATGGCGTCACCCAGGCGGGTGCCGAGGGCGACGATCTCGACCGCCTGCTCGCGGTCCTCGACGTCGCCCATCACCCGCATGTCCACCTCGGCGATGCGCTCGGCGGCGTCGGCGTAGTCGCCGAGCGCGGCCACCATGTCCTGGCGGCCGAGTTCGTCCAGCGCGGCCAGCACGCCCACCAGGGTGCCGATGGCGGGGTTGCGGCCGGCGTCCTGCCACCCCTTGCGCTCCAGCAACTCGGCCACGATCCGCTCCGCCTTGTCGCGGTGAGGTCCCGGGCGGGGGTGGTCGTGGGTGGTGACGGTCTTCTGCGCCTCCCCCATCAGGTCGAACAGGGCGACACGCGGGTTGTCGAGGTGCGCGGCGAGGTCGCGGATGGCGGCGATGCCGAGCCCGCCGTACTCGACGAGGGCGCGCACCAGGCGTAGCCGCTTCACGTGCGCCGGCCCGTACTCGGCCTGGTTACGGCCGACCGGACGGCCGGGCTCCAGCAGCCCCTCCCGCAGGTAGTACTTGATCGTCGGCACGGGAACCCCGGTCGTCTCGCTCAGCTCTGCCATCCGCACGCCTTAATCCTCCTCTTGCCAATGTTGGATAGCTTAGCTATAGATAGTGGAAAGCATTACTATCCACTTGCTCCGGGGGACCTTCCATGCACCGCCCACTCGTGATCTTCGGCTTAGCCATGGCCGCGCTCTCGCTCGTCACCGGCGCCGCCCTGCTCATCGACGACCGCACGCTCGACGGCATGCCCCTGTGGGCCAAGCCGCTGAAGTTCGCCGTCTCCTTCACCATCTACTCCTTCACCTGGGCCTGGCTCCTGTCCCTGCGGAAGGGCAAAGGCCGCTGGGGTCACCGGGCCGGGACCATCCTGGCCGTCACCGGCGCCGCCGAGGTGGCGGTCATCCTCGCGCAGGCGGCCCGGGTCAGGCACAGCCACTTCAACGTCGCCACCCCGCTCGACTTGACCCTGTGGGTCGGCATGGGCGTCACCATCGCCGTCCTCCTGCTGGCCAACATCGCCGCCGCCGTCGCCGTCCTGCTCGACCGCCCCGCCGACCGGCCGCTGGCCCGGGCGATCGGCGCCGGCCTGATCGTCTCCACGATCGGCCTGGCGCTGGGCGGCCTGATGGCGTTTCCCGCCGAGGGCCAGGAGGGCGACCTCATGGGCGCCCACAGCGTCGGCCTGCCCGACGGCGGCGCCGGCCTGCCCGTGCTCGGCTGGAGCACCCTGGCCGGCGACCTGCGCGTCCCCCATTTCGTCGGCATGCACGCCCTGCAGATCCTCCCCCTGCTCGCGCCCCTGACCCGCAAACTCCACGACACGGTACGGCTGCGCCTGATCGTCGTCGGCGGCGCCGGCTACACGGCCCTGCTGGCGCTGCTGACCTGGCAGGCGCTGCGCGGCCAGTCGATCGTCCGCCCCGACGCCCTCACCCTGACCGTCGCCGCCGCCCTGGCCGTGGCCGTCGTGTCCGCCGCCCTCGCCGCGCTGCGCCTGCCCACCCTGGAGAAGTCCCGATGACCGAGACCCTGTTCACGCTCAGCTTCGTGGTGGCCGCGCCGTTCTGGGCCCTGATGATCGTGGCGCCGGCGTGGCGGGTGACCCGGGCGGTGGCGGCCTCGCCGCTGATCGTGCTGCCCGCGGTGGCGGTCAACCTGGTCCTGCTACTGCCTCTGCTGGGCGCGTTCTGGCCCGTGGTGACGCGGCCCACCCTGGCCGGGCTCCAGGCCCTGGTGGCCTCGCCGGAGGCGCTGGCGGCGCTGTGGGCCCAGATCATCGCCTGGGATCTTTTCGTGGGCCGCTGGATCTATCTCGACAGCCGCGAACGGGGCCTGCACCCGCTGCTGATGGCCCCGGTGCTGTTTCTCACGATCCTGCTCTCTCCCATCGCCCTGCCCCTCTACCTGGGACTCCGTCTCACGACTCGGAATTACGGCGTGGCAGGCGCACCCCGGGGCGACAAAGCCCGTACCATGACGTAGGAAAGACGCCCCCCGGTTATGATCAAGAACATCTTCACAGAAGATGCCAGTGATCGCCCAGATCCGGGTATATACGGCTGGGAATGGACTGCAGGAGGCCCCCCATGCAGGTCAAGAAGGTGGTCACATACGTCGCGGTGGCGTTCGTGATCTTCTACTTGTTCACCCGGCCGGCCCAAGCCGCCGCCGCCGTGAACGGCGTGTTCGACGGAATCGTCAATGGAGCGAACCAACTGGCCGTGTTCTTTACCAACGTTCTGAACTGAGGAACGTCTTCGTCTGCGGAAGTCGCTTCCTTGAGCTGCCGGTTCGTGCTACGCAGACAGGATGGAAGATCGTCAGAGCGTCACCAGGGTCCATCAGCCTGATCCCGCCGTCAACCGCATTCTCGAACGCGCGGAGATCGATGGGATCGAGCTGATCCGGTTCCTCTACGCCGACCACGGCGGTGTCATCCGTGGCAAGGCGGCGTCGCGGTCACTGCTGGCCGAACGGCTGGAGACGGGGATCGGGCACACGGTGGCCATGATGGCGATGAACATGCTCGACCAGCTCCAGGAGGTCGAGCAGCTGGGACCCGTCGGCGAGGTCAGGCTCGTGCCTGACCCCGCGACCTTCGTGCCGCTCCCCTACGCGCCCGGCGCCGCCGCGATGATGGCGGACCTGCGCCAGGCCGACGGCAGTCCGTGGGACGCCTGCCCGCGCACCTTTCTCAAGGACGCCGTGGCCACCCTCGACCGTGCGGGCTACACGCTGGTGGCCGCCTTCGAGCCGGAGTTCACGCTCGGCCACCGCCGGCCCGACACCGACGGCGGACCCGACCGGCTCGTCCCCCTCGACGACACGCTCTGCTACGCCGCCACCGGCTTCGACACCGCCCACGACTACACGATGACCCTGGTCCACGCCCTCGAGAAGCAGGGGCTCCAGGTCGAGCACTACCACCCGGAACTCGGCCCCGGCCAGCAAGAACTGTCCGTACGCCACGCTCCCGCCCTCCGCGCCGCCGACAACCACGTCATCTACCGCGAGACCGTGCGCGGCGTGGCCGTGCGCATGGGCATGTGGGCCTCGCTGGCCCCGAAGCCCCTGGCCGAACAGGCCGGAAACGGCGCCCACCTGCACCTGTCGCTGTGGCGCGAGGGCCGCAACCTCTTCGCCGACGACGACGTGCGCGGCTGGTTCGTCGGCGGCCTGCTCGCCCACCTGCCCGCCCTGACCGCGCTCACCTGCGGCAGCGTCAACAGCTTCCGCCGCCTGGGCCCGCGCATGTGGTCCAGCGGCTACGCCGTCCACGGCCCGGACAACCGCGAGGCGGCGGTCCGCGTGTGCTCCCCGCTCGGCGCCGGCGGCGAGACCAACCTGGAGCTGAAGCCCTCCGACTCCTCGGCCAATCCGTACCTGTCGCTGGGCGCGGTCATCCACGCCGGGCTGGACGGCATCCGCCGCGAGCTCGACCCGGGCGAGCCGGTCACCGTCGACCCCGACACCGAGCCGGGCCGCTACCCGCGCCTGCCCGCCACGCTGACCGAGGCGCTGGACGCGCTGGAGGCCGACGAGGTGCTGATGGCCGCCCTGGGCGAGCTGCGCGCCCGCGCGTACCTGGCGGTCAAGCGCTCGGAGGCGGCGGCGTTCGGCGAACACGACGCCGCCTTCGAGCTCTACAACCACATGCGAGCCTTCTAGCGCCGCACGCGTCTTCAGCCGCGGGCGGGTCTCCGGGACCCGCGCGCGCTCTAGGCCTGACCGGTCTCGAAGCGCTGGATCTTCGAGCCGTCCGGGGTGAGGACGAAACGCCAGCGGGTCTTCATCTCGCCCCACGTGTCGTTGCGGAACCGGGCGAGCATCGACAGCCCGTCCGGCTCCTGCGACTCGACGGTGAAACGGCCTCCGGCCGAGAAGATCTCCCGCTCGGTCCACTGGCCGAGATCGCGGTCGGAGCCGTCGTCGGACATGGTGGCGTCCGGGGCCAGAAGCGCCTCGAACGCCGCCCTGTCGCCTTCGTTGATGGCGGCGACGAACGCCGCCACCACCGGATTGTCAGCGGTCATACCGCCCTTTATCCCCGGACGGGGTATCCCGCCGTCCGCAGAGTGTCCTTGACCTCGGAGATCTTCAGCGTGCCGAAGTGGAACACCGAGGCCGCCAGCACCGCGTCGGCGCCCTCCGCGACCGCCGGCGGGAAGTGCTCCAGCCGGCCCGCGCCGCCGCTGGCGATCACCGGGACCCGGACCGCGGCTCGCACGGCCCGGATCATCTCCAGGTCGTATCCGTCCAGGGTGCCGTCGCCGTCCATCGAGTTGAGCAGGATCTCGCCCACGCCCAGCTCCTCGCCGCGGGCCGCCCACTCGACGGCGTCGATCCCGGTGCCCTTGCGGCCGCCGTGGGTGGTGACCTCGAAGCCGCTGGCCGTACCGGGAGCACGCCGCGCGTCCACCGACAGCACCACGCACTGCGCGCCGAAGCGGCGCGAGCACTCCGTCAGCAGTTCGGGACGGGCGATCGCGGCGGTGTTCAGCGACACCTTGTCCGCGCCCGCCCGCAGCAGCCGGTTGACATCCTCGACCGCGCGGATGCCGCCGCCCACGGTCAGCGGGATGAACACCTGCTCGGCGGTCCTGCGGACCACGTCGAGCATCGTCTCCCGCTCGCCCGACGAGGCGGTGATGTCGAGGAAGGTGAGCTCGTCGGCGCCCTCGGCGTCATAGCGCCGCGCCAGCTCGACAGGGTCGCCCGCGTCGCGCAGGTTCTCGAAGTTGACGCCCTTGACCACGCGTCCCGCGTCCACGTCCAGACACGGGATGACTCGTACCGCGACCGTCATGCTCTCTGCGCCTCGATCTCGATCTCGACGAGCATCCGCGGATCGACCAGACCGGCCACCCGCACGCCCGTGCACGCCGGCCGCACCCGGCCGAACACCTCGGCGATCGCGGATCCGACCTGGTCGAAGTGGCGGTGCTCGACCACGTAGTACCGGACCATGACGACGTCGTCGCGGGTCAGCCCACCCGCCTCGACCGCCTCCAGGGCGATGCCCATCGCCGTCATGCTCTGCCAGTAGGGATCGCCGACGTGCTGGACCTCGCCGTCGACAGTGGCCGTGCAGCCGGAGACGACCACCCGGTCGCCTACGACGACGGCTCTCGCGTAGCCGTAACGCTCCTCCCAGACTCCGCCCGAGAACACCCTCGTCCCGGTTCTTTCCATGCTCACGCTGCCCATCACGCCCCCTCCCAACGAACTAAACGCGGACCGCATCCAGCGCGTTCTCCAGCGTGAACGCCCGAGCGTAGAGCGCCCTGCCCACGATGGCGCCCTCCAGACCCTGCGCCACCAGGCCGGACAACGCCACCAGGTCATCGAGGCTGGAGACGCCGCCGCTGGCCACGACCGGCCGCTCGGTGCGCGAGCAGAACTCGCGCAGCAGCTCCAGGTTCGGACCGCGCAGCGTGCCGTCCTTGGTCACGTCGGTGACCACGTAACGCGGGCAGCCGTCGGCCTCCAGCCGTTCGAGCGTCTGCCACAGGTCGCCGGCCTCCTGCGTCCAGCCCCGCGTGGCGATCGTGGTGCCGCGCACGTCAAGGCCGACCGCGATCTTGTCGCCGTGCTCGGCGATGATCTTCCGGCACCACTCCGGGTTCTCCAGCGCGGCGGTGCCGATGTTGACCCGGCGGCAGCCGGTGGCCAGCGCCGCCGTCAGCGAGTCGTCGTCGCGGATGCCGCCGGACAGCTCCACGTTCACCTCCAGCCGGGCGATGACCTCGGCGATCTGCGCGTGGTTGCTGCCCCGGCCGAAGGCGGCGTCGAGATCCACCAGGTGGATCCACTCCGCGCCCGCCTCCTGCCAGGCCAGCGCGGCGGCGAGCGGGTCGCCGTAGCCGGTTTCGGTTCCCGCCTCACCCTGGACCAGGCGTACGGCCTGGCCGTCCACCACGTCCACGGCCGGGAGCAACACAAGCGACATTCAGATCCTCCGGTTGAAGGCAAGGGTCACGAAGACAGGGACGAACAACACCGAGAAGACGAGCACCCCGAAGCTCACCGCCGGCGCCCGCCAGATCAGCCACACCAGCAGCTGCACGAGCAGGAAGACGCCGACCACGACGGCGTTCTGGACGCGGTGGCGGCGGGCCAGCAGCCCGCCCTGCCGGGCGAAGCGCACCGGCCGGGGAACCAGCCGGCCGAGGCGGGCACGGCGGCGCGCCGCACGCGCCTGCCGCACCTCGTTGCGCCGCATCGCCTGTGCGCGCTCGGCCTCGCGCACGGCGCGCCGCCGCGCACGTTCCTTGCTCACCGCGTGTTCACAGGGTGCCGACCCAGTTCTTCAGCAGGACGGCTCCCGCGTCCCCGGACTTCTCCGGGTGGAACTGGGCGGCCATGAGCGGCCCGTTCTCCACGGCGGCCACGAACGGCACGCCGTGCTCGGCCCAGGTGACCAGCGGGTGGCCGAAGCCGTCGCCGGGCACCAGTTCCCACTCGCGTACGCCGTAGGAGTGCACGAAGTAGAAGCGCTCCTCCTCGATCCCGGCGAACAGCACGCTGCCGTCGGGCACCTTGACGGTGTTCCAGCCCATGTGCGGCAGCACCGGAGCCTCCAGCCGCTCGACGGTGCCCGGCCACTCGCCGCAGCCGTCGGTCTCCACGCCGTGCTCGACGCCCCGCGCGAACAGCACCTGCATGCCGACGCAGATGCCCAGCACCGGACGGCCGCCGGCGAGCCTGCGCCCGACGATCTCGTCGCCGCGCACGCCCTTGAGCCCGGCCATGCACGCCGCGAACGCGCCCACACCGGGCACGACCAGCCCTTCGGCGTTCAGCGCCGTGTCGTAGTCGGCGGTCACCGTCACCTGGGCGCCGGTCCTGGCCAGCGCGCGCTCGGCGGAGCGCAGGTTGCCCGAGCCGTAGTCGAGCACCACGACGTTCCTGCTCACCACCACAGCACCCCCGCCGTGATCGCCATGACGCCGCCGAGGGCGCAGAACACCGCACCGAGCTTCAGCCCCTGCTTGACCAGCGAGAACACCCCGCCGAACAGGAACAGCCCGATGAACACCATCGCATAGGCGATCATGTTCTCGCTCATAGGACGCCCTTGGTGGACGGCACCCCGCTGGCGCGCGGGTCGCGCTCGCTCGCCGCGCGCAGCGCGCGAGCCAGGGCCTTGAACTGCGCCTCCACGATGTGGTGGGCGTTGCGGCCGTAGGGGACGTGCACGTGCAGGCAGATCGCCGCCTGCGCCACGAACGACTCCAGGATGTGCCGGGTCATCGTCGTGTCGTACGCGGGGCCGATCATCGGCGCCATGCCCTCCGGCTCGGAGTGCACCAGGTACGGCCGGCCCGACAGGTCGACCGTGACGTTGGCCAGCGCCTCGTCCAGCGGGCACGACGCGTTACCGAACCGCCGGATGCCCGACTTGTCGCCCAACGCCTGCCGGAACGCCGCGCCCAGAGCCAGCGCCGTGTCCTCCATCGTGTGGTGGGAGTCGATGTGGAGGTCGCCCTCGGTCTTGACGGTCAGGTCGAACAACCCGTGCTTGCCCAGCTGGTTGAGCATGTGGTCGTAGAAGCCCACCCCGGTGGACACCTCGACCTGACCCGTGCCGTCGAGGTCCACCTCGACCAGCACCGTCGTCTCCTTGGTGGCCCTCTCCACGCGGCCGATACGGCTCACAGAACTCCCTCCAGAGCGGCGCGGAACGCCGCCATCTCCTCGCCGGTGCCGATCGAGACCCGCAGCCACTCCGGTGGCCCGACCTCGCGGATGAGCACTCCCCGCTCCAGGAGCCCTCGCCACACCGCCTCACGATTTGCGAACCGTCCGAACAACACGAAATTGGCGTCCGAATCGGCGACCGTCAACCCCTGTCCGCGCAGCCATTCCACCGTGGCATCGCGCTCGCGCCGCAGCGCCGCCACGCCGCCGAGCAACTCCTCGCGGTGGCGCAGCGCCGTACGCGCCGCCGCCTGCGTCAGCGTCGACAGGTGGTACGGCAGGCGGACCAGCAGCAACGCCTGCACCACCACGGGATGCGCGGCCAGATACCCGACCCGCGTCCCGGCCATCGCGAACGCCTTCGACATCGTCCGCGTCACGATCAGCCGGGGAAACTCCGGCAGCAGCGTCAGCGCCGACGCCGTGCCCTCCCGGGCGAACTCGGCGTAGGCCTCGTCCACGACCACCATGCCCGGCGCCGCCTCCAGCACCGCCCGGATCGCCGCCAGCGGCAGCGAGGTGCCCGTCGGGTTGTTCGGCGAGGTCAGGAACACGATGTCGGGCCGGTGCTCCTCGATCGCGGCCACCGCCTTGCCCGGATCGAGCGTGAAGTCCTCCTCACGCGACCCGTCGACCCACTCCGTGCTCGTGCCCGAGGTGATGATCGGGTGCATCGAGTAGGACGGCTCGAAGCCCAGCGCGCTGCGGCCGTGGCCGCCGAACGCCTGCAGGATCTGCTGGAGCACCTCGTTGGAGCCGTTGGCCGCCCACACCTGCTCGCCGCCCAGCCCGTGGCCGAGGTAGGCGGCCAGCTCCGCGCGCAGCTCCACGGCGTCGCGGTCGGGGTAGCGGTTGAGGGTCGAGGCGCTCCTGCGCACCTCCTCGGCCAGGTCGTCGACCAGGGCCTTGGAGGGCGAATAGGGGTTCTCGTTGGTGTTGAGCCGGATCGGGACGTCGATCTGGGGCGCGCCGTACGGCGTCTTGCCCCGGAGATCGTCGCGCAGCGGCAGGTCTTCCAGCCTCACGGGTTAGGCACTTCCCAGTCGAAACGGGCGCGGACCGCCGCGCCGTGTGCGGGCAGGTCTTCGGCGTCGGCCAGCACCGACACGTGCGCGGCGGCGCCCGCCAGCGCCTCCCGGGTGTAGTCGACCACGTGGATGCCGCGCAGGAACGACTGCACCGACAGCCCACTGGAGTGACAGGCGCAGCCGCCGGTCGGCAGCACGTGGTTGGATCCGGCCAGGTAGTCGCCCAGCGAGACCGGCGCGTACGTGCCCACGAAGACGGCACCCGCGTTGCGCACCCGCGCCGCCACCGCGGCGGCGTCGGCGGTGTGGATCTCCAGGTGCTCGGCCGCGTAGGCGTCGACCACCTTCAGCCCGGCCTCGACGTCCGACACCAGCACGATGCCCGACTGCCGGCCGCCCAGCGCCTCGGCGATGCGCTCGCTGTGCTTGGTCGCCTCGACCTGGCCCGGCAGCTCCTTCTCCACCGCCTCGGCCAGCTCGACGCTGTCGGTGACCAGCACGGCGGCGGCGATCACGTCGTGCTCGGCCTGGCTGATCAGGTCGGCGGCCACGTGCACCGGGTCGGCCGTGGAGTCGGCCAGGATCGCGATCTCGGTCGGGCCGGCCTCGGAGTCGATGCCGATGCGGCCCTTCAGCAGCCGCTTGGCCGCCGCCACCCAGATGTTGCCCGGACCGGTGACCATCGTCGCGGGCGCGCACTCCTCGGTGCCATAGGCGAACATCGCCACCGCCTGCGCGCCGCCCACGTTGTAGACCTCGTCGACGCCCAGCAGCGCGCAGGCCGCCAGGATCGTCGGGTGCGGCAGCCCGCCGAAGTCACGCTGCGCCGGGCTGGTGACCGCCAGCGAGGCGACCCCGGCCTCCTGCGCGGGAACCACGTTCATGACCACGCTCGACGGATAGACCGCCCGGCCGCCCGGCACGTAGAGCCCCACCCGGTCGACCGGCACCCAGCGCTCGGTGACCGTGCCGCCCGGGACCACCTCGGTGGTGGTGTCGGTGCGCCGCTGGTCGCGGTGGACCTTCCTGGCCCGCCTGATCGACTCCTCCAGCGCCGCCCGCACCCTCGGGTCGAGCTCGGCCAGGGCCCGGTCGATCTCCTCCTTCGCCACGCGCGTGGAGGCGATCTCGACACCGTCGAACCTGGCGGTCAGCTCCCGTACGGCTGCCGCCCCACGATGGCGCACGTCCTCGCAGATGGGCCGCACCTTCTCCAGGGCGGCCTCGACGTCGAGCTCGGCGCGGGGCAGCACGTCGCGCAGGTTCTCCGGCAGGGAACCGCGCATGTCGATACGGGAAATCACCCTCCCAGTCTACGGAGTCCAGCAGCCCATCCCCGTATCGTCCACGATGCGGACGGTTTGTACGCCAGCACAGCGCGTGGCCGACGACTTGGTGGTTCAGCACGAAGCACAAACGCACGCGGGAGGCGGAGGGTTACGGAAAGCGATTTCGAGGCCCGGGAGGAACCAACGGCATGGGACTCGCCGAGACCACCCCCACCATGACGTCGGCGCAGGTACGCAAGACCGCCGCGCTCACCGTCGGCCTGCTCATGGGCGTGTGGGTGATCGACTACATCGACCGCGTCATGATGGCGGTCGCCCTGCCGTTCATCGGTGCAGAATACGACCTCAGCAAGACCGAGCAAGGCTGGCTCATCACCGTCTTCTCCCTGGTGTACCTGCTGTGCCAGGTGCCCGGCGGCATCCTCGCCGACCGCTTCGGCGCCCGCCGTCAGCTCATGGTCTCCCTCGTGCTGTGGTCGATCTTCACCGCGCTCACCGGCCTGGCCTGGGGCCTGGCGGCGCTCCTGGTCATCAGGGCGTTGTTCGGCGTCGGCCAGGGACTGTTCCCCGGCGCCTCGTTCAAGGCCATGGCCGAACGCACCACCCCCGCGAGCCGCGCCACCGCCGCCGGATCGATGCTGGCCGCCAACCAGCTCGGCGCCGGCGTGGCCCCGCTCATCGTGGCCCCGCTCATCCTCCTGCTCGGCTGGCGCCACACCTTCTGGGTCACCGCCCTCGCCGGAGTGATCATCGGCTTCATGCTGTGGAAGATGCTGCCGCCCGCGCTGCCGTCCCACCTCAACGGCTCCGACCGCACCGAACGGCAGGGCGTGCCCCTGTCCCTCGTGCTGCGCTCGGCCTCGGTGTGGAAGTTCGCCGCGCTCTTCTGCGCCGCCAACATGCTCGGTTACGGAATGATGACCTGGGTTCCCAGCTACCTGCTGGAGGAACGCGGCATCTCGCTCATCAGCACCGGCTTCATGAGCGCCGTTCCCAGCCTGGTCATGTGCGCGACCACGTTCATCGGCGGCTGGCTGTTCGACCGCTACTTCCACGACCGCGCCCGGCTCTTCGTCATCCCGCTGCTGCTGCTCACCGCGCTCCTGCTGGTGGTCATGCTGCGGGCCGAGACGGCCATCGGCTTCACCATCTACCAGACGCTCGCCCTGGGCGTGGCGGGCCTGTCCACCATGGGCGTGCTCGGCATGCCGTTCCGCGCGCTGCCGCCCGCCGTCGTCGGCTCCGGCATGGGCGTCGTCAACGTCGGCGGCCAGGTCGCCGGCGTGCTCGCCCCCGTCCTCATGGGCCTGCTCGTCGACAAGTTCTCCTACACCGCCGCCTTCGGCCTGCTCATCGCCACCACGGTGCTGGCCGCGCTGATCGCCGTCATCGTCCCGCAACGCCCGGAACAGTTCACCTTCGGCACCAAGGAGACCGCGTGACCGCGTACGACCTCGTCCTCGCCAACGGCCGGGCCATCGACCCCGAGACCGGCCTCGACGCCGTGCGCGACATCGGCATCACCGGCGGCGTCATCCGCGCCGTCTCCCAGACGCCGCTGACCGGCACGACCCGCGTCGACCTCGGCGGCCTCGTCGTCTGCCCCGGCTTCATCGACCTGCACAGTCACACCATGGACGTCGCCGGGCACCGCCTGCAGGCCCTCGACGGCGTCACCACCGTGCTCGAACTCGAAGCCGGCGCCTACCCCGTCGCCGCCGCCTACCACAAGGCCGCCCAGCAGGGCCGGCCGCTCAACTACGGCTTCGCCACCTCCTGGGGCATCGCCCGCATGGCCGTACTCCTCGGGCTGGAGGCCGGTGGCGACATCGAGGAATTCCTCGCCTACATCGGCCACGAGGACTGGCAGCGCCCCGCGGCCCGCCCCGTCGTGGACCGCATCCTCGCCATGCTGGAAGGCGACCTCGCCGACGGCGCGCTCGGCATCGGCGTCCTCGTCGGCTACGCCCCGCGCGTCGACCCCTCCGAATACCTCGCCGTGGCCGCGCTGGCCGCCCGCCACAACCTGCCGACCTACACCCACGCCCGCGAACTCGTCGAACAGGACCCCACCACGCCCATCGACGGCGCCGAGGAAGTGGTGCGCGCCGCCGCCGAGACCGGCGCCCACATGCACTACTGCCACGTCAACAGCACCTCCATCCGGCATGTGGACCGGGTGCTCGGCCTCGTGGAGAAGGTCCGCGCCGAGGGCTCGCGCGTCACCACCGAGGCCTACCCCTACGGCGCCGGCATGACCGGCGTCGGCGCCGCCTTCCTCGCCCCCGAGATCCTGCACCGGCGCGGGCTGACCGCCCACTCCATCGGCCTGCTCGGCGCCGAAGGCCGCCTGGCCGACGAGGAGGCCCTGCGCGCCGCCCGCCGCGACACCCCGGGAGCCGCCGCGTTCGTCCACCTCCTCGACGAGGACGACCCGGCCGCCTTCGACTACATCCAGCGGGCGCTCGCCTTCCCCGACGCCGCCGTCGCCACCGACGCCGTGCCGCTGCTGTGGCGCTCGGGCGCGCCCGACCCGCTCGCCTGGCCCCTGGCCCCCGACGCCGTCACCCACCCGCGTACGGCCGGCACCTACGGGCGCACGCTACGCCGCCTCGTGCGCGAGAACGCCGTCCTCGGCCTGCAGGAGGCCATCAGGCGCTGCACGCTGGTGCCCGCCGACGTCGTCGGCTCCGGCGTGCCGGCGATGCGCCGCAAGGGGCGCGTCCAGGTGGGCTGCGACGCCGACCTCACCGTCTTCGACCCGGAGACCGTCACCGACCGCGCCAGCTACACCGACACCGCCCGGGGCTCAACCGGTTTCGTCCACGTCGTCGTGGCCGGCGACTTCGTGGTCAGGGACTCCGAGATCGTCACCACGGCCTTCCCCGGCCGCCCGGTCAGAGCCTGACACCCCGCCGAACCCGGGGCCCCAGCCCGTCACCCTCCGGGGCTGGGACCTCTCGGGGGCCTGGGATCCCAGCTTTTCCCCTGGGCTGGGATCCCAACCTCCCACAGGACCCCGCCAGGCTCGCCGCCCCACTCCCACGGCTGTCTGGGACCACACGCGGGCGGCCATCCCGCAGCGCCACCACGGAGCCGATCGGCCGTAGGTCACTCGCACCGTGGATGACCGGGATCGGCACGGCTGGTCGAAGCGGCGCGCGGCGTCACCGAAAGGGCGGGACGGGAGCGCCTCACGGCAGGGCGATCGCCGGTTCCTTCAGGGGGCGCGACAGGAACCAGGCCAGCAGCGGCATCGCGATGAGCGTGGCCAGCGCCAGGCGCAACGAGGTGGCCTCGGCCAGAGCGCCGATCAGCGGGCTGGCCACGCCGCCCACACTGACCGCCAGGCCCAGGGTGACGCCGCTGGCCGTACCGGCGTGGCGGGGCAGGTAGTCCTGCCCGAGCGTGACGTGCAGCGAGAACGGGACGTAAAGGGCGAGGCCCGTCGCCGCCACGAACAGGAACACGGCCGGTCCCGGCACCAGCACCACCCCGGCCACGGCGGGCACCGCGGCGGCGTAGGCGAGCCGCAGCGTCCGCACCCGCCCGTGGCGGGTGGCCAGGCGGCCGCCCAGGATCGTCCCCGCCGCACCACCCGCGAACTGCACGAACAGCGCGACCGCGCCCGCCGCTCCCCCGCCCACGTACAGCGCCACGAACGTGCTCAGCCCGATGTAGCCCACCGACCGCAACCCCATCACCAGCGCCAGCCGCACGAAGGCCGCCCAGTCGTCGCGCGCCCCCTCCCGGGTACGGCTCCCGCCGCCACCCCGCCCGACCGACCGCATGGCCACCACCGTGACCAGGCACCCCAGCACCGCCGGCACCACCAGCAACGGCGAGGCGGCCAGCCCGCCCCAGGCCAGCAACGGCGTGACCATCAGCGGCGCCACCGCGAACCCGAGGTTGCCGCCCAGCGAGAACCAGCTCATCGCCACATGGCTGCCCTGGCTGGCCGCCCTGGCCAGCCGCGCCGACTCGGGATGGTAGGCCGCCACACCCAGCCCGGACAGGGCGATCGCCAGCCACGTCAGCGGGTACGAACCGGCCGGGCCCGCCAGCCCCGCCCCGAGCCCGGTCACCAGCATGCTCACCGGGATCAGCCACGCCAGCCGCCACCGGTCGGCGATCGCGCCGAACACCGGCTGCACGACCGACGACAGGAGGGTGGCGGCCAGCACGATCCCGGAGGCGGCAACGTAGCCGTAGTGCCGCTCGGCCACCAGGAACGGCACCATGGCCGGGACGACGCCCTGGTAGAAGTCGACACTGGCGTGGCCGGCGGCCAGCACGCCCATCCTGTTGATCCGCACCCCTCGATCGTCGCCGCCGGGGCACGTGGCGCGCTTCCGATAAAGTGCCAACATATGCCGGAAAATCGCCAAGCAGCCGAAGAGGAGACACCCGGATGGTGCGGCACATGCCGGAGGCCCCCACCGGGACCCGTCCCCTGCCCGGCGGCGGCGAGATCGACGCGCACCGGCACGACGACCACCAGATCGCCTATCCCTACGAGGGCGTCATCTCCATCACCACCGGCGCGGGCACCTGGGTGGCGCCGGGCAACAGGGCGCTGTGGATCCCGGCGGGCACCGTCCACGAGCATCGTGCCTACGGGCGTACCGACCTGCGCCTGATCGGCTTCACCGAGAACCCGCTGCGCCTGGAGCGACCCGCTGTCCTGGCCGTGACGCCGCTGCTGCGCGAGCTGATCGTGGCCTGCTCCGAGGAGCCGGGGGACCCGCTGCTGCGCGCCGTCCTGCTCGACCGGCTGCGCCGCTCCCCCGCCCCCGAGCACCCGGTGCACCTGCCCGCGCCGCGCGACCCCCGCCTGGCCGCGGTCTGCGCGATGGTCCGGGCCGATCCGGCCGGCGACCGTACGCTGCCGGAGCTGGCCACGGCGGCGGGCACCAGCGACCGCACCCTGGCCAGGCTCTGCCGTGCGGAACTCGGCATGACCTTCCCGCAGTGGCGTACACAGACCCGCCTGCACCACGCCCTGATCCTGCTGGCGGAGGGCCTCCAGGTCACCACCGTGGCCCACCGGTGCGGCTGGTCGTCGGCCAGCGCCTTCATCGACGCCTTCCGGCACGCTTTCGGCCACACCCCGGGCCGCGCGTTTCGTTCCTGACGCCTTTACATTGTAGATCCTGAGTACGATGAAGTGTTGTGAGCAAGAAGAGCAAAGGCGGCGGTCAGGGCACCCCGGCCACCGTGGCGCTGGCCAAGGCGGGAGCGGACTTCACCCTCCATCCGTACGAGCACGACGCGAACGCGCAGGCCTATGGCGAGGAGGCGGCCGACGCGCTCGGCCTGCCGTACGAGCAGATCTTCAAGACGCTCGTGGCCGAGGTGGAGAGCGGGCTGGCGGTGGCGGTGGTGCCGGTGGCGGGCAAGCTGGACCTGAAGGCGTTCGCGGCGGCGCTCCGGAGCAAGCGGGCGGCGATGGCCGACACGGCCAAGGTCGAGCGGGTCACCGGCTACGTGGTGGGCGGCATCAGCCCGCTCGGGCAGCGCAGGCAGTTGCCGACCGTGGTGGACGAGTCGGCGCTCGGCTTCGAGACGATCTACTTCTCGGCCGGGCGGCGCGGGCTGCAGATCGAGACGGCGCCGGGCAACCTCGTCGGGCTGACCCGGGCCACGACAGCTCCGATCGCTAAGACCGGCTGACCACGCGCGTACCAGCGGCCAGGTCGTGCAGGCCGGCGCGGTCACGGCGCGCGAGCAGGAGCACCAGCGTGAGCAGCACCATCGCGTAGCAGACGATCAGGGCCGCGAGGACGGTCACGCCCATCTCGCCGGGGGTGTGGACCGTCCGGATGACCGCCATGTGGGCGAGTTGCCAGGGCAGGAGCTTGACCGCGTTGCGGGCCAGCACCCGGCCCGGCCCCGGCCGCCCGCCGTCCACGGTGGTCACGACCAGGCCGGCGCGGCCACCGCGAGGACGGCGAGCCAGCCCAGGATGACGAGATAGTCGAGGCCCAGCGCGACGAAGCGGGGTTTCAGCGGCGCCTTGACCATGGTCCGACGATGCCGGCGGACGGGCGGGTGCGCCTCCCCCCGGGGGAGGATTCGTAGGATCGCCCTGTGACGGATCTGCACTATCTGACGGCCACCGAGATGTCCCGGCTGCTGCGCGCCCGCGACATCAGCGCCGTGGAGCTGCTCCAGGCCCACCTCGACCGCATCGAACAGGTCAATCCCCGCGTCAACGCCATCGTGACGCTCGCCGCCGAGCAGGCCATGGACACCGCGCGGGCGCTGGACTCCGTCGCGCCCGCCGGGCCGCTGCACGGGCTGCCCGTCGCGCACAAGGACCTCGTGGACACCGCGGGCCTGCGCACCACGTACGGCTCGCCCGCCTTCGCCGACCACGTGCCGGAGAAGGACGACCTGATCGTGCAGCGGCTCAAGGCGGCCGGGGCGGTCACGATCGGCAAGACCAACACGCCCGAGTACGGCACCGGCTCCCACACCGTCAACGAGGTGTTCGGCGCCACCCGCAACCCCTACGACCTGACCAGGTCGGCGGGCGGCTCCAGCGGCGGCGCGGCCGCGGCGCTGGCCGCCGGGATGATCCCGCTGGCCGACGGCTCGGACATGGGCGGTTCGCTGCGCAATCCGGCCTCGTTCTGCAACGTGGTGGGGCTGCGGCCGACGCCCGGCCGGGTGCCGGCGATCTCCGACAAGGCGGCCTGGTACACTCTCGCCGTCCCCGGCCCCATGGCCAGGACCGTCGACGACCTCGTGCTGATGCTGCAGGTCGTCTCCGGGTTCCACCCGGGCTCGCCGTTCGCGGTCACCGAGCCCTTCCGCACCGATCCCATCGAGTCCGTGGAACACATGAGGGTCGCCTGGAGCCCCGACCTGGGCGGACTGCCCGTCGACCCGCGTACCGCCGAGGTCACTGCGAACGCGCCGCGGATCCTGGAAGAGCTCGGCGCCCGTGTCGAGCGGGTCGACCTCGACCTGTCCGACGCCGACGACGCCTTCCGTATCTACCGGGCCTGGTACTACGCGCTGGCCTTCCCCGACCTGGACATCCTCGGCCCCAACACCCGCTGGAACGCCGAACAGGGCCGCCTGCTCACCGGCGCCGACCTGGCCCGCGCCGAACGCCTGCGCACCGGCCTCTACCACCGCATGACCGCGTTCTGGGATCGCTACGACGTCCTGCTGGCCCCCGTCAGCCAGGTGCCGCCCTTCCCGGTCGAGGACCCGTACGTCGCCGAGATCAACGGGGTCCGGCTGCCCGACTACCTGTCGTGGATGCGCTCGGCGTACTGGATCAGCGTCCTGCACGCGCCCGCCGCCAGCGTCCCCGCGGGCTTCACGCCGGACGGGCTGCCGGTCGGCGTGCAGATCGTCGGCCGCCCCTTCGCCGACGCGCGCGTCCTGCGCGTGGCGCGCGCCTTCGAGCAGGCCACCGGGTACGGCTCCCGCCGCCCCACCCTCTAGATCCCGTACGGCTTGCGCAGCGCCGAGTCGCGGTAGCCGTGCATGCCTTCGAGCAGGCCGAACAGCGCCACGGCCAGCAGCGGCCAGGCAACGAGCACCCCGCGCGCGGTGAGCTCCAGCGACCCCGGCACCACCTTCAGGCCGGGCGCCGCCGCCTCCACGGTGACCACGCCGATGGTGACGGCGGAGCCGACCCACAGCGTGAGGAAGGAGGCCAGCACGCCGCCGGCGCAGAGCCCGGCGAGCACGGGCAACTGCTCGCGCCGGTTGCGGAACCACGCGGCGGCCCCGCACAGCAGGCCGAGCCCGCCGGTGATCGCCGCGAACCATCCGTCGGCGGCGATGAGCGCCTGCGTGGACGGGTCGGCCAGCGCGGGGCCCTTCTCGGTGACCGCCATCGCCGCGCGCGGAGCCGCGTACGACCAGGCCAGACCGGCCAGAACCCCCAGGACCGCCATGACAAGCACGGTCACCGCGAAAGGCCGCACATGCCGTACCACGCCACTCTCCCTCGCAACTATGCCCGAACCGCTCGATGGTATCTCGGTACCTACCCGAACACGCCGAGGCGGACATCGCACCAGCGCCTCCGGTAACGCGGGACAATGTCCGGATGAGCGATGAAGAGGTCTGGCTGATCGATCCCTCCGGACCGCTGCGGGGGGACGTCGTCGTCAGGGGATCCAAGAACGGTGTCTCCAAGCACATGGTGGCCGCCATGCTGGGCACCGGGGAGAGCACGATCGGCAACGCGCCCGAGGTCGGCGAGGTCGGCATCACCGCCGCCATGCTGCGCGCCCTCGGCATCAACGTGGAGATCGACGACGGCGAGATCCGCATCGAGCAGGGGCCGGAGATCCGGCCGAGGGTGCCGGAGGAGTACACCGGGCTCAACCGCATCCCCATCCTGATGCTCGGCCCGCTGCTGCACCTGGCCGGAGAGGCGTTCGTGCCGCTGGTCGGCGGCGACCCGATCGGCCGGCGGCCCATCGACTTCCACGTCGACGCGCTGCGCCAGATGGGCGCCGAGGTCGACATCCAGGAGGGCGGCGTCTACGCCAAGGCCAAGCGGCTCAACGGCACCCGCCTCGTGCTGCCCTACCCGAGCGTCGGCGCCACCGAGACGGTGCTGATGTCGGCGGTGCTGGCCGAGGGCAAGACCGTGCTGAAGAACGCGGCCATGGAGCCGGAGGTCGTGGAGCTGGCGCTGTTCCTGCAGCGGATGGGCGCCAGGATCGAGCTCTCGCCCGACCGCAGGATCGTCATCGAGGGCGTCGAGCGCCTGCACGGCGCCCAGACGTGGCTGGCCGGCGACCGTATCGAGGCCTTCTCCTACCTGGCGGCCGGGCTGGTGACCGGCGGCGAGGTACGCGTGCACGGCTGCCCGCAGGACCGCCTGGTCACCGCGATCACCACGCTGGCCAGGATGGGCGCCCAGTTCCAGATCAACGACGAGTACCTGTGCGCGACCGCCCCGCCCGAGGGCCTGCGCTCGGCGGCGGTGCAGACCGACACCCATCCGGGGTTCATGACCGACTGGCAGACGCCGCTCATGGTGCTGTTCACGCAGAGCCAGGGCATGTCGGTGCTTCACGAGACCGTCTTCGAGAACCGTCTGGTCTACGTGCCCGCGCTGCAGGAGATGGGCTGCGAGATCGAGGTGTTCGACCAGTGCCTGGGCGGCCCGGCCTGCCGCTACCACGACACCAACGCCAAGCACTCGGCGGTCGTGCGGGGCGTGTCGCAGCTCAAGGGCGCCGACGTGCGGCTGCCCGACATCCGCGCCGGCTTCTCCGCGGTGCTGGCGGCGGCGGTGGCCGACGGGCAGTCCACGCTGCGCGGAGTACACCACATCGAACGCGGATATCACCGGCCTTTCGAGCAGTTCAAGATGCTCGGATTGAACATCCAAAGGCGCCGGTAAAGAGTTGGAAGCGGGCGTTTGCCGCTGATCACCAGGTCGTACATCATCCTTCGTGACTGTCCTCAAATCCGTCGGCGCTTTGGGGGTGGTGGGGGCTCTCGGAGGGGTGCTCACGGCCGCCTTGGCCGTGCCCGCCGTCAGCGGCGCGGGGCTCACGGCCAAGAACCTCGCCGCGACCTTCACCGACCTGCCGCCCGCCCCCCGCGAAGAGCCGCTCTCCCAGGTGACGCGGCTCCTCGACCGGCACGGTGAGGTCTTCGCGCAGTTCTACACCGCCAACAGGACCGAGGTGCCGCTGGCCGGGGTCGCGCCGGTCATGCGCCAGGCCATCGTGGCCATCGAGGACGCCCGCTTCTACGAGCACGGCGGCCTGGACGTCAAGGGCACGATCCGGGCACTGATCACCAACAGCCAGGCGGGCGGCATCCGGCAGGGCGGCTCCTCCCTCACCCAGCAGCTCGTGAAGAACATCCTGGTGGAGAACGCGCAGAGCGAGGTCGAGCGCGACCGGGCACGGGCGCCCAGCATGGCCAGGAAGATCACCGAGCTGCGGTACGCGCTCGCGCTGGAGGAGAAGTACCGCAAGGACGAGATCCTGGAGCGCTACCTCAACATCGCCTATTTCGGCGCCGGAGCCTACGGCGTCGAGGCCGCCGCCCAGCGCTTCTTCTCCACCTCCTCGGCCAAGCTCACGCTCACCCAGGCGGCCACGCTGGCCGGGGCGGTACGCTCGCCGTACGCCAACGACCCCTCGCTCGGGCGCAGGCAGCAGGCGCGGCTGAAGGCGCGGCGCGACCTCGTCCTGGACCGCATGGCCGCGCTCGGGATGATCACCGGGCCGCAGGCCGCGGCGGCCAAAGGCGCCAGGCTCGGCCTCAAGCTGGCGCCGCAACCGGGCGGCTGCGCCCAGAGCCCCTACCCGTTCTACTGCGTGTACGTGCAGCGGGAACTGCTCTCCAGCCCGGTCTTCGGCAACACGCCCGCCGAACGGCAGCGGCGCATGGCCAGGGGCGGGCTGACGATCCGCACCGCGCTCGACCCGAGGGCGCAGCGCGCCGCCGAGCGCGCGATCTCCGCGCAGGTACGGCCGGAGGACACCGAGGTGGCCGCCGAGGCCATGGTCGAGCCCGGCAACGGCCGCATCAGGGCGATGGCGGCCAGCAAGCGCTTCGGCAACAACCCCGGCAACCGCAAGAACGGCCCGAACACCACCTTCAACCTCCCCGCCGACGTCATGCACGGCGGCGGGCAGGGCTTCCAGGCGGGCTCGACGTTCAAGGCGTTCACGCTGGCCACCGCCCTGCAGCAGGGCTGGCGGTTCGGCCAGGGCTTCCAGACGCCCGGCGCGCTGGTGCCCGCGAGCGGCTACCGCGACTGCCGGGGCAACGCGGTCAACGACCGCAACGCCCGCGTCTACAACGCCAGCGGCGAGGGCAAGGGCGGCCCGCACAGCCTGGAGACCGGCACCTGGCAGTCGGTCAACATCTTCTACATGATGCTGGAGGAGAAGGTCGGCCTCTGCAACGTGGTCAGGACCGCGCAGGCGCTCGGCGTCAGCCGAGCCGACGGGACGGCGCTGCGCGAGGTGCCGACGTTCACGCTCGGCGTCAACGAGATGGACCCGGTGACTGTGGCCGCCTCGTTCGCCGCCTTCGGCGCCAGGGGCCGCTACTGCGAGCCGCAGGCCATCCTGGAGATCTCCGGCGGCGACACCGGCAGGACCGCGGTGCCGCCCTCCTGCGAGCAGGCGCTCGACCGGCGCGTGGCCGACGCGGTCAACCACGTGCTCAGCGGGGTGTTCAGCAAGGGCACGATGAAGGGCCAGAGCATCGGCCGGCCCGCCGCCGGCAAGACCGGCACCAACAACGGCTACACCTCGGCGTGGTTCGCCGGGTACACCCCGGACCTGGCGGCGGCGGTCAGCGTCGGCGACATCCGGGGCTCCTACCGCTACCCGCTGCGCGGCGTCCAGATCGGCGACCAGTACTACGGCTCGGTCCAGGGAGCCTCGCTGCCGGGCCCGATCTGGGTGCGGTCGATGGAGTCGGCGTTGCGGGGGGTACGAAGCCATGGCTTTGCCCATCCGGATATGTCACGCTTCGGCGGTGGATTCACTCCGGGGCTGAAGGAGGCCCAGGCGGCCGAGCGCAAGGCGGGACGCGACCGCAAGGCCCGCCACCAGCGGGTGCGCTGGAATCGCGGCGGCGGCAACCACCGCAAGCCGCACAAGGTGCGCTGGAAGCGCCGCCACCGCTGAAGAAGGCACTTGACATCGCATCGCAACCCGGGAGTTATGTTCCGGGATTGAACCACGTGGCTGCGGTGGATAACGTCCGGGAGGATTCACCTAGCCGTTCGGAGTCATTCATGCGCGATTGGCCAGGTTTAGTCGGGCGGGACGCCGCGCTTCAGTCGCTGCGCGAGGCGATGACGGCTCCCCCGTCCGTGGCGTTGGTGGAGGGCGAGCCGGGCATCGGCAAGACCACGCTGGTGCACGCGGCGGCCGTCCACGCCCGTGCGTCCGGGCGCAGCCTGCTGCTCGGGCACTGCCATCAGCTGCGCGAGCCGTTCCCCTATGGGCCGGTCTTCGAGGCGTTACGCGATCTGATGGGGCGCCTGCCGTACCCGGACAAGCTCAATCCCGTCACGGGTGCGCTGCGCGGCCATCTGCCCGAGCTGAGCGACGTGTTACCCGTGGCGCCGGCGCCCCTCACCGACCCGGACGCCGAGCGCCACCGCCTCTTCCGCGCCGTGCACGGCCTGCTGGACGCCGCCGGGCCGACCGTCCTGGTCATCGAGGACCTGCACTGGGCCGACGACGGCACCCAGGATCTGCTGCGGTTCCTGCGCCGCCGGCCGCCGGACGGGCTGTCGCTGGTCATGACCTACCGCAGGCGCGACCTGCCCGCCGCCGGGCTGCCGCTCGGCTCCGCCTACCGCCACGCCCCCGAGGCCACCACCGTCGTCATCCCGCTCGGCCCGCTCGACGCGCGCGACGTCGGCACGCTGGCCGCGGGCCTGCTCGGCCGCGACGACCTGCCCTCCGCCTTCGCCACCCGCCTGCACGAACGCACCTCCGGCATCCCGTTCCTGGTCGAGGAGGTCGTGCGCTCGCTGGGCGACGACCGCAGCCCCGAGGCCCTGGAACACGCCGGAGTGCCGTTGCTGCTGCGCGAGTCCATGACCGAGCAGCTGGCCAGGCTCTCCCCCGCCGCGCTCGGCACCGTCCGGGCGGCCGCCGTACTCCGCCTGCCTTCGGGCGAGCCGCAGCTCGCCGCCGTCGCCGGTGACGGGGGCGGCCTCCTTGAGGCGCTCGCCCTCGGCGTCCTGCACGAATACCCCGGCAACCGGTACGGCTTCCGCCACGCCCTCGCCCAGGAGGCGGTCTACGACACCATCCCCGGCCCCGACCGCAGAATGGCCCACGAGCGCGCGGTGCGGGCCCTGTCAGGCGAGGACCCGCCCTCGCTGGTCCAGCTCACCTTCCACGCCCGCAGGTCCGGCGACACCAACGCCTGGCTGCGCTACGGCACCGCCGCCGCCGAGCAGGCGGCCGCCCTCGGCGACGTGGCACTGGCGATCCAGCTCCTCGAGGAGATGGTCGCCGACCCGGGACTGCCCGGCTCGGAACGCGTCGCGCTGGTGCTGACCATGGGCCGCCTGGCCGTGGCCGGGCTGTCGGTGCCCCGCGTGACCCGGCTGCTCAAGCAGGTGCTCACGGACAACACGCTCTCCCGCGACCTGCGCGGCCAGGCCAGGCTGGCCCTCGGCCTCATCCTGTTCGCCCAGATGGGCGACATGGTCACCGGGCCGCCGGTGATCCTGACCGCCGTGGAGGAACTGGACGACCGCCCCGCGCTGGCGGCCAGGGGCCTGGCCGGTCTGGCCATGCCCTGGTGGGGCACCGAACCCCTGGCCGTGCACGAGAAGTGGATGGCTCGCGCCGAGGAACTGGTCGCGACCACCGACGACCCCGAGGTGAGCGCGGCCGTGCTCGGCAACAGGGCGGCGCTGGCCATGGCGATGGGCACCCCCGATGCGAGTAAGCTCATCGCCCGCCTGCCGGCCTCCGACCCCTCGGCCGCCGTACGCAGGCAGGTCGCCCGCGCCTACTGCAACCTCTACGACCTGGCCGCCACCCTCGGCCTGTACGGCGAGGCCGACGACCTCGGCCGCCTGGGCCGCACGCTCGCCCTGGAGACCGGTGCCTTCTTCCACACCAACCTGGCCGAGGGGGTGGACCTGCGCCTGGCCTGGCTGACCGGGCGCTGGGAGGGCCTGGGCGCCAGGGCGGCGACCGCGATCGAGCAGTTCGAGGAGACCCCGGTCGCGACCCTCGACGCGCACTTCGTCATCGGCCGCCTCGCGCTCGCCTCGGGCGAGTGGTCCGAGGCCGCCGCCCACCTGCACGCCGCCGGCCTCGACGAACCCCACGCCGGCTACCTGCCGCTCGCGCTGGCCGCCAGCGGCGGCCTCATCGAGCTGCACCTGGCCCGCGGCGAGGAGGCCCCGGCCGTGGTCGAGGCGGTACGCGCGGTGGAACGGCTGCGCGGCAAGGGCCTGTGGGTCTGGGGTGACCAGTTGCTGGTCCCCGCGGTCAACGCCCTGCTGCGCGGCGGGATGGCCGAGGAGGCGGCGGACCTGACCGCCGGCTTCGCCGAAGGAGTCGTCGGCCGGCGCGCGCCCTCCAGCGCCGCCGCGCTCGACCTGGCCCGCGGCACCCTTGAGGCCGCCGCCGGCCGGCACGAGGCGGCCGCCGCCAGGTTCGCGCTGGCCCGCGCCGCCTACGCCGCCATGCCGCAGCCCTACGCCGCCGCACGCGCCGGAGAGGCCGAAGCGGGTTCCAATCTCGCCCTGGGTGACCGTACGGCCGCCGCCACCGCGCTGGCCGAGGCCGCGGAACGCTTCGCCGCGCTGGGGGCCACCCGGGACGCCGCCCGCTGCCGGCACGCGCTGCGCGAGTGCGGCGTCGCCATCCCGACCGTGCGGCGCAAGAGCGAAGGTGTCCTGTCGCCGCGGGAGCGGGAGGTGGCCAGGCTGGTGGCGCTGGGCCGTACCAACAAGGAGATCGCGGAGGTGCTGTTCCTGTCGCGCAGGACGGTCGAGACTCACGTGGCGACCCTCCTGCGCAAACTCGGAGTGCGCTCGCGGACGGAGGTCGTGTCCGCGCTCGCGGCTGAGGGGGTCCCGGCCGCCGAGCGGCCGGGACCCGGGTGACTCATCAGACCTTGATGCTCCACCAGTCGAGAACGCCCTGGTCCTGGGCGTAGACGTCCTCGATGTACAGCACCCACCGGCCGCTCGCCTGCTGGGTCACCGGCACGGACCAGGTCCGGGTGCCGAAGGCCGAGCAGGAGGTGCCGCCGGCGGCCCTGATCTGGCGCCACGCCCCGTTGGGGCCTTGCAGCCAGATGTCCAGGTCCTCCAGGCAGGTGTGGTTGCTGGTGGCCGTGACCGTCACCGGGGACTGCGCCGTGCCCGTCGCCGTGGAGGTGATCGGGCTCTGGATGTAGGTGAAGTCGCGGATCTGGTAGTCGGTGTCGTTGCGGAACGTGCGGCCGCCCGTGTCGCCCGTCACGTTCAGCGTGAACACCGTGGTGCGGGTCGCGGTCTCACCGGTGCCGGTGATCGTCACCGAGTGGTTGCCCGTCGGGGTCGACGCGCTGGTGGTGATCGTCAGCGTGGAGCTGGCTCCGGAGGTGACCGAGGCGGGGTTGAAGGTGGCGTTGGCGCCGGCGGGCAGGCCCGAGGCGGTCAGGTTGACCGTCTGCGCGGTGCCGGCCGTCGTCTGCGTGTTGATCGTGGTCGTCGCCGCATTGCCGGCCAGAACGGTGCCGGACGACGGGTTGGCCGCGATCGAGAAGTCGCGCGGGTTCGGGTTGTCCGTGCCCACCGCGAGCTTCCAGATGGCCCACGCCACCGCGTCGGAGGCGCGGTCGAGGACCGTGTCGTTGATGTTGGCGGAGGTGTCGCACGCCGCGTGGTAGCAGCGGTCGTAGGCCTGTCCGGCCGTGCCGCCCCACTTGGCCGCCTGCGCCTGGGTCTTGGTGTAGCTGGCACCCGCGGCCACACCCGACGTCGCGATGCCCGCGTTGCGGAAGGTGGCGTCGTCGGAGCGGTTGGCGCCCTCGGTGTTCTCCTCCGGCTGCAGGTTCAGCCGGTCGTAGAACGCCTTGAGGTGCTGGGCGGCCGTGGTGTTGATGTTGTTGATGAAGTAGCCGCCGTTGGGCGAGCCCACCATGTCGTAGTTGTGGTAGACCTGGATCTTGTTGCGCTCGGTCTGGTTCAGCGTGGCCACGTAGCCCTCTGAGCCGTTGAGACCCTGCTCCTCGTCGCTCCACCAGCCGAACCTGACGTGCTTGAGCATGTTCGGCCGCGTCGCCGCCAGCGTCAGCGCGACCTCCAGCAACGCCGACGAGCCGGAGGCGTTGTCGTTGATGCCCGGTCCCGCCGAGACGCCGTCGAGGTGCGCGCCGGCCATGATGACCTGGTTGGCGTCGCCGCCCGGCCAGTCGGCGATCAGGTTCGGGCCCGCCCCGGAGGTACAGGTCGAACCGCACGCCACGCGGCGTACCTCGAAGCCGGCGGCCTGGAGCTTCTGCTCCACGTAGGAGACCGAGGCGGTGTAGCCGGCGCCGGTCGACCTGCGGTTGCCGCCGTTGTTGGTGGCGATCGTCTGGAACTGCGAGATGTGCGCCTTGACGTTCGTCAGGCTGATGTCCGGCGGATCCACCGTCGTGGTGCCCACGGTCAGCCGGTAGGTGGCCGTGTGCGTGGCGGTCTGGCCGGTGCCCGTCACCGTGATGGTGTGGGCGCCCTGCGGCGTCGTCGAGCTGGTCGTGATCGTCAGCGTGCTGTTGTTGCCGCTGGTCACCGACGCCGGGCTGAAGCTGGCGTTGGCGCCGGCGGGCACGCCGGAGGCGGTCAGGTTGACCGTCTGCGCGGCACCCGACGTGGTCTGGGTGCCGACCGTCGTCGTGGCCGTCTGACCCGGCTGCACCGTCCCCGTCGCCGGGTTGGTGGAGATGGAGAAGTCCTGGCCGGGCTGCTGGCAGGTCGGCTCGCCGGTCTGCACCGGCACGCTCACCGCGTTCCACGCCGCCTTCGTCGTGGCGCACTCGACGCTGTTGGCGCCGTACAGCTCCACCACCGCGGCCAGCGAGGCCGAACGGACGCCGGCGTAACGCCAGGACGAGGTCTTGCGGGCCAGGGCGCCCATGAAGATCTTGCCGGCCTTCTGGATGCCGATGCCGGTCACCGAGCTCGGCCCGCCGGAGCAGATCGGGCTGTTCGGCTTGCCGCCGCCGGGCGCGTTGCCCTCGGCCAGCAGGTAGAACCAGTGGTTCAGCGGACCGGCCGCCGCGTGCACCTCGGTGTTCGGGATCGCGGTGGACCAGCAGTTCGGGTCGCCGACGCGCGACGGGTCGAACATGTACCTGATCGGGCCGTCGCCCACCAGGTTCACCTCTTCGCCCACCTCGTAGTCCGGCGGGTCGTTCGGGTGGTTGGCGTAGTGCTCGGTCAGAGCGCCGAAGATGTCGCCGGTGCCCTCGTTGATGCCGCCGTTCTCGTTGCCGGAACCGGCGCCGCCGGGCGTGGTCTGGAAGATGGCGTGGCCGTACTCGTGGCCGACCACGTCGATCGGGGTGACCTGGCGCTGGTTGTCCTGGGAGCGGCCGAAGTTGGTGTAGCTGCCGTTCCAGTACGCGTTGACGTCGGCCAGGCCGACACGCGCCGGGAAGCCGCGGCCGGCGCCGTCGATGCCGTTGCGGCCGAGCCAGTCACGCAGCATGTCCCACTCGCGCTGGGCGCCGTAGAGGGCGTCCACGCAGGCGGTCTCCAGGTTCGTGCCGGAGCCGTTGCCCCAGACGTCGTCCGGTCCGGTGTACGGCTGGCCGTTCTGACCGCCGCACTGGATGCCGGGACGGGAGGTGTCGACCATCCGGTAGGTGCCGCCGGACTGGCTCGTGTCGATGGTCACGTTCGGGTAGTAGTAGC
This sequence comes from Nonomuraea sp. NPDC059023, assembly GCF_042740095.1. Lineage (NCBI taxonomy): Bacteria > Bacillati > Actinomycetota > Actinomycetes > Streptosporangiales > Streptosporangiaceae > Nonomuraea > Nonomuraea sp. NPDC059023. The sequence goes on along the minus strand of NZ_JBHYIO010000024.1, from coordinate 1,994 downwards.
CGTTGCCGGTGCCGGCCTTGACCTCGTCGTAGTGGTCGGCCACCTTGCCGGTGCGGGCGTCCACGAAGACGTGCTGCTTGCTCGGCTTACGGGCGGCGACGCCCTCCACCACGGTCTCCCAGGCCAGCGTCGGCCGCTCGCCCCAGGCCAGCACGACCAGGCGGGGCGTACCGGTGACGTCCACCCGCGACAGGCGGCTCTTCGACACCCGGATCGCGCGCTCGGCGCTGACCACGGGCCGCACCGCGAGATCGGCCGGCGCGGGGCCGGAGGCCGCGGTGGTGTCACGCACCCGGCCCTGCGAGTCGGTCACGACGACAGCGTCGCCGCCGACCACCGGCAGGCCCTTGTAGGTGCGGTCGTAGGACACGTAGAACATGCCACTGGCGCCAGGCGTGACCGCCCGGCGCCAGTACGTCTCATCAGGTCCCTTGCGTAATTCGTCCAGCCCGCTGGCAACGGCCCGATCGGCCGCGGTGGCGGCGAGGCTCTTCGGGTCTGAGGCGGTCAGGCTCTTTTGGGGGTTGACGCCGGGGGGCGCCGCAGCGGCGGCCGGATTGATCACCATGGCGGCCGTGACGGCCAGCCCGGCGACTGCCGCGAGGACGGATCTGCGTCTCACTCGCCAGTCCTTTCAGGGTTCCGTCCACGCTGGCCCGCCGGTGTGGACGGGCCGGCGTGGAGGATGGGGGGTGTGGCGGCTTGACACTAAGACTGGACAGCTTGACGGGATATCCGTATCGATATCGGTATACGTACGGAAATTACGTTAACCACCGCTTTACGCGCCCACCTGTAAGACGCCCCACCCCCAGGCACCCCCCCCCCCCCCCCCCCCCCCCCCCCCCCCCCCCCCCCCCCCCCCCCCCCCCCCACCCCCCCCCCCCCCCCCCCCCCCCCCCCCCCCCCCCCCCCAACCCCCCCCGCGCCCACCTGTAAGACGCCCCACCCCCAGGCACCCCGCACCCCGCACCCCGCACCCCGCACCCCGCACCCCGCACCCCGCACCCGGAATCCAACCCCACGTCCGACGCACTCCCCGCCCACGCCTCGCAAGGCCGCACTCCACGTCCGCGCCACCCCGGCCACGCGCAGCCTGATGCCCGCACCGACACCTCCGCTGTCCGGGCCGCAGCACGACGGCATGCGCGGGCAGGCGCAGCACGACAGAACCTCACGGCTACCTGAGGCACCCCACCCCGCCCCGGCCCGTCACCGACCCCGCCCGGCCCTCGGCCCGCGCCTCTCCCCCGCACGCCCATGGCTCGCAAGGCCGCACTCCACGTCCGCGCCACCCCGGCCACGCGCAGCCTGATGTCCGCACCGACACCCCCGCTGTCCAGGGCCGCGGGGGTATCTCTCCAGGTGTGGAAAGTGATCTTGCTGGAAAGTAATTGATCGGCGGGCGGGGGCCCGCTTCTTCGGGGGGAGAACGACGTGTCTGTAATCGAGGGTGTCGACGGCGCAACGTCGACCACTGTAGGTGATCTTTCGGCTACCGGGGTGGAGGCGGAGAGGAAGGCCCGTCGTCCGATCCGGGAGTTGATGGGTGACCGGCTGCTGGATGAGCTGCTGGCCCGCTCCCGGGACGAGGCCGGAGGGCTGCGGCTGACCGGTGAGGGCAGCATGCTGGGCGAGCTGGTCAAGGCGGTGCTGGAGCGGGCTCTGGAGGCCGAGCTGAGCGCGCATCTGGGCTACACCAAGCATGACTTCGACGGGTACGGGACGGGCAACTCCCGCAACGGCAAGATCCGCAAAACGGTGCAGACCGGGGTCGGGCCGGTCCGGGTGGCCGTGCCCCGAGACCGGGCCGGGAGTTTCGAGCCGGCGCTGATCCCCAAGCGGGCCGGGCGGGTCTCCGGCGGCCTGGACGACATGATCATCAGCCTGTACGCGCACGGCATGAGCGTGCGCGACATCACCCACCATCTGGAGCAGGTGTATGGCACACAGTTGTCGGCCGAGACGATCTCACGGATCACCGGACAGGTGAT